>JAUUMM010000029.1:0-26609 GCA_030839365.1 Collinsella sp.
GTCGCCCATGAAGACGAGGGTCTTGCCCTTGATGTCGTAGTTGAAGTTCTCCTGGACGGTCAGGATGTCGGCGAGCATCTGGGTGGGGTGCCACTCGGTGGTCAGGCCGTTCCACACGGGCACGCCGGACTTAGCAGCGAGCTCCTCGACGTCGTCCTGGGCAAAGCCACGGAACTCGATGCCGTCATACATGCGGCCGAGAACGCGGGCAGTGTCCTCGATGGACTCCTTCTTGCCCATCTGCGACGAACCCGGATCGAGGTAGGTGACGCCCATGCCCAGATCCATGCCGCCGACCTCGAAGGCGCAGCGGGTACGAGTAGAGGTCTTCTGGAAGAGCAGAACGATGTTCTTGCCCTCGAGATAGCGGTGCGGAACGCCAGCGCGCTTCATATCCTTGAAGTTCTTGGAGAGCTTGAGCAGGTACTCGATCTCCTCGGTGGTGAGGTCGAGAAGCTTGAGGAAGCTACGGCCGGAAAGGTTAACACCCATGGTTTGATTCCTTTCGAAGAAATGAATTACGTAAGTATTAGTGGTGCCCGTTTAACGGGCGAAGCCGGTGCGGTTGTAGGGGGACCGCACCGGAAACGGAAAGACCTTAGAGGTCCTCGCGCCAGAAGGGCATGCTCATGCAGCGCGGGCCGCCGCGGCCGCGGGAGAGCTCGGCGGAGGGCACGACGAGAAGGTCCAGGCCCTCCTTGTACAGCACGTCGTTGGTGACGGTGTTGCGGGCGTAGACGCAGATCTTGCCGGGCTCGACGCACAGGGTGTTGGAGCCGTCGTTCCACTGCTCGCGGGAGGCCGCGATCGGGTCGCCGCCGCCGCAGGGGATCAGCTTGACCTGGTCGACGCCGGTGGCGTCCTCCAGGACGTGCTCGAGGGTGTCCTCGATCAGGCGGATGTTCACGTCGCCCGGGTTCTTGCCGGCGGTCAGCTCGTAGACGCGCAGGGTGCCCATGATGGCGGGGTGGATCGTGAACTTATCGACGTCGATCTGGGTGAAGACCGTGTCGAGGTGCATGAAGGCGCGCGAGACCGGGATGTCGAAGGCCAGGATGCGCTCGACCTTGGAGTCGGAGTTCCAGAAGATGTTCTGGGCCATGACGTCGATCGCGGCGGCCTGGGTGCGCTGGGAGATGCCGACGGCGAGGGTCTTCTCGTTGATGTTCAGCACGTCGCCGCCCTCGGTGTGGAACTGGCAGTCGCGGCGGAAGTACAGGGAGACGTCCTTGTAGTCGGGGTGGTACTTGAAGACGTACTTGCCGTACAGGGTCTCGCGGTTGCGGGTGACCGAGTACATGCGGTTGAGGTTGACGCCCTCGCCGACGACCGCGAACGGGTCGCGGGTGAAGTAGAGGTTGGGCATCGGGTCGATGATCAGGTCGGACTCGGACTCGGAGTTGACCAGGGAGTCGAGGGTCGTGGACGCCGTGAGGGGCATGTCGATCTCGGACTTGGTCATGCCGGCCATGGTCTTCTTGACGAACTCGAGGTTGTCCTCGATGGAGTCCAGCTTCTCGCGGACGATCTGCGGCATGTGCTGGCCGCGGATGCCGGCCTCGGCGATGTACTGGTCGGTGAACTCGGCGCGGGCGCCGGGGACCTGGTCGAACACCTCGGCGACGAGGTTCTCGAGGTAGAGGACCTCCACGCCCTGGTCCCTCAGGATCTGGGCGAAGGTGTCGTGCTCCTGCTGCGCGACCTCCAGGAACGGGACGTCGTCGAACAGGAGTCGCTCGAGCTCGTCGGGCGGCAGGTTGAGGAGCTCGTCGCCGGGACGGTGCAGGCAGACCTTCCTGAGCTTGCCGATCTCGGAAGGCACGTGCAGACCTTTCGTCATGGCCTCCTACCTTTCTTTCGGGCCCTTGTCAGGGCCGATTCGTTAGCGCCCCTCCGTGTGAGGCGTTATTGCTGACGACATATTTATATCCAAAATCAGCTCATACTTCCACCTTGCCCCCGAACGGTTTTTTATAGGGGGTGAACGGCATACACATATACTTCACGCATGGCACACTTCATCTTAATAAAGCGTATTTACGTGCTTAAACGCGTTTTAATCCTAAAATCAAATGGAACTAAACTTTGTTAAACCATCCTCAAATTGCATATTTCCAATAAAGCTATGAATAGAATTAGCGGTTCACACCGCGTCTCAACCATTTTCATTTTTATTCAGAAAATAGTTTGTCCTATTCATTTCTGATAAATAAATTACCGTTTACCAGACGCTTGATACCGTTCACCGGAAACTCAGTATAAGGCCCAGCGGATACCGCCTCGCTTTACGGCCCCATTTGTAACAACTTGACTTCTCGGTATAGAAAAACGGACCCGCTTCCCCTAGGGAAACGGGTCGGTTTTCGATTATCTTCGGCTAATTTGGATAAGGCCCCCGAAGACCATCGGAATCCTAGCGATCGAACTCCGCCAGTGCCTCGCCCAAAAGCCTCAGGCCCTCGCGCAGAACGTCCTCGCTCGCGCAGTAGCCCAGGCGTGCGCCGCAGGGAAGCTCAAAACGGCTACCGGGGACCAGCAGCACTCCCCTCTCGGACAGCAGGCGCCTGCAGAACTCCTCGTCATCCTCGGGAATATCCAGCTGGATAAACGAGGTGGACACGCCCTGCGGGGCCGTCCAGGAAACGCGATGCTGCGTATCGATCCAAGCCTGCGCGATATCGCGGTTGCCAAACACGATCTTGCGATTGCGCTCGAGAATCTTATCCTTGTGCTCAAGCACATAGGTCGCCAGAGCATCGTTGAACACGCCGCCGCAGATCATGGTGTAATCGCGATAGGTACGGATGCGGTTGGACACCTCTTCGTCGGCCACGACCCAGCCCACGCGGGCCGCAGGCGTCGAATAGGTCTTCGACAACGAGTTGGTGACAATGGCCCTCTCGTACACGTCGACCATCGACATAAAGGACTCAGTGTTTTCGAGCGGCAGATACACCTCGTCGCACAGCACGTAGGCGCCCACCGAACGGGCGATCTCGGCAATCTGGCCGAGCATATCGGTATCGAGCACCGTACCGATGGGGTTCGATGCGTTGTTTATGCAGATAAGCTTGGTGTTGGGGCGCACCAAGCGCTTGACTTCCTCGATATCGGGCTTCCAGCCGAGTTCCTCGCAAAGCTCCCAATACTCGACCTCGGCGCCCAGCGTGCGCGGAATCTCGTAGAGCGGCGCGTAGGTGGGCCACTCGGCGATAACGTGGTCGCCGGGCTCGACCACGGCCATGATGGCGTTGAGGTTCGCACCCGTGCAGCCATTGGTCTGCAGAATGTGGTCGGGATTGACCTCCCGACGATACAGCTTGGCAACCACGGCCTTAAACTCCGGCGAGCCCTCGATCCAGCCGTAGTTCATCTTCTCGCGGTCCAAGCGCTCGTAGAACGTGGCGCCGTCCTGCTCATCGAGCGCGCGCAGCTCGCCCATGGTGAGCGACGAGATCGTCGACTGGGCGATGTCCCACGTGGCACTTTTCTCCCAAACGTTGAGCCATTCCTCAACGCCAATCGTCTTGATGTCCATGGCCAAGCTCCTTACAAAAGCAGTCATCCAATCGTGTTGACGTCCCTCATACAAGATTGGGGCGGTGCGAAAACCCGCACCGCCCCAATGGGAGACATCTAATGGCAGCTAGATGTATGTATTATGACCTGTACGGGTCCTGAAAGACCTTAGAGGTCCTCGCGCCAGAAGGGCATGCTCATGCAGCGCGGGCCGCCGCGGCCGCGGGAGAGCTCGGCGGAGGGCACGACGAGAAGGTCCAGGCCCTCCTTGTACAGCACGTCGTTGGTGACGGTGTTGCGGGCGTAGACGCAGATCTTGCCGGGCTCGACGCACAGGGTGTTGGAGCCGTCGTTCCACTGCTCGCGGGAGGCCGCGATCGGGTCGCCGCCGCCGCAGGGGATCAGCTTGACCTGGTCGACGCCGGTGGCGTCCTCCAGGACGTGCTCGAGGGTGTCCTCGATCAGGCGGATGTTCACGTCGCCCGGGTTCTTGCCGGCGGTCAGCTCGTAGACGCGCAGGGTGCCCATGATGGCGGGGTGGATCGTGAACTTATCGACGTCGATCTGGGTGAAGACCGTGTCGAGGTGCATGAAGGCGCGCGAGACCGGGATGTCGAAGGCCAGGATGCGCTCGACCTTGGAGTCGGAGTTCCAGAAGATGTTCTGGGCCATGACGTCGATCGCGGCGGCCTGGGTGCGCTGGGAGATGCCGACGGCGAGGGTCTTCTCGTTGATGTTCAGCACGTCGCCGCCCTCGGTGTGGAACTGGCAGTCGCGGCGGAAGTACAGGGAGACGTCCTTGTAGTCGGGGTGGTACTTGAAGACGTACTTGCCGTACAGGGTCTCGCGGTTGCGGGTGACCGAGTACATGCGGTTGAGGTTGACGCCCTCGCCGACGACCGCGAACGGGTCGCGGGTGAAGTAGAGGTTGGGCATCGGGTCGATGATCAGGTCGGACTCGGACTCGGAGTTGACCAGGGAGTCGAGGGTCGTGGACGCCGTGAGGGGCATGTCGATCTCGGACTTGGTCATGCCGGCCATGGTCTTCTTGACGAACTCGAGGTTGTCCTCGATGGAGTCCAGCTTCTCGCGGACGATCTGCGGCATGTGCTGGCCGCGGATGCCGGCCTCGGCGATGTACTGGTCGGTGAACTCGGCGCGGGCGCCGGGGACCTGGTCGAACACCTCGGCGACGAGGTTCTCGAGGTAGAGGACCTCCACGCCCTGGTCCCTCAGGATCTGGGCGAAGGTGTCGTGCTCCTGCTGCGCGACCTCCAGGAACGGGACGTCGTCGAACAGGAGTCGCTCGAGCTCGTCGGGCGGCAGGTTGAGGAGCTCGTCGCCGGGACGGTGCAGGCAGACCTTCCTGAGCTTGCCGATCTCGGAAGGCACGTGCAGACCTTTCGTCATGGCCTCCTACCTTTCTTTCGGGCCTTACTGGCCGAATGTATCAGCGCCCCTCCGTATGGGACGCTGCTTGCTGACAGCTCTAGTTATATCCAAAAACCACCTGCAATTCCACCTCGCCCCCGAACGGTCAGCAAAGTGCGATGAACGGTATATCTCATATGATTCCCCCATGATGCACTTCGGTTCTCTAAAGCAGGTTTTCAAAGGTAAATGTTCTTTTTTCTAAGGAATTAAGCTAGATTGCACAAATATTTTCATGTTTAGGAATTGCATAGCTAAAACGGTTTTCTGCATATATATGTCGTTTGTTCATGATTCAATTTGGATTCGATTATATTCAGCTCGCAATCATTCTTATTCATACATCCTCACCAATTGAGTATGGATATAGATTGTTTCTAAACGAGTTGGGCAGTTAGTTGCATGCCTTGGCAGCGTAAGAAGTAGGTAAAGATACCGTTCACGCAATACGTCCGTGCCACAGGTCGACTAAATTGAGACAATAGTGAATAGTGTTAGGCTACCGTCCCCTGTGGGGACTGAACGGACAGATGCATATGCCGAGCAAAATCGAAAAGAAGCAAGCCGCCGCAAAGCTGCGCAAACCGCCGCGCGACTTCTCATACACGCAAAACCGAGAGCTCAGCTGGCTACGCTTTGACAACCGCGTGCTCGACGAAGCCTTCGACGAAACCGTTCCGTTATTCGAGCGACTAAAGTTCGTCTCGATCTTCGAGTCCAACCTCGATGAGTTCCTCATGGTGCGCGTGGGCGGCCTGTCCGATCTGGCGGAGCTCAAAAAACAACCTGTCGACAACAAGAGCAATATGACCGCCTCCGAACAGGTCGATGCTGTCATGGCCGAAATGCCCGGGCTCCTTACCCGTTGGGAGTCCATCTTTAAGAGCATCGAGGGCAAGCTCGACACCTTGGGCGTTCACCGCGCCCACATCGATTCGCTTACGCCCGAGGAGCGTACCTTTGTAACCCGCTACTTCCAGGCCTACGTGTCGCCGGTCATCTCGCCGCTGGTCATCGATCCTCGCCACCCCTTCCCCAACCTGCGCAACGGCGCGCTCTATCTGGCCTGTGGTCTGGACGGCGCCACCGACGAGGAGAGCCTACTGGGCCTTATCGAGATTCCCGCCTCGATGAACCGCGTGGTCGAGATCCCCTCGCCCGCCGGCACCTACTCCTACATCTTGCTCGAGGACGTCATCCTCGCCTGCCTGGACAGCTGCTTTGGCTCCTATAAGCCGCTGGATCGTGCGCTGATCCGCGTCACCCGCAACGCCGACATCGATCCGGACGGCGAGGGCGTCGAAGAGGAAGAGGACTACCGCCAGCACATGAAGCGCATTCTCAAGAAGCGCCTGCGCCTGCAGCCGGTAGTGCTCGCGGTCTCGGGGTCGCTCGAGAAGGCGACGCTCAAGACTATCCGCAAGGCGCTCGAGCTTTCGCGCCGCTCTGTCTTTACCTGCGATATCCCGCTCAACCTGGGCTACGTCTTTGGCATTGAGGGCAAGATTCCCGAGCACCTGCGCAACGAGCTCCTCTTTACGCCGTTTAAGCCACAGCCCAACCCCACCATCGACATGACCCGCTCCATCCGCGAGCAGGTGCTGCAGCACGACAAGCTGCTCTTCTACCCTTACGAGGCCATGAATCCGTTCCTGGATCTGGTACACGAGGCAGCCTACGATCCCGAGTGCATCTCGTTGCGCATCACGCTCTACCGCGTGGCCAAGCAGAGCCGCCTATGCGAGTCGCTGATCGATGCCGCCGAGAACGGCAAAGAGGTCACGGTGCTCATGGAGCTCCGCGCCCGCTTTGACGAGCAGAACAACATCGAGTGGGCCGAGCGTCTGGAAGAGGCAGGCTGCACCGTCATCTACGGCTCCGAAGGCTTTAAGTGCCACTCCAAGATCTGCCAGCTCACCTATCGCGAGGGCATGGCGCTCACCCGCCTCACGCTCTTGGGCACCGGCAACTTTAACGAGAAGACGGCCAAACTCTACAGCGACTTTATGCTCATGACAGCCCATCCCGGCATCGGTGAAGACGCCAACCTGTTCTTCCGCAATCTGTCGCTGGGCAACCTGCGCGGCGACTACCGCTTCCTGGGTGTGGCGCCCGTCGGACTGAAACCGCTCATCATGCGCGGGCTTGACCGCGAGATCCAGCGCGCCCTTGCCGGCGAGCCCGCCCGCGTGTTCTTTAAGCTCAACTCACTGACCGACCGCGAGGTTATCGACAAGATCGCCGAGGCATCGTGTGCCGGCGTGCGCGTAGACATGATCATCCGCGGCATCTCGTGCCTCAAGCCCGGTGTTCCGGGCAAGACCGAGAACGTGCATGTCCGCTCCATCGTCGGACGCTTTTTGGAGCACGCGCGCGTCTATGCTTTCGGCGTGGACTCGGACATGATTTACCTGAGCTCGGCAGACATGATGACGCGCAACACCGAGCACCGCGTGGAGATTGCCTTCCCCGTGCTCGACCCCACCTGCCGCGCTCTGGTGCACGAGTACATGGGCATGCAGCTGCGCGACAACGTGAAGGCCCGCAGCCTCACGAGCGACGGCACCTGGGTCCCCGTGGAGCGTGCAGAGGGTGAGAAACCCTTCAACTCACAGGAAGCCCTGCTGGAGCGCGCCTATCGCAACGCCGAGGCCGCGCCCGAGCCCGTCATTGAGGCGGAACCTGCCTCCGAGGCCGAGCCGCAGCCAGTAGCACCCAAGGTCCAAGAGGTCCAGGCGACCGTCATTGAGCCCGAGCCTGCACCTGCACCTCAGCCCGATCCGCAGGTCACCAAGCCCGCACCCGAGACGAGCGCCCGTCGCGATAAGCCCGCTGGCAAGACCAAGGCCATCGAGCGCCATCGCCCCGGCCGCGTGCGCATGGGCCTGGGTCTGATCGGCCTGGGTCTTAAGACGCTCATTACCGGCAAGACGAAATAGTCGTTTGTAGAAGCAGTTTGTAGAAGCGCCCCGCATTTGAGGAAAGCCTCGGATACGGGGCGCTTTTCCCTGCTACCATGGTGCGAACAACAACGCGAATGACAGGCAGGAATATGAAGCTCACTATAGAATCGATGACCTACGGCGCCGACGGGCTGGCGCACGCCGACAACGGCAAGGCCGTCTTTGTGCAGGGTGCCGTGGCAGGCGACACCGTCGAGGCCGAGGTCGTACAGGACGGCAAGTCATTCATGCGCGCCCGCACCACCGAGATTCTGGAGCCAAGCCCCAATCGCATTCAGCCTCCCTGCCCCTTCGTGGGCATCTGCGGCGGCTGCTCGTGGGGCAATCTCTCACGCACGGCACAGCTCGCCGCCAAGGAGCAAAACCTGCGCTCCACGCTCGAGCGCATCGGCAAGTTCGCTCCTGAGCTGGCAGATGAGTTGGTACAGCCCATCTGCCACACCAAGGACGACTGGGGCTACCGCAATAAAATCGAGCTCGAACCGACCGTCGTCAACGGTCGCGTGCGCCTTGGCATGCACGGTGTCGACCCCAGCAAAATCGTGACCGTCGATATGTGTCCGCTGTTCGATAAGCGCTTCCCGAAGGCACTCAAATCGGTCGTCGGCGCACTCAACTATCTAAGCGGCAGCCATGACTTGGGGCTCGAACGCGTGGGCATTCGCGCATCGCGCCGCACCAAGGCACTCGAGGTCGCACTCTGGACGCCCACAGGCTCTTTTCCGCGCTCGCAGGTCTCCCGCGTGCTGGCGGACGCCGCTCATCCTACGAGCATCGTACGCGTGATGAGCAAGGGCGAAAAGAAGGCCCGCCGTGTCTCCAAGGTCGAAATGCTCGCCGGAGAGGGCTCATGGACCGAGAATATCGCCGAGGATCAGATGCGCTTGTCTGCCCCGTCTTTTTTCCAGGTCAACACCAAGGGTGCCGAGATTTTGATCGATCTTGTCATGGAAGCGCTCGACCCGCAGGAAGACGAGCTTGCCGTGGACCTGTACTGCGGTGCCGGCACCTTTACCCTGCCGCTCGCCCGCCGCTGCGACTTTGTCGCTGCCGTCGAGGCCTACGGCCCCGCCGTGCGCGATCTACGCCGTAACCTGGAAATCAACAAGCTTGATAACGTCGACGTCATTGGCGGAGACGCGGTGCGCGAGTTCCCCGACCAGGATGCCGACATCTTGGTGGTCGACCCGCCGCGCGCAGGCCTCGCCCCCGAGGCGATCGGCCTTATCGCCAGCACGAGTGCCCGCGATGTCGCCTACGTGAGCTGCGACCCGGCCACCCTGGCGCGCGATCTCAAACGCTTTGTCGAAGAAGGCACCTTCTCCCCCGTAAAGATCACGCCAGTCGACCTGTTCCCACAAACCTTCCACTGCGAGACCGTCGTCCACCTTAGGCGCAACTAGCCGCTTAATCATTGCTCAGAAAATCATTGGGAAATCGAGCGTGGCAAGCGGAGGTCTTCGGGGTATAAGACGGCTAATTGTATGCCGCCTATGAAAGGAACCCTCATGCCCAGCGTTGCCGTTCTCGCCGCCGATGGCTTTGAAACTATTGAATGCTTGACCATGGTCGATGTCATGCGTCGCGGCGGCGTGCGTGCCACGCTCGTCTCGATCATGCCCACGCGCGAGGTCGTAAGCTCGCTGCAGATCCCCGTGACCTGCGATGCGCTCTTTGATGAGATCAACTTTGACGAGTACGACTGCGTCGTGCTGCCCGGCGGCCTGCCCGGTGCCACCAACCTGCGCGCAGATCAGCGCGTCTGCGACGTGGTCTGCGAGTTCGCCGCAACCAAGCACGTCGCCGCCATCTGCGCCGCCCCGTTTATCCTGGGCGAGCTCGACCTGCTCGAGGGGCGCCATGCCACGTGCTTCCCTGGCTTTGAGAAAAGCTTCCCCGAAGGCGCCTATACCGGCGAGAAGGTCACGCAAGACGGCAACATCATCACTGCCAGCGGCATGGCACAGTCCCTCCCCTTTGCATTGGAGCTGCTGCGCACGCTCGCCGGCGACAAGGCCGTCGAGAAGGTCGCCGAGGGCATCCAACTATGATTTTGGCTTCGCAATCGCCGCGCCGCATAGAGCTGATGCGCGAGGCAGGCTACAACATTCGCGTGATTCCCGCGGATATCGACGAAACGCCCTTTGATGGCGAGGCCCCGCTCACGCTTGTCGAGCGCTTGGCACGCGCCAAGGCGGCTGCCGTTGCTGCCGAGCATGCCGAGCCCAATGAGCTAACGGTCGCGGCCGACACCATCGTCACCTTTGACGGCAAGATTCTGGGCAAGCCGGCAACCGAGGACGAGGCGCGCACTATGCTCCGTGAGCTTTCGGGCCGCACGCACCAGGTCGCAACCGGCGTCTGCATCGTTAAGGCAGGCGATACGGCCGCCCCGCATGCCGCCGAAAGCCTGTCCTTTGTCGATGTGACCGACGTGACGTTCTACGAGCTCACCGACGAGCAGATCGAGCACTACGTCGCCTCGGGTGAGCCCATGGACAAGGCCGGCGCCTACGGCATTCAGGGCACAGGAGGACGCATGCTCGTGCACGATATTTCGGGCGACTTCTATAACGTGGTGGGCCTACCCATCGCCCGCGTCGCGCGCGCGATTCAAAAACTCTCGTAATTGCATCTGGCGCTGGGTATCCCCCGGCGCCTACAATTTTGGCGTACCGTACGGATCCCGACCGGGCACAAGGCGCGGCGGAAAACCGATAGGAGTTAAACATGGATACACTGCTCGAGGCCATTGACGTCTGCGATGTCGATGGCTTTTGCTATGGCAACTATACGGACGAGGAGGCCGGCACCGGTTGCACCGTAATCGTGGCACCCGAGGGCGCCACCGGCGGCGTTGACGTTCGCGGCGGTGCTCCAGCATCGCGCGAAACCGACCTGCTGCGACCCGAGAACACCGTCGACAAGGTCCACGCCGTCTGCCTTTCGGGTGGATCGGCCTTTGGCCTCGAGGCTGCAAGCGGCGTCGCTCGCGAGCTTGAGAGCCGCGGCATCGGCCTTCCCGTCGGCCCCACGCAGGTGCCTATCGTGTGCTCCAGCTGTATCTTCGACCTCGCCTTTGGTAACCCCACCGTGCGCCCCGACATTGAGGCCGGCATCGCCGCCGTGCGCGAAGCACTCGACCACACCCCCACCAAGCTCGAACAGGGCAACGTAGGCGCCGGCACGGGCGCTACCGTGGGTAAGCTCATGGGGCCTGCCACCTGCATGAAGGCCGGCCTTGGAGCTGCCGCCGTGGCACTCGGCCCCATCAAGGTGGGCGCCGTGGTCTCGGTCAACGCCTGCGGCAACGTTGTCGACCCCTTCACCGGCGAGTGGGTCGCCGGCATGCGCGCCGCAGCCGATAGCGACCAGATCGTCGACATGGAACTCGCAGCCTTTGCCGCCGCCGGATCCATGCAGATGCCGCTCGACCGCACCAACACCACCATCAGCTGCATCGTCACCAACGTGGAACTCACTAAGGCACAAGCCACCAAGGTCTCCCAGATGGCCGCAGACGCCTACGCACACGCCATCCGCCCCACACACACCACCAACGACGGCGACACCATCTACACCCTCGCCAGCGGCAAACTGGGCGCCCAGGCAAGCGCCGCCGTTCCCCTAGACCTACTGGGCATGCTCGCCGTAAGGGCCCTACAGACCGCCATCGTAAACGGAGCCAAAACCGCCAAAACCTCCCACGGCATCCCCGGCGCCGCGAAGTAGCCTAACCTGACCGGTTGCCCGGTGGGGCTTGGCTATGTTTGCTGCTCTACAGTCCTGGCTCGCACGAAGAGCACATTAAGTGCTCTTCGGCTCGTGCGGAACTCGCGACAAACATAACCAAGCCCCACCGGGCAACCTACCAACCAGATTCTTTTCAGCCCAGGCCCCTGTGTACCGCGCGTCGAAGATCTTCAAATTCAAATAAACTGACAATCGATTCTTATAGCAGAGGCCCCTTGGCCTTTAGTTTGATACAAGTTCCGCACGAGCCGGAAAGCACTTAATGTGCTTTCCGTGCGAGCAGGACTGTTCGCAGTAGCAAACTAAAGGCCAAGGGGCCCAGTCAACCTATCAACAGCGATTACTCAGCAGCTAGTTGAATTTGAAGATCTTTGAGGCAAGACGGTATAGGCCGAGTGTGGTTTTGTCTCCGGCCCGTCCGCGCAGATTGGTGAAGAACCCGACCACGCCGTAGCGGGCACGACGATACATGCGCTCGTCGTAGGCCTTCAAATCATTCCACAGCATCTTTAGGCGCTCGTCGGCGCAATCTTCCTCGGAAAGCTTGGTGAGCACCGAGCAGATCGCCATCATCATGGTGAAATAGCCCATCATGTACGAGCGCAGACGCGACGACTCAACATCGCTGTACAGGTGGTACGACTCCATCATGATGCGCGTCACACGGAACTGCTGGTCCAGACGCTTGACCATCGTGGCCTCGTTGACACTCTGGCCCTCGCGACCGATAAAGTAGCGATAGAGGTCGATGTCGGCGTAGTACATGGTCTTGCAACGCGGCAGCGGCACGTAGGCGTAGATGTTGTCCACATAGAACGTGTGCGGCGGCATGGGAAGGTTGGACTCGCGCAGCACATCCGTGCGATAGCACAGGCTGTGCATGAGTAGGTTCTGGTCCAGGCGGAAATGACCGATCTGATCCCAGGAAAAGATCTTTTTGCGCGGCAGGGCAAATTTGTAGCCAATAGCGGTATGCGTGCCCTCGTAAACCTTCTCGTACACGTAGTTCGAGATAAACAGGTCAACGCGCTGGTCACGCTCTTCAAAGCCACGCAGAATCGACAGCATAGTCGAAAGAGCCGCAGCATCGAGCCAGTCATCCGAGTCGACGACCTTGTAGTAGGTGCCCTGTGCCTCGCGCAGACCCGAAAGGACGGCAATACCGTGGCCGCCGTTCTCCTGGTGCACCGCGCGAATGATACCGGGATAACGTGCCTCCCACTCGTCGGCCTTATCGGCCGTCTCGTCCTTGGAGCCGTCGTCCACTACGATAATCTCGATATCGGTGGCGTAATTGCTCCCCTCCAAGATGGAGGTGATGCAATGGTCCATGTCCTTGGCGGCGTTATACGAGGGAATACCGAATGTTATGACTTTATGCATGGCAGGCGATAATCTCATCCGAAAGATCGAGGGCGGAATTGGTCACAGCGTCCATATCGTAGTAACGATACTCGGCCAGACGACCCACCGGGTGGAAGTTCGTCAGGTTCTGGACGCGCTCAAGATAGCGCTCATAGAGCTCACGGTTCTCGGGCTCAAGAATGGCGTAGTACGGCGTCTCGCCCGAGCCGGGCGTATAGGCCTTGGAATACTCCTTCATGATGGTGGTCTTGCCGGGCAGGATCTGACCGGTCATGTTCTTGAACTCGGTAATGCGCGTGTAGTCCTCGCTCGTGGTGTAGTTGACGGTGCCCACGGGCTGGAACTGGTCCATATCGAGCGTCTCGAACTTCATGTCGAGCGTGCGGTACGGTAGCGCGCCCAGATCGAGATTGAACAGCTCATCGAGCGGACCGGTGTAGACGATCTCGCCACCATAGACCTTGCCGTCGATCTTGACGGTAGTCTCGTCGATTTCAAAGAGGTCACGGGCGTCCACGTCGCAGAACACGTCGATCAGGTCGTGGTCGAGCATGTGCTCAAAGAGCGCCGTGTAGCCCTCCTGCGGCATGCCCTGGAAGGGAGCTTGCGGGAAGTAGCGGTCATCATCGCCCACAAAGACGGGAACGCGGCCGGTGATCGAGGGATCGATCTGATCGGGCGTCTGGCCCCACTGCTTCATGGTGTAATGCAAAAAGACGTTCTCGTAGACGTAATCGGCGACCTCGGCAAGATCCGGGTCGTTCTTCTTACGCAGCTCCATAATGGGCACCTTGACATCCTTGCCAAAGGTCTCCACGAGCTTCTGATACAGCTCCTCGCCGCGCTCGTCACCAAAGGCGAGCTTGAGACTCGCATGGTTGAAGGGCACGGGCATAAGGGTACCGTTGATGTTGGCGAGCACCTTGTGCTGATAATCCGTCCACTTGGTAAAGCGCGACAGGAAATTGTGCACGCGCTCGTTAAAAGTGTGATAGATATGCGGACCGTACTCGTGGATCAGGATTCCGGCCTCGTCAGTGCAGTCATAGGCATTGCCCGCAATGTGGCTACGGCGCTCCAAAACGGCAACACGATAGCCGATGGTCTCGGCAAGACGGCGGGCGCAAACGGCACCGGCATATCCAGCACCGACGACAATCATGTCGTACGCGCCGGCGTTAAAGCCTTCAGGCAGGCCTGAGGTAATCTGCATCGATACTCCTTGTCAAAAGCCACGGGCTCGTTAGCTGGGCTTTTCTCGAACATTCTTCGAGACATATTTATCAGAGCGATTATAGCGCTAATGCGTCCTATAATGAGCTTGCCACACAAGGAAAGCTCAAGCACCGCGGCGTACATAATTGAAAGGTAAACCCGCTAGCAGCGGGTTTATTCGTGAACAGCCGGGTGCTTGGAGCTTAGCGAAACGCTTGTAAGGAGTAACATGAGCGATTTCCTAAACCGTATGAAGTCTGCCGCCAAGGCCGACCTTAAGACGATCGTCCTGCCCGAGGGCGAGGATCCGCGCACTATCGTCGCGGCCACCAAAATCATCGAGGAGGGCCTGGCAAAGATCGTCATCCTGGGCAACCCCGACGAGATCAACGTTCCCGGCGCTACCGTCATCGACCCGCGCAATGCCGAGAAGCACAAGGAGTACGCGCAGAAGTTTGCCGAGCTCCGCGCCAAGAAGGGCGTTACCATCGAGCAGGCTCGCGCCCAGGTGATGGACGCCACCTACTTTGGCACCATGATGGTCAAGATGGGCGATGCCGACGGCCTGGTCTCCGGCGCCTGCCACTCCACCGCCGACACCCTGCGCCCCGCGCTTCAGATCCTCAAGACCGCCCCGGGCACCAAGCTGGTCTCGGCCTTCTTCGTGATGTGCACCGACACCCCGCAGTTCGGCACTGACGGCACGCTGATCTTCGCCGACTGCGGCCTCAACATCAACCCGTCCTCCGACGAGCTCTCCGAGATCGCCATCGCCTCCGCTCACTCCTGGTCCACCTTCATGGGCAACGTTGAGCCGCACGTGGCCATGCTCTCCTACTCCACCATGGGCTCCGCTGGCGGCGAGGTCGCCAAGAAGGTCCAGGAGGCTGTGAAGTTCTGCAAGGAGAAGGCTCCCGAGCTCGCCATCGACGGCGACCTGCAGCTCGATGCCGCTATTGTCCCCACCGTCGCCCAGCTCAAGGCTCCCGGCTCCTCCGTTGCCGGCAAGGCCAACGTACTCGTGTTCCCCGACCTCGAGGCCGGCAACATCGGCTACAAGCTGGTCCAGCGCTTCGCCGGTGCTGACGCCTACGGCCCCATCCTGCAGGGCATCGCCAAGCCGGTTAACGACCTTTCGCGCGGCTGCTCTGCCGACGACATCGTGGGTGTCGTGGCCATCACCGCCGTCCAGGCTCAGATGGCTGAGTAGCGGACATATCCCCTCGGGACCCTACAGGGTAAAGCTCTGAAAACGTCCTCGGACATGCATGAAACCCCCGCTGCGCACTTCGTGCGGCGGGGGTTTCATGCGTCCTGCGGAATATTATCAGAGCTTTACCCTGTAGGGTCCCTGCCGCCACGTAGCAATCAGGGAATCCGGGGTGGACGGCGGCTTGGCTACGAGCTGGAGCTGAAAATCTGAATGGATGGGTGCCGTTGCTGGGAGCGAAGGCGTTGCTGATGATGATCACTTTGGAGATTGAGGCCGGTGGGCTTCGGCGGTTGTTGTGCCGGAAACTACATCCCAGTTTGGAGGCGGATTGTGGGATGTGGCTTCCGCTTGGGGCCTGTTTGGGAAACTTTGGGACGGAATTTTGCTTTATTGTGGGTCGCACTTTCCGCAACGTGCCTCAACCGGAAAGCGTGTCCCAGTATTTGCGCTCGAAATGGGATGGGGTTTCCGCCGTCCACCTGCTAGTAAAAAGGCCTCCGGAGCCGTTGCTCTGGAGGCCTTTCGTTTACTTGCAAATGCGCGCGTTAGTTGTTCTTGGTCAGGCGCTCGACGTCGTGGGCGATCATGTATTCCTCGTCGGTGGGGATGACCATAACCGTGACGGAAGAGCCGGCGGCGCTGATGACCTGTGGGCCGTTGCCCACGGCCTCGCGGTTCTTGTTGTTGTCGATGCGCACGCCCAGCCACTCAAAGCAGTCGCAGAAGGCCTTGCGGATCGACCAGTCGTTCTCGCCGATGCCGGCGGTAAAGGTAATGGTGTCCACGCCCGCCATGGAAGCGATCATGGAACCGGCCTGCTGCATGGCCTTATAGGCGAACATATCGAAGGCGAGCAGGCAGCGCTCGTCGCCCTCGGAGGCGCGCGTGCGGATGTCGCGGGCGTCGTTGGAAATGCCCGAGATGGCAAGCAGACCAGACTGCTTGTTCATCATGTCATCGACTTCCTGGTAGCTGTAGCCGCCCTCGCGCTGCAGGTAGCACACGGTGGCCGGGTCGATGGAACCACAACGGGTGCCCATCATCAGGCCATCGAGCGGCGTGAGACCCATCGTGGTGTCGCGGCACACGCCGTCCTCGATAGCAGCGAGCGAAGCACCGTTGCCCAGATGGCACGAAAGCAGGCGGTGGCAGCGCGAACCCAGGATCTCCTTGGCCATCATCCACTCATAGCGGTGGCTCGTGCCGTGGGCGCCGTACTTGCGCACGTGGTACTTGTCGCAAACGTCCTTGGGCAGCGCGTAGGTGTAGGCAACCTCGGGCATGGTCATGTGGAACGAGGTGTCGAAGACCGCCACGTTGGGCAGCTCCGGATACTTCTCACGGCAATACTCAATCGCTGCGGCCTCGCCGTAGTTGTGCAGCGGAGCAAGCGGTGCCACCTCAAGAATCTTGGCCATAACCTCGTCGTCGACAACCGCGGAATCATCGAAGTGCCAGCCGCCCTGAACGATACGATGCCCAATGCCATCAATCGTAAAGTCGGTCTTCTCGAGCTCCTCGAGCACGCGAGCGATAGCAGAGCGATGATCGGGGAAAGGGACCTCCTCGGTCTGCTTAGCGCCACCGTTCTCGGAGTGGCCAAAGATGCCCATGTCCGATCCGATACGCTCACAGTTGCCCTTGGCGAAAACCTTGCGGGTATCGGTATCCAAAAGCTGATATTTAAGGCTTGAGCTGCCGGCGTTGACAACAAGTACGTTCATGAGACTCCTTCGCAGTGCAATACGGTCGACGCAGGCCCCTTAAGGCGGCCGCATTTTAATAAGAAGTTATCATATCTTGATAAATAGATATCAGCATATCGCCCAACGAGCGCAAAAGAGGGGCCGAACGGCGCTCGGTCGTCCAGCCCCTCCCCTCTTGCAATTACTTGCCGTTGACGATGCGCTCGACGTCGGAAGCGATCATGAACTCCTCGTCCGTAGGGATGACGAAAATCTTGACCTTGGAATCCTTGGCGGACAGGCACCAAGCGCCGTCGCCACGCAGGGCATTACGGGCGTGATCCATCTTGACGCCCATAAAGGCCAGACGATCGGCCACGCCAGCGCGAACGGCCGGAGCGTGCTCGCCGATGCCGGCGGTAAAGACCAGGGTGTCCATGCCGCACATGGAGGTGGCCATCTCGGCGGCCTTAGCGGCAATCTTGTAGACGAACATATCGAAGGCGAGCTGAGCCTCGGGGTCACCAGCAGCGGCGAGCTCCTCAACGTTGCGGCAGTCGTTGGTCTTGCCACCGGTCACAGCCAAAAGGCCAGACTTCTTGTTCATCATCTCGTCGACCTCGTCGAAGGTGTAGCCACCCTCGCGCTGCAGGTAGCACACGGTAGCCGGGTCGATGGAGCCGCAGCGGGTGCCCATCATGACGCCGTCGAGCGGCGTCAAGCCCATGGTGGTGTCCATGCACTTGCCGTCCTCGATGGCGCACAGGGAAGCGCCGGAGCCGATATGGCACACGACGACCTTGCGGGCCTCGCCGTTGGTCATCTCGGCGACCTTCTTGGAGATGTAGCGATAGCTGGTGCCGTGGGCGCCGTACTTACGGATGTGCAGCTTGTCGCAAACATCCTTGGGAAGGGCGTAGGTCTTGGCGACCTCGGGCATGTTGAAGTGGAAAGCGGTGTCGTAGACCGTGACGTTGGGCAGATCGGGATACTGCTCCAGGCAGTACTCGATAACGTTGGCCTCGGGGTTGTTGTGCAGCGGCGCCAGCGGGGCGACCTCGCGAATCTTGGCGAGGACGTCCTCGTCGACGAGGGAGGAATCACCAAAGTACCAACCGCCCTGAACGATACGGTGGCCGATGCCCTCGATCTTGACGCCGTTGGCCTCAAGGTCCTTCAGGACGACCTCGATGGCGACCTTGTGGTCGGGGAACCCGATGTTCTCGGTCACCTTCTTGGAGCCATTGGCAGCATGGGTGAAGGTACCACCGGTAAAGCAGACGCGCTCGCAGGAGCCCTTTGCGGACACCTTATGGGACTTGGTGTCGATGACCTGATACTTAAGGGTCGAAGATCCCGCGTTGACGACCAGAACGTTCATGTGTCTCCCTACTAACAGGCGGTGTGGCGCCGCCAGGTTACATACGCTTCAATAATAAACCCAAACGCCCTCGCGCTCGGGTTTATTGCGTTGATATATAAGTTATCGGTGCCTAAATACTCATGGCCTTTGACTTGTAAGACGAAATAGCGCGGGGATATACACCAGGGAAGAAATCCCGAGCGCAACAAGCAATACGACTCGAATGCCCGCGATGCTGTTCAACGCAGCATTGAACAGATAGAAAAGGATAGCGCCCACCGCCACCATCTGGCTTTGGACCGAAATTAGTGAACAGCGCATCGAAGAATCGACAGCATTTTGAAAAATTGAGTATTTAATTGGCGCAAATAACGAGTAAGCGACCGTCTGCAGCACATAGAACACGGGCAGCAAATAGACCGGAGTAAAGGGAATCAAAAACAGGGCAGTCAGGGAAAGGCGCACGATGCCGCAAATACGCGCAAAACGGCCCTTGTCGACATGAGCAATCACACTGGGCACAATAAGCCCCATGGAGGCCGAGGCAAGGAGCTGGACCGCAATGATCACACCCGAAGCGACGGCATTCATTCCGCGACCCGCAAGCAACAGTGAGAAAAAGTCTTCCAGGGCGACAAAAGCAAATGCCTGAGAGCAGTCCATGATGAACGCTGAACGAAGAATGCCGTTACGCGCAATAGCGGCACCGATCATCTTCGGGCTAATTCCACGCTTAGGCGTCGCTGCAGTGTCCCCTCTTCGCATCTCGGGAATGCAGACAACGACAACCAACGTCAACACCATTGCGATGATATCTGCCGAAAGACCAATGAGATATGCACCGACAGACGAAATGAAACCGCCCACGCAAGCGGAGATGGCATAAGAGGCATAGAAAACAAATCGCTCAACGACATTAAGTCTTACGAGCTGGTCCTGAGAGACGCTGTCAATGTAGATCGCTTCTATGGATCCGCTCACACATGCAACTGCAAATCCTTTGAGAGCAAACGCGCCGATTAAAAGCAGAGGAGAACGGACGAGAAGCAGGGCGGCGTAGTATCCAAGCATCCCAACGACGCCAACGAGACCGCTTGTCTTTCGTCCAAACCTATCAGCAATATAGCCAGTGGGAACTTCAAGGATGAACTTACTCACTTGGTATGCAATCATCATGCTAGAAATCGCTACCATCGAAAGCCCAACGAACTCAAGGTAGACAGTTAGGAAATACAAGATGGTGCTGAAGTTCGACAGGAAAACGAACATCATATAAAGCAAAATCGTACGATTTTTCATGCTCCGCCCTCCAAGAGTCAGCAATCTAAATCGAAATCTTGGAAAAGCATGAGGGCAAAGCTGTCAGCTATGTGTTGCAGGGCGTCAACATTCACTTGACGACACGAGGCCAAATGGCCTCACGAAGCGAGATGACGCAATAGGTGAAGAAATACCGTCTGGTGTCGATCGGTCCAGGCATTTTGTCGATAGCAAAAGTAGATGGGCAAGGCTACGTCATGTGAGGCTTCAATGGAGCACTCGCTCACTTCCGATCCATCCGATGCGAGAGAAGAGCCAGAAAAACTCAATATCAATCCCCCGGCTTGAAGAAACTCAGTCTGCGCCCTGTTTCCGTATTCGACATCGCGAAAGCGGAAATTAACCAGCTGAGCTTCGGGACATTGATTGATTGCATTGAGACAGGGTGACAAATTAATGGGAACAGCGAGCCTGCCGCCCAGTAACTCACGAATGGTCATAGCGTCAACAGATTGATGACCAGCTGGACATGAAAGAACCCTGAGCTCCTTTTCACCCATATATTTTGAAGAAAGGACGCTGTCCCGTGGTTCCTCAAACGAGATAGCCGCGTCCGAAATTCCAAGTATAAGTGATTCAAAGCATGTTGCCGTTGGCTGATGCCACACATCAAGATGAATCTGAGGGTGCGAGCTTTCAAACGAGTCGTACCAGTTTTCGGAAAAAAGGCGCCCCCGCCCATGAAGGCAGGGGGCGTAAAGACGGAAATGGCCGTCGGGCGAAACGCCGCCGTTCCCCGATCGAGCGTACTTTTTGAGATCGTCGACTTGCGCCAGGATCACGCGTGCACGACGCGCAAATTCTCTGCCCGCCGGAGACAAAACAGCCTCCCCCGCCGATCGGTCGAGCAAAACAATCTGATACTCAGATTCCAACTTTTTTATTGCCGACGAAACGGCCTGCGGACTCACGTGAACGGCGCGAGCTGCTTTGCGCACGCCGCCATAGTTCGCTACAGCTTGAAGGTATTCGAGTTGAGAAAGCTGCATAGATTACTCCAAAGGCAGCCAAGTCGACGGCCTACGCGCCCTCAGATGAGGTTCTCGCCCAGGTTCTTGCCGCCGAGAACGTGCATGTGGAAGTGCATGACGGTCTGGCCGGCGTTGACGCCCTTATTGGAGATGACGCGGAAACCGTCCTCCAGGCTCTTGGCCTTAGCGACCTCCTGGATGGCGTGAGCCATGGCGCCCATGGTCTCGGCCGGTACGTTGTCGGCGATGTCGCTGTAGTGCTTCTTGGGAATCACGAGCGTGTGGACCGGCGCCTGGGGATTGAGGTCGTCGAACGCGATGACCTGGTCGTCCTCATAGACAACGGTCGAGGGGATCTCGTGGTTGGCGATTTTGCAGAAGATGCAATCACACATGGTTGGTTCCTTTCTCACAGACCAAGGTAATTATATTTGGTCAGGATGGTTAGAACGAGAGGTTGTCGTCGGTGTTGGCGGCTTCGCCGTCGGCGAGCACGTCGTTGCCGTCGACGTCCTTAAGAAGCACCGAGACCTTCTGCTCGGCATCGGACAGGCGGGTGCGCAGGCTCTTGAGGAGCTCGACGCCGCGGGTATAGCTCTCGAGCGACTCCTCGAGCTCCATATCGCCCGACTCCAGGCTGCGGATGATGAGCTCCAGCTCCTGCGAGGCCTGCTTGTACGTAAGCTGCTCGACCGGGGTCTTCTCTGCCATATCTGTTTCCTTTCCTAAAGGTTTATCGCTATGAAACGCGGGTTACTCGACCGTATCGACCGTTGCAGCCACGTTGCCGTCTGCCATACGCACGCGGATGGCATCGCCGGGCTTAAAGCTCTTGGCGCTCGTAGCCACACCATCATCGCTGTACGCGATGGAATAGCCGCGGGCAAGTACCTTGAGCGGCGACAGGGCATCGAGCGAAGCCGCTGCACGGCCCAAGTCGGAAGCTGACTTGTTGAGCATTGTGCGCCCCTGATGCTCCAGACGGGAACTCGCAAGCGTGAGCGCATGGCGTTTGCCATCGAGCCCCGAGGTGCTTGCGATCAAGCGCTCGGGCAGACGCTCGAAGTTGGAGCGGAAGGCCCCAACCGAACGCGTTATGGCGCCCGACAGTCGATCGGCAGTCAGCGCAAGCTCAGACTCGCGACGCTCGACCATAAACGTTGGATCGTTGAGGCACGGGCGGCATGCGGCGGCATCGAGGGCATCGCCCAAGCGAGCCGTATAGGCATCCCAGGCACGGCGACCGCGCTGATCGAGCATCTCCAAATCAACCTGATCCGACACGATCATCGAAGCCATTGCGGCGCCCAGACGCTGATGGCGCGTCTCGAGCACGTCGGCCAACTCCGTCATAGCCGGTGCCACCGATTCTGCCGCTGCCGTTGGCGTTGAGGCGCGACGGTCGCTCACCATGTCGCAGATCGAGGTATCGGGCTCATGCCCAATGCCCGTCACCACAGGCACGGGACAAGCTGCCACCGCACGGGCAAGCTCCTCGTCGTTAAAGGTCATGAGGTCCTCGAAGGAACCGCCGCCACGGACAAGCAAAATGCAATCGGGCGCCGGCGTAATGGCAGCGGCGCGGCGCAAGCCTTCAATAAGCTCTGCCGGCGCGCCCTCGCCCTGGACCTTTGCGCCCACGCAGACAAGCTCGACGAGCGGGTTGCGACGGCGCAGCGTACGCTTGACGTCGTCGATCACGGCGCCCGAAAGCGAGGTGACGACCGCCACGCGTGAGCAGAACACCGGGATACGGCGCTTGCGCGCTTCGTCCATCAGGCCCTCGCGGCGGAGCTTTTCGGCCAGTTGCGCCACTTGTTGACGCAGCAGGCCCTCCCCCGCCAGCGAGAATGAGCGAGCGACAAAGCTCATGCGACCCGTAGGCTTGTAGAGATTGAAGCTGCCCTTAAAGCTTACCTGCATGCCGTCGCGCAGATCGAAGGTGCGCTTAAGGTAGGCGCCCTTCCAGATGATGCAGTCGACGGCCGCCGAGTCGTCCTTAATCTGGAAGTAGCAGTGGCCGCTTCGGGCATTGGGACCACGAAAACCCGTGACCTCACCCAAAACGCTCAACTGCGGAATGGCATCGAGCGCGCCGGCGGCGATCTCCACCGCTTGGCTCACGCTGAGCTCTTTGCGCTCCTGCTCGTCCGATCCGTCGAACTCGGCGGAAACGGTATTGCCGGTCAGATTCCAGCCTGCCACGCAGCCCCCTTTCGTCATCGTGCACATGTGCTCCGGCCCTGCGCAAATTCAAGTCCAACACATAGTACAGCGCCGCGGGGACACAAATCCCCACGGCGCCCGTCGGTCCCATTTGTTATCGGTTGGAGTTTCTGTTGTAGCGAGCCATCAGGTAGAGCAGCTGAATAATCGAGGTGAGCGCCGCCGCCACGTAGGTGAGCGCGGCCGCCGTCAGGACCTTCTTGGCACCGTTGACCTGCTTGGAGCTCATGCCCGACTGCTCGATATACGCCACGGCGCGTCGGCTGGCATCGATCTCGACCGGCAGCGTAACCAGCTGGAACAGCACGCTAAACGAGAAGAAGACCAGCGCGAGGGTCGTGAGCCCCGCGATGTTCATGAACAGGCCCATGAGCAGCACGATCGTCCAGGTGTTCTGGGTAAAGTTGACGACGGGAACCAAAGCGGTACGTACCTTCATCATGGCATAACCACTTTGACGCTGGGCAGCATGGCCCGCCTCGTGACAGGCCACGGCAACGCTTGCAACCGACCCGCCCGAACGGTTGGCATCCGACAGATACAGGTTGTTGTCCTGCGGGTTGTAATGATCGGTGAGCTCGCCGGCAACGCCCTTGATACCCACGGCGTTGCAACCGTTGGCATCGAGCATGCGACGAGCGACCGTGGCACCCGTGTCGCCGTCCGAGCGAACCTTGGACCACGTCTTGTACGTCGAGTTGATATAGCTCTGCGCGGCAAGGCCAAGCACCGTGCAGACAAGAACAACCAGCAGGTACAGCGGGTCAATGCCAAAGCCGTATCCATAGTAATAAGGCATGCGAATTCCTCCGAATCGAGTTACACGTTGGAGGCATTCTACCCACTCAGCCGGCTAGGCTTCCCTATAACAGTTCAATCTTTCCGTCCTTCACGGTGAGCCCCATATTGCCGGAAAGCAGATCGTCCAGACGCGAACCCACGAGCTCAAAGCGCCAGCCTTCGCGCAGGGGGCTCTGCTCGGGATGCTCAATATAGTCGGCCAGGTCATCGCGCGAGGCAATGACCGAGGTCACCACGCCCGAGCGCTCGGCAACCAGGCGAATGAGCGCATACATCAGGTCCGTCACGCTCTCCAACTCCGGCGAAATCTGACGGTGCCCGCGCACCATGAGCGGCAGGCGATCGTGTGGGCAGCTCGCACCGCGCTTAATGGCCATGAGCGCGCCGTCCACGTCGCGCTCCCCCAGCTGGTCGGTACCGCGAATGCTGCGGAACTCCTCAACACGAACGGGATTACGTTTAACCAGGGCCAGCAGCGTATCGTCGGACATGACCCACTTGCGCGGGATGTTGCGGCGCTCGGCGCGGTCCTCGCGCCAAGCGGCAAGCTCGCGTGCGATGCCCAACTGGTGACGGCTACACGAGTTGATGCGCTTGACCTTGCGAAACGCCTCATGGCGGTCGGCGCGGTAGTGCGACTCGTCGGCCAGCGGACGCAACTCGTCGAGCACCCAGTCCACCCGGCCCAGCTCGCGCAGGCGACTCATCATCTCGGTATAGGCGACGATCAAGTACTTGACGTCATCGATCGCGTACTCGACCTGCTTATCAGTCAGCGGGCGGCGCGACCAGTCGGTCAGCGACTCGGTCTTGGGCAATGAGACGCCACAAAACGTCTGCACGAGCGCGCCGTAGGAAATCTGCTGGCGCTCGCCCAAAAAGGCGGCGGCCACCTGCGTGTCAAAAATGGGACGCGGCAGCACGCCCACGGTATGGAGCATGACCTCCATATCCTGCGAGCAGGCGTGGAAGACCTTAGTCACGCTCTCGTCGGCCATAAGCTCGGCAAGCGGCGACAGGTCGTCGATCACCAAAGGATCGACCGCGACGCTCTCGGCAGGGGTGGCAATCTGAACCAAGCACAGGCGCGGGTGGAACGTGCGCTCGCGCAAAAACTCGGTATCGACGGCAATCGCGTCAAACTCACGGGCGCGCTGGCAAAAGTCGAGCAGAGCCTGATGTGTGGAAATGTACATATCAACCCATCGAATAAGGTTAGGCCCGAAAAACACGGGTAGGATATCGGCATTGCCCTACAACTATACTCGGTTAGTCACAGAACGGGAACGTAAGTATGCGCTGCCTTATCATCCACAACCCGGCATCGGGCCCCAGCTCAGATGAAATCTACGCGTTCACGCACGCCCTCGCGCAGGGCGGCGACGAGGTCGTGATGCGCTTTATCGGCGATGGCATGGAACCCGAGGACGCCGTGGCAGACGTGCGCGAGTTTGATCGCGTGGTCGTTTCGGGCGGCGACGGCACCGTCTCCAACGTGCTCGACCAGATGCGCGGGTGCGGTGTCCCCACGCTCGTCTTCCCCTCCGGCACAGCCTGCCTGTTCTTTAACAACATCGGTAATGCCCCCGAGGCAGCGGCGCTTGCCAAGGCTTGCCGCGCCGGTCGCACGGTCAAAGTGGACATGGGCGAGCTCTTTTGGCTCGACGAGAACGGCAACGAGAAGCGCCACGGCTTTATCATCATCGCCGGCTCGGGCTTCGACGCCGAGATCATGATGAAGGCCGCCCCCGCCAAAAACGACATCGGCGAGATCGCCTATTTCCTGTCGGCGCTCGCCACACCCAACCCCACGGTGGCGCATTTTACGATTGAGCATGACGGCATTGTCGAGGAGCTCGATGGCATCTGCTGCATGGCCGGCAACACCTCGGTCATTCAAAACGACATCAACCTGCCCACCGTGATCACCGCCGCACTCGACCCCGCCGGCAAGGTGCTCGGCCGTCCGCAGTTCAAGATCATCCAGACCAAGGAAGCCAAGATCACCTGCACGCCGTCGCTGGGCATGCAGTTCGATGGCGAGATCATCTCCAGCAACTCGGGCGTCTTTGGTGCCCGCGCGCTTCCGCAATGCCTCGATCTCATCGTCGACGAATTCTCCCCGCTCGGAAAATAGGAGGACCCCATGAACGACAACCCCCTGATTGGCTTTATCGTCATCGTCTTGGCCATGCTCGTCGGCTATGCGATTAACGTGATCCACCGCCGGAAGAAGTAATTCCACATTGGTATGATATTCATCCAATTATCGTCTCCCCCGTTGTTTATGCATTTGCCAGACAGCGGGGGATTTTCATTTCGGGCATTCCCAGCTACTTTATTCGGCTACAGTAATCACAGGGCGCCTTTATTAAAGTAAAGCTACAAACTGAGTATAATTAACCGCTCATCGCATATTTCATTACGCTTATCGAGTAAGTTTCTTTCATAGATGAATATTGTTTCCAGTTCGTTACGCTAATGGGGTGTCTTTATTGGCTGAAGCCCTCTGGCAACGGAGGGCTTTCGCACGCTGGGAGGGAAAATGAGGAAAACTCACCCCGTCAACGCGCTCAAGAAGCTAGGCATAGGCCTCGCCTTTGGAGCTGCAACCATCATGTCCATGCCGACATCTGCGCTCGCCTGCACGCAGATATACATGGGCAAAAACCTTACGGCCGACGGCAACACGTACTACGGCCGCGCCGAGGACTTTGGCAAGCGCTATCTTGTTAGCGCCGGGCGATTTTAGCCGCTAATAGTCAAACTATTTTGACCAATCCC
>JAUUMM010000030.1:0-26352 GCA_030839365.1 Collinsella sp.
GATTAATGGATAGAAACGGATGTTCTATCGGGACACACATTTTGTCCTATAAGCCGCGATGTTCCACAAAGGCCGTGCGCCCCGGGACTACGGCAAAGCAAAGGGGCCCGCATCCGATAGGATACGGGCCCCTGACTATAAGGCGCGATGCGTTAACAGCAGCGACTACTTGCGATGCGCGCGATAGAACTCGATGAGCGCCTGGGTCGAAGCGTCCTGCTCGGCCTTGGCGGCGTCATCGTGGAAGGCCGGGGTAATCTGCTTGGCAAGCTGCTTGCCCAGCTCGACGCCCCACTGGTCGTAGGAGTCGATGCCCCAGACCGTGCCCTCGACAAACGTGATGTGCTCGTACAGGGCGATGAGCTCGCCGAGTGCGAACGGGGTCAGCGTGTCGCCGAAGATCGAGGTCGTCGGGCGATTGCCCTCAAAGCAACGGGCCGGGACGATCTGCTCGGGCGTGCCCTCGGCACGAACCTCATCGGCCGTCTTACCAAAGGCGAGCGCCTTGGTCTGGGCCAGGAAGTTGCCCAGGAACAGCTCGTGGACATCCTGGCCGCCGTCGGTCGCAGGGTTGGCGGTATTGGCGAAGGCGATGAAGTCGGCCGGAACCACCACAGTGCCCTGGTGCAGCAGCTGATAGAAGGCATGCTGGCCGTTGGTGCCGGGCTCGCCCCAGAAGATCTCACCGGTGTCGGAGGTCACGGCGCTGCCGTCCCAGCGGACATGCTTGCCGTTGGACTCCATGGTGAGCTGCTGCAGGTAGGCCGGGAAGCGGTGCAGGTACTGGCAGTACGGCAGCACGGCGTGGCTCTTGGAACCGAAGAAGTTGACGTACCAGACATTGAGCAGGCCCATCAGCGCGACGGCGTTGTTCTCGAGCGGGGTGTTGCAGAAGTACTCGTCGATGGCGTGGAAGCCCTCGAGGAACTGCTGGAAGCGCTCGGGGCCGAGCACGACGATCAGCGACAGGCCCACGGCGGAGTCAACGGAATAGCGGCCACCGACCCAGTTCCAGAAACCGAAGGCGTTGGCGGGGTCGATACCGAAGGCCTCAACCTTCTCGAGTGCGGTGGAGACGGCGACGAAGTGCTTTGCCACGGCCTCGGCGTTCTGCTCATCGGAGCCGTCGATGGCGCCCTGAGCCTTGAGCTGCTCGAGCATCCAGGTCTTGACCTCGCGGGCGTTGGTGAGGGTCTCGAGCGTGGTGAAGGTCTTGGAGACAATGATCACGAGCGTGGTCTCGGGATCCAAACCCTTGAGCTTCTCGGCCTGGTCGTTGGGATCGATGTTGGAGATATAGCGGCAATCAATACCGGCGTCGGTATAGGGACGCAGGGCCTCGTAAGCCATGACCGGGCCCAGGTCGGAGCCGCCGATGCCGATGGACACCAGATGCTCGATCTTCTTGCCGGTAACGCCCTTCCACTCACCGGAGCGCACGCGCTCGGCGAAGGCATACATGCGGTCGAGGACCTCGTGCACGTCGGCGACGACGTCCTGGCCGTCGACGATGAGCTGGCCCTTCTCGCTTGCCGGGCGGCGCAGCGCGGTGTGCAGGACGGCGCGGTCCTCGGTGGTGTTGATGTGCTCGCCGGAGAACATGGCGTCGCGGCGCTCCTCGAGCTTCACCTCGCGGGCAAGATCGCACAGCAGCTTGACGGTCTCATCGGTCACCAGGTTCTTCGACAGATCGAAGTGCAGGTCACCGGCGTCAAAGCTCAGCTTGTTCACGCGCTCGGCGTCAGCAGCGAACCAGGCCTTGAGGTCGATACCTTCGGCCTCGAGCTTCTCCTGATGAGCCTCGAGCGCCTTCCAAGCGGCAGTCGACGTAGCATCGATAGGTGCGGCAACAGTTGCCATAAAGTCCTCCTCAGCATACGGGCGCACGCCTCCATGCGCCCGGACATTCAGATGCCACTATTCTAGCGCAGGTCAAGACTACAATCAGCGAGCGTTGCCAATCCGCCCTCAAACGGCGACCGACCAAAAAGGGACAGATTTTGACGGTGTCCGTGCAAGCGGGTATTATCGAACAGGTATTCGATAAGAACATGTGTTTGATGGAAGGGCACGGATGGCGCACGAGCAGCACACCTATATCTGCATCGACCTCAAGACGTTTTATGCCAGCGTCGAGTGCGTCGACCGTGGGCTCGATCCGCTCACCACCAACCTGGTCGTTGCCGACGAATCGCGCGGACGCACGACCATCTGCCTCGCTATCACGCAGGCCATGAAGGACTTAGGCATTCACAACCGCTGCCGTCTGTTCGAGATTCCCGACGGCATCGACTGCATCAAAGCAGTGCCGCGCATGCAGCACTACATGGAGGTGTCGGCGCAAATCTACGGCATCTATCTGGAATACGTCAGCCCCCAGGACGTGCACGTCTACTCCATCGACGAATGCTTTATCGACGTGACACCCTATCTGGACCTCTATCACACCGATGCGGAAGGCTTCGCCTGCATGTTGCGCGACGAGGTCCTGGCGCGCACCGGCATCACGGCGACGGTCGGCATCGGCCCCAACCTATTCCAGGCCAAGGTTGCACTCGATATCACCGCCAAGCACGTACCCAGCCGCATCGGCATACTCGACGATGAGACCTTTCGCAAGGAAATCTGGCCCCATCGTCCCATCACCGATATCTGGGGCATCGGCCCCGGCGTGGCAGCACGACTCGAAAAATACGGCGTCTACGATCTGATGGGCGTCGCGGCGCTCGACGAAAACCTGCTTTACGACGAGCTCGGCGTCAATGCCGAGTATCTCATCGACCACGCCTTCGGACGCGAGCCGACAACCATCGCCGATATCCAAGCCTATCGCCCGCAAGCAACTTCGACCACCACAGGACAGGTGCTCTCGAAGGGCTATGCCTACGAGCAGGCCTACACCGTCTTGCGCGAGATGGTCGACAACGCCGTGTTGGACTTGATCGATAAGCACGTGGTCTGCGACAGCATCTCGCTCTTTGTGGGCTACGCGAGCGAGCGCGCCGACATACGCAGGCTTGATGCCAGCGGTACTGCACAATATGTGGACGGATGCGGACACCTGCGCTCGAGTACGTCGAGCATCGAACCCACCGCAACCGCCGGCCCCGAGCTCGCGCCCCGTGCTCCCAAGCCCGTCCAGCGCGATGACGAACGGCGCCGCCTGGTGCGCGAAGCGCAGGCAATCGATGGCATCTTTGTGGGAGAGCATGGTGGCAAACCGCGTGGTGGCTATGCCGCGCTCTTTGCGCACTCCAACGCCTCGCGCAAGCTGCCCGAGCGTACCAATTCGTTTAAGAAGATCATGGGCTATTTCGATGAGCTCTGGGCGCAGACTGTCGATCCCAAACGACCGGTCAAGCGCATCAACCTGGGCTTTAGCAATCTTGTGCCCGAGGAATTTGCCACCATCGATCTGTTCAGCGATATCGAGGCCGATGAGCGCGAGCGCGACCTGGCGCGCGCCGTCCTGGCCGTGAAAGGCAAGTACGGCAAGAACGCGCTCGTCAAGGGATTAAGCTTTACCGCCGGCGCCACCGCGCGCGAGCGCAACGATCAAGTTGGAGGACACCGTGCCTAAACCCAAACAACAGCCCATGCGCCCGCCGACCGCCTTCGAGCGCCTGGCGGACCCCGAGGGCAGACGCCGCGCAGCCGACCCCAACCTCACTGCCAACGGTGCCGTGCGCGCCAACCGCGCCGCACAGTTTATGCCCTTTGCCGCCCTCACGGGATACTACGAACTCGTGCGCAAGCAGGAAATCACCGTCGAGCAAAAACGTGAGCTCACGGAAGAAAAAGCCCTCGAGCTTTCGCAAAAGCTCGAGGGCCTCAAACGCGGCGACTTGGTGCGCGTCACCTATTACGATACGTACGGCTATCGTAGCCGCACGGGCATTCTCGACGAAGCGTTACCCGCATTCAAGCTGCTCAAACTCAGGGATATCGCCATCAACTTCGACGATATCCAGGACATTGAGCTACGCGGACGAGCCTAGCGACGAGAACGCTTGCGCAAGACGAGAGCAATGCCAAGCACTGCGGCAGCTGCAACCAGCAATCCCAAGACCAGCGTGAGGGTCGAGTCGCCAGCGCGAGGCAGCGAGCCGTCCTTCGGAGTCTTCTTAGCGGTCGTCGTGACGGTGGTCGTGGTGCTGCTCGACTGGTCGTTGCCACCCGTCTGGCTGCCGCCAGGCTGATCGCCGCCACCCGGCTGCGAAGGATCGGTGGGTTCCGTCGGATCCGGAGTACCGGGATCAACCGGATTCTCCGAATTCTCCTTGCGCTGGATCCAGACCTGGCAACCATAGAACGGGTTGGCGGTACCAAGGCACAGACCCTGGTTGGTCACCGCAAAGGTGCGCAGACCATGGTTATACGGATCGTTAAAGCCATTGGTCGTCAGCGTCGTAAAGTTCACGCCGTCCTCGGTCACATACATATCAAAGCCGCGCTCGGCATCGCGCAGGTAACACATGCACGTAAGGACACTCTGCAACTTCTTGAGGTTCTCCTCGCTCAGCAGCTTATCGAGCGCATCCTGAATATCGCTCGGCAGCTCGGTGCCATAGGCATCCTCGTACTGCTGCTTAAGGCTCTCATAGCTATCGAGCATGTCCTGATACTGGTCGGCAAAGGACTTGAAGTACGCGATCTCGCCATCGATCTTCTGGACATAAGCGGCGTCGTCCTCAAAGTCCTGGGACATCGTCGCGGCCTGATCGCAAAGACCGCCCGCGGCATCCTCCAGCGCATCGCTCAGATCGCCAAAGCCCTTAGCAACCTCGGTCTTCTCGTCATCGACATCGACGGCCTTGTTTGAATCATCAACCTCAGCAGCTTCGTTCGAATCATCGACCTCGACGGCCTCGTTTGAATCATCGTCCGCAAGCGTGTTCACGGGAACGATGGGGTCGTCAGGCGATTTCTTGTCGAGCAGGTGATCGAGCAGGTCCCTAAGGCGCTGAACCTGAGAGTCCCACTCCTCGGGCGTCATATCGATAATGTCGCCATTGGAGAACTGGCCGATCGGCTCAAGCAGGCTCGCGGTATCAAAGGTACCGATATACAGCTTGCCGTCGAACTTCTGCATGCGCCAAATGTACTGGTTCTCGTTTCGGCCAAAGCCCGAAGTCAGGCCGGAAATACCGCCCTCGGGGAACATGTCGGTGCGATCGCCAACGACGAGCTCCATGTTCTCGTCCTTGTCCATGCGATAGATGTTAACCGACTGCTCAAGATTGGCATTCACAAACGAGCAGTCAACGCCACCCATGCTGCCCTTGCCGCCCTCTTCGGTGTTGGATTTGTTGAACAGGATGCGCTCGAGGGCAATCTCCTCGTCGTTGTATTCACCGATATAGAGGTAGTCGTTGTAGACGATGAGGTTGGCAGCGCCAGAACGGGTACGGGCAGGATCGATGCCAAAGCAGTACTTTGCACCGTCCGTCTTCTGATCGCCGACAATGGGAGTCCACGAATAGCTGCCGTCGGCATTCTTGTCGCCACGGACCATGGCAAACGACTGCATGGAATTATCATCGGGAGCGTTCTCGGGCGTACCGGTGCAGATGGTCGCATAGAGATGGCCATTGTACGAGACCATATCCCAAATGGCGCCGCCGTAGATGCTGTCCTGATAGCGAATCGCCGGATAGCCAAACAGCGTCTCCGAGTTGGCAATCTCGGTGAAGCTGTCCTGGCCCTTCGAGGGGTCAGACGACGTCAGGATTGTCGACACAAAATTACCGTTCGCGTCTTTACCCACATTACTGATGACGAGCTGGCCATCATGGACGCACATGCCGCGGATACCGGTAGAAATGCCCTGCTTGTAGGCAGCACCGTAATCCTGCATGCTCGAAAGGCCCTGATAGACAACTTTGTACTCATCCGTCTTAGGATCGATCTCGTATACAGCAGGCAGGCCGCCTTTGCCGTCATTGGTCCTGACGCTGCCGCAGAAATAGAGCTTACCCTTATAGCTCACGGCATTGCGGAACAAAGGAGCGACGCCGTTGAGCGATTCAGAGAGTAGCAGCTTGGTCTCACCGGTCTTGGTATTGATCTTGACCAAGATGCCGCCGCTGTCCTTGTCGGCCGTGCCGTCCTCCTTCTGCTGTCCATAGAAGAAGGTACCGTTAAACATGGCCTCCAGCGTCAGGCGCATGGTTTCGACATCAAAGGAATCGCCCAGCGTGCTGTTCATGAGCGTCAGCGTGTTGCCCATCGCCGCATAGCAGGTGCCCACATAAAGCCAGTCACCATAGCTCGCAGCCGCCCAAGTGTAGCTCTGGCCGCGATCGCCTTCGTTGTTGGCCGTATTACCATCGGCGCCCGGAACGGCAACGGCACCGTTACCCTGGTAGTCGACGATGCCATCCGGCTGCGACGTTCCTACCGTAGGATGCGAGAGCTTCTCAAAGGAATACCCATTTCCCGCATTGTAGGTAACGGCACCCGATGCGTCTTCGGCGTGCGCCGGCAGCGGCGATACCAAGATAGCGGCAAGCGCTGCCACCAAGCCAAGTGTTCCCACTCGTCTCATAAGGTTATAGCCTCCCCTGTCCTAAAGCCCAGTTTTAGCATTCTTCATTTCTGTCCACGGTTAATTGCAATCTGAGCACAGCAATAATCAGTGTATAAATATACACCTGTAATTTTTTGGACGGGTTCATAGATGCTCGATTGGTAGCGAATTCCGCGCAAACCGTCACCAAACTCCACTTTTGCCGCATCTAAAGGTTATTTTTGCGCAAATTTTTGGATGCCGATAGTCACAATGGGCAGGAGGCTGGTACCCACCGGAGAGGGCAACGCCTACATTTTCATAACGTAATAGCCCGCACCCCTCACTGCCGTCTCGAGTGTGTCGCGATCAACCGGGCGCTTCGAGCGCACGCGTGCCGTGTGGTCCGCGTACGTTACCGTAGCCCACACGCCATCAAGCGCATTGAGGGCATTCGTCACATTCCGGGCGCAGCCGTCGCAACTCATGCCGCCGATAAGGAGTTCCTCACGATAGGGGTAGTGGGACTCGTCGGTGTCTGCCACCACAACCTTTTTGGCCTTCTTGCCGCTCGCACCATCGCTGCAGCAACTCTTCCCGTGTGTCGAAGCGGCAATGCGACGCAGTCCAAAAAACATGCCGACGGCAATGACGGTCAGCACGATGAGATTCGCAGGGTTGAGCAAGTCACTCATGCGTTCCCCTTTCAGTAGCACTATCTAGATACCCCCATGGGGTGTCCCCATCTTAACCCAAAATCATGTCCGTTCGGTCAATTAGTTTTCCTCTTCAAACTTTTTTGTTGACCATGGCTTACTTTCGTGTATAAGTTTTCCTAGGCTAACAGTTTAGATCCGTAAGGAGCGACGTGACTCGAACCATAGACATCCCAACGTTTCAGGCAGCAGTCGTGCGCAACTGCTCCCCCACGCTCGCGGGCATCAAGCCGGCATCGCTCTTTACCTATCCAGGCACCTACGCCCACGGGGACGGCTCGACCGCAACAGAAACCATCGCAGAACGCCGAGCACGCCTGCTCAACGTTATCGCCCAGTGCAACCGCGAGCTTGACCCGCTTGGCATCCACCTGAGTGTTTTGGTCTGGCGGCCCTGCGGAGCGCTCGTGTACGTGTACCGAGCCAAAAGCCTCACCACCTATTTCGCGGACCCTTGCGCCAAAACGGCGCTCGCCTCGGAAGGCTACGACACGAGAGACCTTTCGACATGCCTTGTGCATTTGGCATCACGCATCACGCTCGCGAGTAATAACGTCGCGGAATGCGCCTGTAGCCAGACTCGATGCGCACTACCCCAGCAAGCTAGCTGCAGCAACGACTGCACCTGCGAGTTTCCGCACGAAATAGGCTACTTCCTAGGATATCCCTACGACGACGTGCACGAGTTTATCGTCCAGCGCGGCGAGAACTATAAGGTCTTTGGGGCCTGGAAGGTCTACGCAAATGTCGAGCAGGCACTTGCGACGTTTGATGCCTACCGCGCCTGCACCCAATACTTCACCTTTGTCTATCAGCAGGGCTACAGCTTGGCGCAACTTGCCCAGGCAACCCGATAGAACATAGAAGCCGTGGCAACCTGCCGCACAACTGAAAGGACTCAACATGAGCAAGATCGCCGTCGTCTACTGGAGCGGCACGGGCAACACCGAGGCCATGGCAAACCTCGTTGCCGAAGGTGCAACCGATGCCGGCGCCGAGGCAGAGGTCATCTCCTGCGCCGACTTCTCCGCAGACAAGGCCGCTGGCTATGACGCTATCGCCTTCGGCTGCCCCGCCATGGGTTCCGAGGAGCTTGAATATGATGAGTTCCAGCCCATGTGGGATGAGGTCAAGGAGACCCTCGGCGACAAGAAGGTCGTCCTCTTTGGCTCTTATTCGTGGGCCGAGGGCGAATGGATGGACAACTGGAAGGCGGACGCCGACGAGGAGGGCGTCAACGTCGTCGATTCCGTCATCTGCTACGACGCCCCCGATGATGAGAGCGAAGCGGCCTGCCGCGCCCTTGGAGCCGAGCTCGCCTAGCGGCAATGAGCTCCGCCCGCAACGCGCATTGCAACAAAACACATTCGCGTCCCAACAAAAACGGGAGCCGGATCACATCCGGCTCCCGTTTTCTGCTATGTCAGTCATATAAAGCGGCTACGAGATATTGCCCAAGAACGCCTTGGTGCGCTCGCTCTTGGGGTGGTCGAAGACCTCGCTCGGCGTACCCTCTTCCACAATGACGCCGCCGTCCATAAAGACGACGCGGTCGGCGACATCGCGGGCAAAGCCCATCTCGTGCGTCACGACGATCATGGTCATACCGTCGTGCGCCAGGTCGCGCATGACGCCCAGAACGTCGCGCACGAGCTCAGGGTCGAGCGCCGACGTGGCCTCGTCAAAGAGCATCACGTGCGGGTTCATCGACAGGGCGCGGGCGATGGCCACGCGCTGCTGCTGGCCGCCCGAGAGCTGGCTCGGCATAAAGTCGATGCGCTCGGCCAGGCCGACCTTGGTCAGCTCCTCGACGGCGATCTTCCCGGCCTCTTCCTTGCTGCGCTTGAGCACCTTTTGCTGCGCAAGCATGACGTTCTTTTTGACCGACAGGTGCGGGAACAGGTTGAACTGCTGAAACACCATGCCCAGGTGCGTGCGCACTTTGTTGAGGTCGACGCCCTTGGCACACACATCCACGCCCTCGACGACAATCGAGCCGCTCGTGGGATGCTCCAGGCGATTGATGCAGCGAAGCATCGTCGACTTGCCCGAGCCTGAGGGGCCCAAGACCACAACGACCTCACCCTTGTGCACATCCAGATCGATATCGCGCAGGACCACGTTGTCCCCAAAGGCCTTCTGGAGGTTCTTGATGCTGACGACGACCTCGTTCGAGTTATTGGTTTCGCTCATGATAGGACCTCCTTACAGACCGGCGATGTGATCGGCGGGCGTCGCGACAACCTGTCCGGCGCTCTTGGCGGGACGCTTCTTCTTGGTCTCGGCCGTGCCCAAAAGCCTCGCCTCAAGACCGCTCACCAAGCGAGCGAGCGGCAGGGTGATGACCAGATAGAACAGGGCGGCAACCACGTACGGTGTAATGGAGCCCGTCGTGGCCACGATGGTACGGGCGTTCATGACGATCTCGACCACACCCACGGCGGCAAGCAGCGACGTATCCTTGTAAAGCAAGATAAACTCGCTGGTCAGCGTAGGCAAAACATTACGGAACGTCTGCGGAATCATGACATAGAGCAGCGTCTGGAACGCGTTCATGCCCAGCGAACGCGCAGCCTCGTTTTGGCCCTTGGGGATCGATTGAATACCGGCACGGAAGATCTCGCATAGGTACGCAGACGAGTTCATGGCCATGACGATAACGCCAAGCACGTAGTCATCAACCTTGACGCCGGCCAACGGCAGACCGAAGAACGCGATATAGATCTGCAGGAACGCCGGCGTACCGCGGATGATATTCACATAGATGCCGGCGAGGCAGCGCAGGATGCGCGACTTGGAGATGCGCATGAGCGACAAGGCAAAGCCAAAGGGAATTGCCAGCGGAAACGCCACAAGCACGATCGAGAGCGACATAAGGAAGCCCTTAAAGACGATCGGCAGGCTTTGGACCAAAATGACTGGGTTTAAGAACAGGCGCAGGAACATATTGGAGTTCCAGGCCTCGACCCACGGCTGCTCCTTAAGATCGGCCAGGAAGTTATCGAATGCCGTCACGCCCTTGATCTCCACCGACGGAATCTTGGAAATCTTCTTGGTCGAACCGTCGGCGAGCGTATAGGTGCCGCTAAAGGCCTCTTCGCCGCCCTCGACGGGAAATGTCACGCCGTAAACCTCGACACGGAAAAAGCCGCCGGCAGGCGCCGTCTCGCCAAAGTCAATCTTGAGCGTCTGGCCGTCAGCCTTGCACGTGGGCTTCATGGGCGTACGATCCATGAGGTCCTCGCCCGAGAGCATCGTCAATCGCGTGTCATCGGTACCAAACGTCGTGCCGTCGACAAACGTCAGCGAAAGACCGCTCAGCTCCTCATCGGCATCGGCCTGGACCTCCCAGGTAATGCGCGTCTCGGTGCCACCGACCACGTCGCTGCCCGAACCGGTATTGGGACGCGCGGTGATCTTTGCGGTCTCGAGCGCCTGAGCGGTCGAAGGCGCGGCTGTCCCCGCGCACAGCAAAGCGAGCGCCACAGTCAGGGCGCAGGCTAGTTTTTGGAGCATCGAGGGCAGCGGGAAGCGCCGACCCATGGCCCCTTCGTTCAATCGAGACAAGGTGGCTCCTATCGTAGAAGTTGCCGGCAAAACGAGACGGAAATGCTCTCCGTCAAGAGAAGCGCAAAGGCCCTCTCCGCCAAAACGGAAAGGGCCCGCGCGCAATCAAGTAGTTATTTTACTTGATGTTGTACTTAGCCATGAGGGCGTCAACGGTACCGTCGTCGGTCAGGTCCTTGATGGCCTGGTTGATGTCGTCCTTGAGCTTGGTGTTGCCCTGGTTGATGGCGATGGCGTACTCCTCGCCGGTGCTGATCTGCTTAATGGTCTGGCAGGTGCTGAACTGCTCGGCGGTCAGCTGGCTGGCAACGGAGCGGTTGGTGACTACGGCGTCGCCCTTATCGGACTGCAGGGCGCTGAAGCACTCGGTGGCGTCCTTGTAGGGGACGATCTTGGCCTTGGGGAAGTTCTCCTGGGCAAAGGACTCGGCGGTCGAGCCAGACTGGACGATGATGGTAGCGTCGGCGTTGTTGAGCTTCTCGCTGTAGTTGTCGGCCGTGATGTCGGTGTTATCGACCTTGGTCACGATAGCCTGATCGTCCATGTAGTAGGAATCAGAGAAAGTGACTTCCTTCTCACGCTCGGGCGTGTCGGTGATAGCCGCGATGGAGACGTCATACTTGGCGCCCGAAGCGACACCCGGAACCAGCGTGTCAAAGTCATTGTTGACATACTCGACATCCAGGCCCAGCTTGTCGCCGATAGCCTTGATGAGCTCAAGGTCAAAGCCCTGATAATCGCCGTTGTCATCCTTGTACTCAAACGGAGCGTACTCGGCAGAGGTGCCGACGGTCAGCGTACCGTCCTTGACGAGCGCGTACTCCTTGGAGCCGTCGACCTTCTCGACCTTAGCGTCGTCAGAGCTGCTGGAACCGGCATCAGAACCAGAGGTGGCGTTAGACGAGCCGCAGCCCGTCAGAGCGAGGGCGAGCGCCATAGCGCCCGTGGCGGCAAATGCGCCAAGCTTCTTCAGCTTCATAATCAGTCTCCTTCCGGTGACCTCGTTTGATTCAGAGGTCTGCAAAAACTGAGGGTTATTATGCACCCGCTTGGAAGAATCTGCAATTAGAAAACTGATTGAAACAAACCCATAACGTGAATGGAGCGTCCCACTTTATGGCAGCCATTACTGCTGCAATGACCTTAACAGTTTGATTTCAGCCGCATAACCTGCAAGTTCGTTCGGTGTCTCCAAAATGAATGGCAATGCGCGCAAGCGACCATTCGATACAATATTCTGCATAACCTGCATACCGCCACCAAATTCCTCGCTGCCAAGGTATCCCTTGCCGATGCACTCGTGACGATCTTTATGGGCGCCACAAGGGTTCTTCGAATCGTTGATGTGTACGGCATGCAGACGATCGATACCCACCACGCGGTCGAATTCGTCGAGTACGCCGTCCAGATCATGGATGATGTCGTAGCCAGCATCGCTCACATGGCAGGTGTCCAAACAAACGCCCAGCTTATCGGACAGCTCTGGGCACTTGGCGGCAACGCCCTTGATAATGCACGCCAGTTCTTCAAAGCTACGGCCCACCTCGGTGCCCTTGCCCGCCATGGTCTCGAGCAATACCGTCGTCTGCTGTCCCTCAAACATCACCTGGCACAGCGTGTCGACAATCATCTGAATGCCGGCGTCTGCCCCCTGTCCCACATGCGCACCGGGGTGAAAATTGTAGTAGTTGCCGGGCAGTGCTTCCATGCGCCGCAGATCCTCCGCCATGGCCTCCAAGGCAAACTCGCGCGCCCGTTCTTTGGCCGAGCAGGGGTTATAGGTATACGGGGCATGAGCCACGAGCGGGCCAAAGTCGTTTTGCTCCATAAGCTCGCGCAGGGCCGCCACGTCATCCATATCAAGATCTTTCGCCTTGCCGCCGCGCGGGTTGCGCGTAAAGAATGCAAAGGTATTGGCGCCAATGGACAGCGCCGTCTCCCCCATCGCCCGATAGCCCTTCGTCGTCGAAAGATGGCACCCAATCGTCAGCATCTCCAGCTCCCCCTCATCAGTTGCGGTGAAATAGTTCCTGTTTGGCCCCTATTCTGCCGCAAACAGGAACTATTCCACCGCAACTTATAAAAGGGGCATCAGAGATGCGGGCCACCAAGCACCACGGTCGCCGGCGTCATGATCCCCTACGCGTCAGCGCCAAGTCCTAGAGGGCTAGACGGATTGCATCGATAATGCGCGCGCAGCGCTGTGTGGCGGCAAGGGGCATGACGGGACTCTCGAGTTTCCCCGCCCGGATGAGCTGGGTCGCATGCTGGATTTCGCCGTAGAAATCATCGACCTCAAACGGGGCATTTATTTCGAGCATTCGTCCGTCGGAGTACTTCACATGGGCGAGCTCGGGGCGATGGAGGCGCTCGATTTCCAACGAACCCCGCTCGCAGGCAATCGTCAAACGGCTTTCATATGCTGCTTTGCCGTCGCACACCATATGAATGGGTATGCCGCCGACGCTCATACGGATCTCGTCGGCCCAATCCACGTGGCCGCCCGATACGTTACGCCAGCGAACTTCACGAGACGAAACATCGCACGCACCCGCAAGTAGATCCTCAAACCACCCGACCGCATAGCAGCCCATGTCATATAGACAACCACCCTGCAACGGGTCGAGCAGATAACTCGAAGGGGGCTCACCATAATCGAGTTTTTGCACGCTTTCAATCGAGACGATACGGCCGAGCTCGCCCGACGCAAGCAAGTCCTTCACGCGAGTGCGCATCGGGCAAAACCGATTCTTCATCGCCTCCATAAACGGCACACCGCACTCACGGGAAACGGAGGCGATCGCATGGGCCTCTTCTTCATTCAAAACGGCCGGCTTTTCGCACAGCACGGCCTTTCCCGCGCGCAGTGCCCGACAGACCCAATGCGCATGCATGCCATGTGGAAGAGCCAAGTAGACTGCGTCGACATCGGGGTCGGCAATCAGCGCATCATAAGCCGCATCGCCGCTATCGTCAGCGGTGGCATAACTGTGCGCGGCATCAATCGAAAACGCCCTGCAAAACTCCTCAACATGCGAAGGAGTGCGACCGGCGGCAGCCACAAGCCGTGCCCCGTCCACCTCCTTGAGCGACGATGCAAATCGATGCGAAATGTGTCCAGCGCCCAAAACGCCCCAACGAACCTCACGCAAATCATCGCATAAATCCCGATGGCCCACGACAGCCCCCTTCAGTTGCGGTGAAATAGTTCCTGTCGATGCCTTATTCTGCCGCAAACAGGAACTATTCCACCGCAAGTTATAAAAGGGTCATGAGGAGCGCGTTTTGCCGAAGGCCTTAAGCACCGCCGTCACGGGGCCAGGCTGGAAACGTCGGCGCGCATCGTCGAGACGCTCGGGAATATCGATGTGCTGCGGGCAGTGGCGCGCGCATTTGCCGCACTTGACGCAATTGCTCACCAGCTTGGGCTCGTTCGTCCGCACCGCGCTCGCCGTAAAGTACTGCGATAGACCCGTAAACCAGCTGTGCGCATAGCTCGCGTTGTAGGCGGCAAAACACCCAGGGATATTGATGCCTTTAGGACACGGCATGCAATAGCCACATCCCGTGCAGGGAACGCGATTCGATTTTTCAAACTCTCTCAACACGCGTGCGATGGCATCGAGCTGAGTAGCTGTCATCGAATCCGGCAGGGCCCGATCGGCCAAGGCCGCGTTCTCATCCACTTGCGCGGTATCGGTCATACCCGAAAGCAGCATCGTCACCTGAGGATGGTTCCACACCCACGAAAGCCCCCAGGCGGCAGGAGTGCGCAAATGCGGGTCACAGGCGCTATCGAGCACAGCGCGTGCCCGCGGCGGCAGTTTGCCCGCTAGACGACCGCCCAGCAGTGGCTCCATCACAAACACCGCGAGCCCGCGCTCCGCAGCCTCCATGAGTCCTGCCGTTCCCGCTTGGTAACGCTCGCCGGCATAGTTGTACTGGATCTGGCAAAAATCCCAGTCATATGCGTCAAGCATCGTCAGAAAATCCGCCGCGCTGCCGTGATACGAAAAACCAATCTGGCGAATGCGCCCCGCCGCCTTTTGACGCGCGATCCAGTCCTCGATGCCCAGCGCCACCACACGTTCCCACTGAGCAGGCGAGGTGATGTTGTGCATAAGGTAATAGTCGATATGGTCGGTCCGCAGCCGACGCAGCTGCTCGTCAAAGAAACGGTCGAAATCCCCTGTGCATGCACACGAAGCGTGCGGCAACTTGGTCGCCAGCAACACCCGGTCGCGCAGTCCCAGGCGCTCAAGTGAGGCGCCCACGCACACCTCGTTACCGGGATAGAGATACGCGGTATCCAGATAATTAATCCCCTGCTCCACCGCACGGGAAATGATGGCATCGGCTGTCTTCGCGTCCGGACGTCCCGGCGCACCGGGAAACCTCATGCAGCCCAGACCCAACGCCGAGATACGGTTGCCGCTTTTGGGGTCAACGCGATATTGCACGGCCCCTCCCTTCGCCATCAGCGCCCCGGCAAGGCGAAACACAATGGTCACGCAGCCGAAACATCGTGGAATCGCAATCGAGAACGTATCGTAACGCAGCAGAAATCGAGCTGTCACGGCACCGCTTTAACATCAGCAAAAAGCCCGATGAAAGGAGCCGGACATGACCACGCGCATGTCTTTGCGGTCTGCCCTGCAGCGTAGCGTCCAGGCAAACGTTTCTTTTTTATAACAGCCGCCCCGCGCACCCACCAATCACCCTGGCAGCATACAATCCATCAGGCGCCCCTTACGCGGGCGCCTTTTACATGGGGAGATGATTCACATGCAGATCAACAAGGTCGCCTTTATCGGCAAGGGCGGCGTCGGCCTGCTCTACGGCAGCATGATCGCCCGGGCGCTCGGCAACGACGCCGTCGAATACATCATGGATGACACCCGTTTTGAGCGTCACGCGGGCGATGCGCTCACTGTCAACGGCAAGCCCTGCGATCTCACGTCCGTCCGCGCCAGCGAGGCGACGCCCGCCGATCTGGTCATCCTGACAGTCAAGACCACCGGTCTCGACCAAGCACTCAAGACTATGGAGCGCGTCGTGGGACCCAACACGCTCATCGCCTCGCTATGCAACGGCATTACGAGCGAGCAAAAGATTGCCGAACGCTTTGGCTGGGAGCATACCGTTCTTGGTATCTGCCAGGGCATGGACGCCGTGTTCCTCAACGGCGCGCTCACCTTTACCAATGCGGGCGAGATCCGCTTTGGCGCGGCGGCCGGCACGGACCCCGCGACCGTCGCCGCTATCGACGGGCTCTACACGCGCTGCGGCATCGCCCATACCGTCGAGGACGACATCGCTCACCGCATGTGGGCCAAACTCATGCTCAACGACGGCATCAACCAGACCTGCATGGCCTACGGCGGGACCTACGGAAGCGCCACGGAGCCGGGCTCCGAGCAGCGTCGCTGCTTTGTTTCCGCCATGCGCGAAACGCTTGCGGTCGCCAACGCCGAGGGCGTTGAGCTGACCGAGGCAGACCTGACGCAAATGGTGCACCTCATCGAGGGAATCGACCCCGCCGGTATGCCCTCAATGGCTCAAGACCGCATCGCAAGGCGCAAAACCGAGGTTGATGAGTTCGCGGGCACCATCTGCCGGCTCGCAGCCAAACACGATATCCAGGCACCGCAAAACGAGTGGCTCTATCGGCGCATCCGCGATATCGAGAAAAACTGGTAGCGCCAACTCGCCGCATTCAACAGCCTTAACAGCAAAACCGCCGCAAGGGAACCTTTCCCCTGCGGCGGCCTTCATCTTCGTCTACGATCGGCGGCCGATCTCACAACAGTTAGCGTTGCGACCCCGGCACCTCGTCCTCATCGTCGCGACAAAGGACTACGCCCGCACTTCCCAGCAGCGCGGCCGCGATCAACACGCCAACCACGATAGAGGCAGCCTCACAAGACCCCTGCATGCCCGCGACGAGCGCGGCCGTGGGACCAAGGCAGCCAAGCATCAACGCGACGGCGGCAACGGCGATATCTCGAGCATTCACAAGACCACTTCCTCCAAGAGAAAGACCTTATTTCTCAAGAACCAGTGTGCCCCGCATCCATACGCCCAGCGTACCGCCACGGTAAGGGCTCTGTTAACTCGAACGCACATAAAGAACGGGCGGCTTTACGTTGCCTAAAAGCTCAGCAAAGACGCCCGCCCATCATGTGCCAATTATCCTTATGGCAGATTACCAACCGGTATAGTAGTCGGTAGTTCCGGCGGCGCAGCCGGAGTCATAGACCTTGCACTCGCCCTTGGAGCCCGTAAAGGTCGAGCCCTGGGCCATATCGCCCGCGGCAACAACGTAATAGCCGTCGGAATCGCGCCAGAAGCCCTCAGAATCCTGAGTCCATTCGCCCGTGCGATAGTGATAAAGCACATTGCTGCTGTAATAGGTCTCGCGGCGCCCGTTGTAGTTATTGACACCCGCAGAGCGCGTCAGGCCCGATTCGTTCGCGTAGGACGCGGCAGACGCGTAGGACGGAGTGAAACCGGCGTTGTAGTACGAAGCCTGGGTGGCCTCGGCAGCCTCCGCCTCGGCGGCGGCCGCCTCGAGCGCTTCGCGCTTGGCATCCTCAAGCGCGGTGCGCAGCTCATCGAGCTCGGTCGACTTGGCGTCGACCTCCCCCATCGTCAACAGGCTGCCCGCACCGTCGATGCAACCCTGCAACACAGCGCGCTCGTCATCGGTAGCATAGTCGCCATACATATTCATAATGATCTGAGCACGCATCTCAAGGGAATCGCGCTTGGCCTCCATCGAGGCGTTCCACTCCTGCATGGAACCATAACCATCGCCGCGATAGTCAACGGGCTGTACCAGCGTCGTCTCGGACGGCGTAGATCCAACCGTATCGGACAGTGTTGCGGCGTGGGCATCAGTTGCACCAGCGCCCGCCAAAAGTGCCACGGCCAGAGCGGCGGAAAGGGCGGCGGCTTTCGGTTTTCGTGAATCGATCCTCATGTAGCTGGAAACCTCCGTAGTGCGTTTTTGCTGCGTTTGAGCTGCGTGTGATTCGATTGCGCTGCATAGTACCCCGAGCAAATCGCGACCTGCGGTTTTACTCAAAAGGCGCACGTCAATTGCGTAAAACTCACATCCTCTCAACAGGAGTTTTCCACAACTCGAATGCATAAAGCGTGTCAAAAACCCTGTTTTTGCACCCTCTCTATGCAAAAAAGGCGCCTGTGCAACCATTGTTCGCACAGGCGCCTTGAGCAGGCATTTTATGCAGTTATACCTATCGAGTCGCAAGGGGTCCTTGCACAAGTCGCTTTACTCGTCCAGCGCGGCGAAGGCCTGCTTCAGGTCCCAAATGATATCCTCGGCGTTCTCGGTACCGATGGAAAGACGGATCGTGGAGGGCGTGATGTTCTGCTCGGCGAGCTCCTCGGCAGACAGCTGGGAGTGCGTGGTGGTAGCCGGGTGCACGACGAGCGACTTGACGTCGGCCACGTTGGCGAGCAGCGAGAACACCTGCAGATGATCGATGAACTTCCAAGCTGCCTCCTGGCCACCCTTAATCTCAAAGGTAAAGATCGAGGCACCGCCGTTGGGGAAGTACTTCTGATAGAGCTCGTGATCGGGGTGCTCGGGCAGGCTCGGGTGGTTCACCTTGGCGACGTGGCTGTCACCAGCCAGGAACTCAACGACCTTCTTGGTGTTCTCAACATGACGGTCAACGCGCAGCGACAGAGTCTCGGTGCCCTGGAGCAGGACCCAGGCGTTGAACGGGCTGATGCAGGCGCCCTCGTCACGCAGCAGGATAGCGCGGACATAGGTTGCGAAGGCGGCGGGACCGGCAGCCTCGGCAAACGAAACGCCGTGGTAGGAGGGGTTGGGCTCGGCGATCTGGGCGTACTTTCCGCTCGCCTTCCAATCGAAGTTACCGCCGTCGACGATCACACCGCCCAGCGAGGTGCCGTGGCCGCCGATGAACTTGGTTGCGGAGTGGACGACGATGTTGGCACCATGCTCCAGCGGACGGAACAGATACGGGGTGCCGAAGGTGTTGTCGACGACAACCGGCAGACCGTGCTTCTTGGCGATCTCGGAGATGGCGTCGATGTTGGGGATGTCGGAGTTGGGGTTGCCGAGCGTCTCGAGATAGACGACCGTGGTGTTGTCCTTGATGGCGCCCTCGACCTCGTCCAGGTTGTGGGCATCGACGAAGGTGGTCTCGACGCCAAACTGGGAGAGTGTATGCTCCAGCAGGTTGTAGGAGCCACCGTAGATGGTCTTCTGAGCCACCACGTGGTCACCGGCCTGGGCAAGAGCCTGCAGAGTATAGGTGATGGCAGCAGCACCGGAGGCGACGGCGAGACCTGCCACGCCACCCTCGAGCGCGGCGATACGGTCCTCGAAGACGCCCTGGGTGGAGTTGGTCAGACGGCCGTAGATGTTACCAGCATCGGCAAGACCAAAGCGGTCGGCGGCGTGCTGGGAGTTGCGGAACACATAGCTCGTGGTCTGGTAGATAGGCACGGCGCGGGAGTCGGATGCGGGATCGGCGCTCTCCTGGCCAACGTGAAGCTGCAGGGTATCGAAACCAAAGGTGTGCTCGGGGTTGTTGATGAACTGGCTCATGATGATCTCCTTGATCGAACAAAAGTAAATAAATTAGAGAGAAGTAAGTCGCTGTCTCCTGATCACGCCGACGAGCGCAAACAGGAGCCCGGCATTCGTCTTGGTAAGCAATTCATATGCGGGCCTCCTTTCGCATCCCGGTTCCGTGGTCGGTTTAATTACCTACCGCCTTTGTGTGTTTTGAATAGTACGAGCATTGTTTCGCTCGGTCAATCACTTAAAAGCGCTAATCTGTTATCGGTTTTATAGATAGCAATCGAAAGGATGGCATCGATGACCCTTCAGCAGCTTCGTTTTCTGATTGCCGTGGCAGAGTCCGGCTCAATCAACGCCGCAGCTCAGCGCCTCTATACCGCTCAGTCCAACATCTCAAACGCCGTCAAAAGCCTGGAACAGGAGCTCCACCTGGAGATCTTTACGCGCTCCAGCCGCGGCGTCACCCTCACCAACGACGGCACCGAGCTTTTGGGCTATGCGCACCAGGTCGTAGAGCAGGCCGACATGCTCGAGGCGCGCTACGAGGACGGCGGTACCCCGCAAGCCCGCCTCGCCATTTCCGCCCAGCACTACGCCTTTTCGGTCGAGGCCTTTGTCAACGTGGTCGAGCGCTGCCGCGACAGCAAGTTCGAGTTCATCATGCGCGAGACCACCACATCGCAGATCATCGATGACGTCCGCGCGTTTCGCAGCGACATCGGCATCCTCTATCTGGACGACTTTAACGCCCGCGTTCTGCAGAAGGCTTTTGCCGATGCGCGCGCGAGCTTCCATCCCCTATTCGACGCGACGGTCCACGTCTTCGTTAGCGAGCGCCACCCGCTTGCCCGCCGCCCGCAGCTGTCCCTTGCCGACCTCACACCCTATACGCGCTACAGCTTTGAGCAAGGCACCTCGAACTCCTTCTATTACGCCGAGGAACCTTTTAGCTATATCCCTTGCGACCGCAACATACGAATCTCGGACCGCGGAACACTTACTAACTTACTTATCACGTCAAACGGTTACACCCTGTCGACCGGTGTCCTCTCCAATGAAATGCAATGGGGTATGGCATCGATCCCGTTAGCAGACGCCCCAACGATGCACGTAGGCTATATCATGCACGACGAGCGCAAGCCCTCTCCCCTCTTGCAGCAATACCTCGACGAGCTCAACCGCATCATCCATGCCAACTAACTGTCGGAAGACGGGGTAGAAATCGTAGATTGCTAGCCCCCGGCGGGCATGGCGCTACAATGGTCACTCACACGAAACGTACCCAACGAAAGGAAGCCCGTGAAGGTCATCATCTATACCGACGGCTCGGCCCGATCAAATCCGGGACGCGGCGGCTACGGCGCCGTGCTCAAATACACCAACCCCGCCGGCAAGACCTTCACCTCCGAGCTTTCGCGCGGCTATGCCAAGACCACCAACAACCGCATGGAGCTCATGGCGGTCATCGTGGCGCTCGAGGCACTTAACCGCCCCTGCGACGTCGAAGTCCATTCCGATTCGCAGTACGTCGTCAACGCCTTTAACAAGCACTGGATCGACGGCTGGAAAAAGCGCGGATGGAAAACCGCCAACAAGCAGCCCGTCAAGAACCGCGACCTGTGGGAGCGCCTGCTCACCGCCAAAAGCAAGCACAAGGTTGAGTTCATCTGGGTTAAGGGTCACGCCGGCCACGAGCTCAACGAGCGCTGCGATGAGCTCGCCACCACGGCGGCCGACGGCAGCAACCTCGATATCGACACCGGCTTTAACGAGAGCGACCTGTAACGGCGTTTTCGCACGCTATTTCCTGCCCCCTCGCGCTACACTCATCCTGTAAACCGAACGGCACGAGGGGGATACATGCTGCGTATAGCGACCATCGGCACATCCATGATTACCGACGACTTTATCCAGGTCGTCAACGCCAACGACCAAGCCGCGTTTGTGGGCACGCTCTCGCGCGATGCCGAGCGCGGTACTGCCTTTACCGCCGAGCGCGGTGGCGAGCGAAACTTTACGTCACTCGATGAGCTTGCGGCAGCCGGCGACGTCGACGCCGTCTATATCGGCAGCCCTAACGCACTTCACTACGAGCAGGCCCTTGCCTGCATCGCCGGTGGCAAGCATGTCATCGTCGAAAAGCCCTTCTGCGCCACCGAAGCGCAGGCGCTCGAGGTCTTTCGCGCTGCCGAGACAGCAGGTGTCGTGGCCCTCGAGGCTATGCGTCCCCTCCACGATCCCGCCTTCCACGCCATCGAGGACGTCCTGGGCGAGATTGCCCCCATCCGCCGCGCCTCATTGCGCTTTGGCAAGTATTCCTCGCGCTACAACGAGATTCTCGCGGGACGTGCCACCAATATCTTCGACTGCAATATGGCATCGGGTTCCCTCATGGACATTGGCGTCTACACCGTCGAGCCCATGGTCGAGATCTTCGGCATGCCCTCCGGTCTCACCAGCATGACCACGCTGCTCGACCCCTCAACGCAAGAGCTCACCCATGGCCCCATCGACGGCTGCGGCTCCATTCTCGCCAGTTATGGCGGAGGGCGTATCTCCGTCGAGCTCGCGCACTCCAAAATTACGAATGACCTGCTGCCCTCGCAGATCGAAGGCGAGCGTGGCACTATCCAGATCGACCATCTGTCCACGCCCCGCAACGTCCGCATCGACTATCGCGGCGACGTCGTACGCGGCTCGGCGACCGAGGCACCGCGCGAACAGGGAGACAACGGCCGCGTGCTCGACCTGCCCAAATCGAGCAACACTATGGAATACGAACTCACAGACTTTATCACCGCCATCGGCGGCATCGATAACGTTAAGGAAGAGATTTGGGAGACCCCGGCGGGACGCCACGAGCTTGGCCACTACCGCGATGTCACACTCGTCTCACTGCGCATCATGGATGCCGTGCGCCAGCAGGCCGGCATAACCTTCCCGGCCGACGCAGGCAAGCAGGCATAGCTATGGGCCTCTTCGATACGTTCTTCTCCAGCGTCACCGGCAGCAGTCGAGAGCCTCAAAAACCATCAAACGTCGAGCTCGAGCTGCGCCGCAGGCTTACTGTGCTCGCAAGCGACGAGGCCACTCAAGACACTCCCCTGCGCTATTTCCTGCGCTGGGCGGGGCAAGTCCAGGGCGTTGGCTTTCGCTTTACCAACACCAACCTCGCGCAGGCACGCGCGCTCACCGGCTGGGTGCGTAACATGGAAGACGGCTCAGTCGAGATGGAGATACAGGGGGCTCCGGCAAATATCCTATCTCATCTCGAGGCGCTTCATGCCTCCTACGAGCGTATGGGAACGCGTTTTCGCCTCGTAGACGCCCAGGCCCGAGCCCCACTTGCCAATGAAGACGGTTTCACGCCTCGTTATTAGTATTGTGTGCTAAATACGGTATCATTTACCTACGACCGTTGATAGAAAAGAGGCGAGGCGCATGGCGGTGCAAAGAAGGAATACCAGGCAGCGAAAGCTGGTTCTTGACGCCGTGCGCCAAAGCTATAACCATCCCACCGCCGACGAAATCTACAACGTCGTGCGCGCGCAGGATGACAAAATCAGCCGCGGCACGGTCTACCGCAACCTCAATCTCTTGGCCGACGCCGGCGAGATTCTCTCCATCAAGACGCCGGGCGGCAGCCGCTTCGATCGCACGATCGAGCCGCATGCGCATATCATCTGCACCTCGTGCAGCCGCGTCATCGACGTACCGCTCCCCTTCGATGCCCAGCTCGACGCCAAGGCATCCGAGCAAATCGGCTGGCACGTCACGTCGCACTACACCATCTTCGAGGGTCTCTGCCCCGACTGCCGGTAGATGTTCGGGACATGCCTTAAAATCCACCTTTCTGCACTCTGCAGCAAAAAGAGATTCCTAGGCATGCCACATATATCTACTCGGCGAGCAGGCGGCGCAGTTCTTCTTCGACCGTGCGCACGTAGCGGACGCGGTCGTTGATGCCACACATAGAGGGATTGCAGCTCTCCATTAGATAAGGATGGCCCACTACGTTGAGCATGTCGCGGTCGTTTTCGTTATCGCCAAACGCCATCATCTCGTCGGGCGAAATTCCCAGGGCACGACCGTAATCGGCAAGCGCGGAACCCTTGCCCGAACCAAAGCCGATAAAGTCCGTCCACTCGGTTCCCGACGTCATCACGTCGACACGGTCGCTAAAGAGGCGCTCAAAATACTCCAGGGCCGCCGGCTGATCCACCTCGGGCGTCTGGAAGGCAATCTTAATGACGTCCTCGTCGATGTCCTCGGGACGGTCGACCACCGCCACATCGCAGTGGACCTCATAGCGCAAATGGTCGACGAACGCATCGTTGCCGCTCATGGTGTAGAGGTGTCCCTCACACGAAAGGGTCACGTCGGCATGGGGATACGCAACCACGGCATTCGCGATATCCATAGCAAGGCTACGCTCCATGGAGCGCTTGACAACGGCACGCCCCTCGCTCATCACCAGGGCTCCGTTCTCGCATACATAGGCGAGCTCATCGGCCACCGGGGTAAACAGATAGCGCAAGCTCGCATATTGACGACCGCTCGCCGGCATAAACACGATACCGCGACGATGCAGCTCATCGATAAGCTCAAAGGCCTCGGAACGCGGCTCGCGCTCCCCCGGATGCAGCAACGTGCCGTCCAAATCGCAGGCAATCAGCTTGATTCCCTCAAGACCCATATGTTCCCCCAAAGCCTCCTATCAACAGCAAGACGGACCTTGATTGGTCGCCCCTCAAAGCCCGTCTTGCGCATATGCGTGCTTAGCCGCGCGCCTTCTTTACGATCGTAAAGTCTGGAGCCATACTCACAACGGCATCCGCCGCACTCGACGCAAAGCGCCGGTCCGAATCGAGTTCACGGGTAACCGTCGAGAGCCGAACGCCCTCGACGCCCCGGAGCATGCGGCCCAAAACAGGCTGCACCGGCGTATACATGCGCACGGTATGCTCGTCCGAATCGCCTCGAAAAAGCGGCGCATGCATATTGCCGATCTCCCAGCACGCATGCGCGAGCGCAATCGGGTCCAAGCGGTCAACTTCGACCAAATAAACCTCGGCGCTGCGCAGGCGCACAACAACCGCCACGGGCACCACGCCCGAACGGTCGACGGCGAGCACGTCGCCGTCGACAAAACGACCGCCGTCGGCAGTATCCAGCCGAACATCGACCGTGCGCCCCAGCTCCGTCACGCCCACAAACGCGTATACATCAGCCTGGTCCCAATCGAGCAGCAGCTCGTCAACTTCAAAGACGCCGCCCAGCTTCCGGCGAAGCAGGAGTTCATAGGACGGATCGTTGAGATTTCCCAAGCATGTCGTCGAAACCAAGCGCTCAGGCATGCTCTAACCCTCGACCTCGACGAGCTCGATATCAAAGTTGAGGTCCTTGCCGGCCAGCTCGTGGTTGGCGTCGAGCGTCACGGCCTCGGGCGTCACGTCAATGACGACGGCGGGGACAGGCATGCCGCTCGGCGTGGACAGGAAGAGCTTCATGCCCTTCTCGATCTGCTCGATGTTGGGAACCTGCTCGGCCGGGAAGGTCAGAACCATCTCGGGATTGTGCTCGCCATAGGCATCGGCAGCAGGAATGTGCACGGTCTTCTTCTCGCCCACCTGCATATCGACAACAGCGGCGTCGAAGCCCTTGATCATCTGACCGGCGCCGCAGGTGAACTCCAGCGGCTCGCCGCGATCGTAGGAGCTATCGAACTGCGTGCCGTCGTCGAGCGTGCCGCGATAATGGGTCTTGACCTTCTTGCCCTGGTTGGACATGGTAACCTCCGTGATAAGGGCGGCGCACAACGCGGGCCGCCGTGAACATATGGCGCTAACTATACCCTAGTCATACAATTCAATGACAGTTTGCAAAGAAACGCTGCAACCGGAGGAACCATGGCATATCCCGTATTTGACCTACACTGCGACACCGCCGACCGCATCGGCTGGGCCACGCTCGATCTCGACCTGCGCTTTACCGCCGGCACCGACGGCTATTTCCCCGGCGACGAAACGCATCCGCAAGATTTCGACCTCATCGAGGGTAACGCCTGTGCCATCTCGCTCGCAAAGATCGGCAACACGCCGTGGGCACAGTGCTTCGCCACGTTTGTCCCCGACGAGATTCCCACCGCCCACGCCGCGCGCTTCCAGGCGCAGATCATGGCGCATATGAGCGGCCAGGCAATGCTCAACCACGACCGTATGGTCAACGTGCGCAGCGCCGCAGACATTCGCCCCGCGCTCAAGGACGGCAAGGTCGCTTGCATCCACACCATCGAAAACGCCACGTTCTTTGCCGAGGACCCCGCGCTGATCGAAGTGCTCAAGAGCTTGGGCGTGCTTATGTCGTCACTCAGCTGGAATGCGCAGGGGCCGCTCGCGAGCGGCCACGACACCCACGCCGGCCTCACCGGCGCCGGCATCGAGGCACTTACGCAGATGGAGCACGCCGGCATGGTACTCGACGTCTCCCACCTCAACGATGAGTGCTTTGACGAGGTTGTCGCCCACGCCACGCGTCCCTTCGTCGCCAGCCACTCCAACTCCCGTGCGGTTTGCGGCGTCAAACGCAACCTTACCGACGACCAGTTCCGCACCATTCGCGACATGGGCGGTATCGTCGGCCTCAACTACTGCAGCGAGTTCCTTTCCAACGACGCAACCGACAAGACCGCCGCAGACGTCACCTTCGACCAGCTAGCGGCACATATCGAGCACTGGCTCGACCTGGGCGGCGAGGATGTCATCGCGCTCGGCGGCGACTGGGACGGTGCCACGGTGCCCGCCTTCCTCTCCGATGCCAGCAAGATGCCCGAGTTCCAGAACATGCTCTCCAAGCACTTTGGCAAGACCGTGATGCAGAAGCTCTGCAGCGATAATGCCCTTGCCTTCTTCGAGCGTTATTAATTGGCTCTGTTAGACCAGGATTGACATACATGTGTCCCCACTGTGCCATATCTTTGA
>JAUUMM010000073.1:0-2632 GCA_030839365.1 Collinsella sp.
TCGTCTTGCGCACGTCATCTTTCACAACCGCATCGCAGGCAATCAAAATGCAATTGGTGTCAAGCTCTTGCGTCCAAGTCATGGCAACCTGACCATGAAGCAAGCGATGGTCAACTCTCAGCAGCTTAATCATCTTTGTTCCTTTCTCAAAAATCCTCGTCTTCTTCTACCGAATTTGGCAGCGAACATAGGCATGTGCCCTTTTGGCGGACACTTGAAACCAATGCAGCGAGCTCGGCGTCATCAAGTGTGCTCAATTTCGAAAACACTTCGAGCACTAGTGGTAGCGACATGCCGGCAATGAGCCTTAGAGAATCGTCACCCAACCTTTCCATAAAAGCGTTATTCACTGACCCACCATAGACATCAGTGATGACAATCCACTGGTCTGCTGGGTCGCGAGAACGGTCCCAAAAATCTATCAACTCGTTTACATCCATCGTGTCCTCATCGACATATGCGCATAGCACCTTAACGCGAGGATCTTCACCGCAAAATAGCTGGAGCGTTTCACGCATCGCTCTAGCAAGTGGTCCATGGCTGGCCAAGAGCAACTTCCTCATTTATCTCCCAATCTCAGTCAATCATCTGTTAATAGAACGTTATATTTTGTATTGTTATCTACAGTATCCTCGAAACTTTCGCTTTGTCAAGACAGATCAATCAAGCTTCCTAAGCGGTAATAATTCGCCCGTAAACGGCAAAAAAACGCCCCTTTGTCGGGGCGTTTTCAATCTCTTGTTATTCGGTTAAGAAAGATCCGGGGTTTGGCTTTCGCTAGAGATAAAACTTTAAGCGCTCAGTGCAGTACACCTGCCGCGAAATAAACAATGGCACTCCCTGCGCGCTGCAACGCTTATCTACAAATAATAAAAGGGCAGATCCCGGCTTTACATTCAAATGTTCTGCCTCGTAAGCACTTGCAAAGCACACCTGCAACGTTCGCTCGTTATTGCCAAGTTCGATATGGCGTCTTCCCAGCACCTCAAGTAGAGAACCCGATAAATCTTCATGTTCCAAAAAGGCAAGAGAAGGAGTGTAGCTATTGGTTTCCAACATCGTTGGCACGCCATCGACTAAGCGCAAACGTCTAGTCTGAAGAATATTCTCGTCCTCCTGGACCTGAAGAAAACGCACGTCGCGCAGCGTAGGATAAATCCAAGCTACTTCGAGCACTACGGTAGAAGGCTTTTTATTTTCTTGAATGCAGGAATGGGTGAAGCTTTCCTGGTCATCGGCTGCATAGGCATTGCGTGTCGTGGTAACAAAAGTCCCTTTCCCTCGCGTGCGCTCAACGATATCGGCATCCTCTAGTTCCTTGATTGCCGATCGAACGGTAATACGACTAACGCCATATTCCTCCATAAGCTCCGTCTCAGTAGGAAGCTTATCCCCTTCGCTATATACGCCACTTTCTATTCGACTCACAAGATCGTGAACGATCTGCTTATACAATGGAACAGCGCTCTCCACTTTAACCATTATTCAACCTATTGCTTTCTACACTCAACGGCTTCAAGTCCCCGCCAATTGATGCCGAGTTGATTAGCCTTAATCGAAAAGAAGTATTTGAAATAATCACCCAACATCACCTGCTTAGTAAAGTGCACTGGCTTACCAGTGCTCATATAAACGGTCTCACTCAATATAAACATCGCAGCTTCTCCTGCGATGTTAAGGATGCGCTTCTCCTCATCCGTAGCAAGCCCTGCTTCAAGCACAATAGACGGGAAACAATTATCCTCTAGTCGCAGCCCCGTCTCTCTCTCAATCGTTTCATAAAGTGATGCGTTATCCATATCGACACCCAGTAAAAACCCGAAGTTCTTTACTGGAAGATAAATATGTTCAATCATTGCATTTATGTGGTTAATTGACCTCACACGTTTGAGGTAAACCGCAGATTCATTCTCTTCCATTCGCAAATGACGACGGACGGCAACGGGCGGCTCGACCTCCTGAAGAGCGAGAACACGAGACGAGGTTTCGATATTATTTTCATGGCAAAAATAAGTGAAACCCTTAAACGTGCTCAAGCTCGAGACGATTTTAGGCTGCCGGATAAATGTGCCTTTGCCATGACGCGTATCAAGCACGTCGTCATCCACAAGAGTTTGAATTGCCTTCCGTATCGTCGCGCGGCTAACCTCGTATTCTTCGCAAAAACCATTTTCGCTAGGCAACACGCCACTTTCGGAAAACTCGCCCATCTCAATACGGCGGCGCAAATCATCAGCTACTTGTACATATAGCGGCACAGCACTAGTCGGGTTAATCATAACGTTCTCCGTACAACATTCTATGAAACTTCTATACGTTATAAGATAACTTATTACGTATTATTTTGAAAGAAATAGACGGTTCAATCTTATTTTTGAACCGTCTACAATATCAAACACTCCATATGAAGGTGTCGAATGCCACTTGTGGCGCAAACAAGAGGGGCATTTGGCAAAAATGCCCCATTTCGCCTTGAAGTCGCTACCGTGAAATGCCAACGAGCCACATGGTCGAGTCCAAGCAAATACGACCTCAAGCGGCTATTTCCGAGCATAGTAACGGCCGCTGAAAGCTGCTTTAGTAGTTCATCTGGTGATAGTAGCGACGCGTGGTGAGCGGGTGGTTGCGGACG
>JAUUMM010000031.1:0-23746 GCA_030839365.1 Collinsella sp.
GAACTCGCGACAAACTTAATATATTTCGCCGCCCCTCTGCCAAGCTCGGGAGACGACACGTTGATGTCTGCTTAACTCTGCTCGCTCAGCTAATTTCTTTGTTGGGGGTCCACTATTTGCTGGAGAGTGAACTTGCATTGCATTGGCTCGCCCTCTGCTTGTAGTTTTTCCTCGTCAAAATCGAAGATCATGATGGCGCAGTTGGGGAGTTTTGTTGGGAGCTCGAAGCCCTCTGGGGCTGCAGCCTTGATGAATTGGCGGCTGGCGCTGCCGTGGCTTACTGCTAGGAGGGTTTCGATGCCCTCGGCTCCCATGAGATTGGTGAGGGTGCCTACCATGCGTTCTTGCAGCGCGCGGTTCCCTTCTCCTCCAAAGGGGACCAAATCCTCACCCGGATCCCAGACGTCGGTAGGCAATGCGTCGTGGGGGCCTTCTTCGAAGGTGCCGTAGCAGCGCTCAATGATGCCTTCGCAGGGCTCGACTGCTGCGTCCGGGCCAAGGAGTTCGGTTGCGACGAGCCGAGCTGTGTCCATGGCTCGGCCTAAGGGCGAAGAGACCACTTTGTCGGGGACGACGCCGTGGGCTTTGAGCCACGCGGCTGCCATCCCGGCTTGCTGACGGCCTAAGTCGGTGAGCGGAGAATCGCAGCGACCCTGGACGAGCTTTTTGACGTTGAATTCTGTCTGACCATGGCGGAGTAGATATAGACGCTTCATGCTCTCCCCTTCTGTATAACCAGCTTTGCCGGCGCAAACCTACTCGTGGGTATGTCCTACGTAGTCTTCGTCGATCGTAATCTTGGCAATCGACTTGGGATATTCCGATTCGACCCGTTGTGCCAGCGCGTGCTTTACGTCTTCGGCACTCATCTGCAGATCCGAGGGACGCACGCAGTCAAAGATCACGTTGGTGTGCGTAGGACCCGGCACGCAGCGCAGGTCATGAATCGAGAGGCGGCTATCGATCAGTTGAGCCATGGCGTTGATGCGCAAACGCATGCTCGCCAGCTTGGGGTCATCGGTCACGATGGGATCGTAATGGAGCGTGACAATCATGCCGTCTTCGTTCCTAAACGCCTGCTCGATGTTATCGAGCGTGTCGTGTCTTTCCATCGGGCTGGCCTCGGCTGCCATCTCGGCGTGAGCGCTTGCGAACTTCCTGCCCGGGCCGTAGTCGTGAACCATCAGATCGTGAACGCCCAGAACGCCGGGGTAGCTCATGATCTTGTCTCGAATGTGCTTGACCAGCTTAGGATCGGGCGTCTGGCCCAAAAGCGGGCTCACCGTATCCTGGATGAGTTCAAAACCGCTCCAGCCAATATAGGCACCAACGGCAAGGCCGACCCAAGCGTCAAGGTTGATGCCCGTCACCTGCGAAACAATTGCGCACGCCAGTACGGCGCCCGTGGCAAGAACATCGTTCTTGGAATCCTGCGCGGTCGCATGCAGCGTCTCGGACTCAATGCGATCGCCGAGCTTTTGGTTGAGGGCCGCCATCCAGAGCTTTACGACCATCGAAAGCGCTAGAACTGCCACCAGGGCAAGCGAGAACTCGACAGGTTCGGGGTGGATGACGCGCTCAACCGAGGACTTCACCAGCTCAACGCCAATCAGCAGCACGAGCGCCGCCACGACCAATCCCGAGAGATACTCATAGCGACCGTGGCCGTAAGGATGCTCGGGGTCGGCCGGCTTGCTCGCCAGCTTAAAGCCCAGCACGCTCACGATATTCGAACTAGCATCGGACAGGTTGTTCATGGCATCCGCCACGATCGAAACCGATCCCGACAGCACACCAATTGCGCCCTTTGCAGCACAAAGCGCCACATTGGCGACAATACACACCATGCCTGCTAACGTGCCCACACGCGCACGATCGCCCTGCGCGCGACGAACAATCCACTCGACCATCTGCATCCGCCCCCACGGTACTACCTATATATCTATTGCTTGACCGGATTGTAGTGTAGCCACTTTGTCCCCCAGATACAAAAAGGCCGCAGCCCACACGGGCCGCGGCCTTGGAACACGACAAAGGGATCGTCCTTTTGTCGCACAGGTTTATGCGCTTACCTCAGCAGCGCTCGCCACTGTTTCGGGCGAATCGGCTCCGTCCCCCGTCGCCTGCCCCTTCGCCGGCACCACGCCAAAGCAGTAGCTCAGCGCCGCAGACACCACAAAAGCCGTGCCGCCGGCAACGCAGCACCACAGCAGGTTCGAAAAACCGCCCGTGGCAAAGCCAATAACCATGAGGACATTCGTCATGCCGATGGTATAGGCCGTAACGTGGCCCACGGCCGCAACAAGGCCTCCGACGGCGCCGCCAATGGCCATGCACGTCAGGCACCTGCCATATTTAAAGCCGCAACCGTACAGCGCCGGCTCGCTTACGCCGCCAAGAACACCCGAGATTGAATAGCCCAGCATGAGCGCCTTCTCGTCCTTATCCGCAACGCGGAGCGACGCGCCAAAGGGCATACCCCAAACGGTGAACGTTGCCATCGTCGCGGCGATCAGGATGCACGAATCCGTTCCCACACTCATAAACTGCGCATAGGCGAGCGATAGGACAACGTTGCTGACGCCGGCGATCTTTAGGAACTCCCAGCCCGCAGCAAGCCCCATGAGCGTGAGCAGCGACACGATGCCACCGGAATTGCCAAGCATAAACATAAGCTGGCCCAACAGCATGCCCAGATAGCTGCCCGCCGGCGCCGTAATGCACAGCGAAACCGGAACCATGACAAGCAAGGTCGCAAACGGAACAAACGAAAACGCCACGGCCTTAGGGATAACGCGCTTAAAGAAACACTCCACTCGCCATAGCACGGGCACCGAGATGAGAACCGGAATAACAGTCGTCGTGTAATCGTTGACCGGCGCAGGAAGCAGACCATACACGGAAGTCATCGATGCCCCCGTCGTCGATGCGGCATCGACAAGCTTGAGTAAATCGGGTGCAATCAATACGCCGCCCAGCATCATGCCCAGCTGCTCCGAGCAACCGAGCTGGCGGGCGGCCGCCCAACCAAGATAAATGGGCAAAAAGTAGTAGCCGGCGTTATAGAGCCAACTGTAGAACAGGCGATAGATATCGGAATCGGCAGACCACAGGCCCAGCATGCCTTCGCCCATAATGACAGCGACGGTGCGGAACAACGCCGCGCAGACAATAAACGGCAGCGCCGACATCATGCTTTTGGACAGATAGTCCACCACGGCCATGGCGTTTGATGAAACCGACGTTGTAAACGAGGTGTTAGAAACTTGTAGCATGGAACGCCTTTCCCAATATGACATGCGGGCTGTCCCTTTGTCACATCGTGCGGTATCGACCGATTGCGCGGTGCTTTTCGTAGCGGAGGTTTGTGAGGGTCGCGTCGTCGAGCTGCCCAAGCGTATCGAAGGCATCAAATGCCGAGGACATGACGGCACCGGCGATCTCCTCATGCGACAGGCCCTTATCGTCAACAATGCCGTCGATGATGCCGAGCGCCAGCAGATCGGGGGCCGTGAGCTTAAGCGCCTCGGCGGCCTCATCCGCACGCTCGGTATCCTTCCACAGGATCGACGCACAGGCCTCGGGGCTCACGACCGAATAGGCCGAGCTCGAGAGCATCAGGATGCGGTCGGCCACGGACAGCGCCAGCGCGCCACCAGAGCCGCCCTCGCCTGTCACCACCGAGACAATCGGCGTCTTAAGGCCGCTCATCTCCATGAGATTCTGGGCAATCGCCTCGCCCTGGCCGCGCTCCTCGGCACCGGTGCCGCAAAACGCGCCCGAAGTATCAACCAGGCACAGAACCGGCCGGCCAAATTTCTCGGCTTGGTGCATCAGGCGACGTGCCTTGCGGTAGCCCTCGGGATGTGCCATACCAAAGTTGCGACGCATGCGCTCTTTGGTCGTGGTGCCGCGCTCGATGGCGATGACCGTTACGGGGCGTCCGTCTTTCCAGCCAATGCCAGCCACCACAGCAGCGTCGTCGCCAAAGTAGCGGTCCCCGTGCAGCTCCACAAATCCATCCAGGCCCAGCGAGATCATCTCACCTGCCGTGGCGCGATCTGCCGAGCGGGTCTGTTTGACAATCTCGAGCGCGGTTTTTGGTGCGGCCGAGCGCTTGAACAAGTGTCCCAACTTTTTGCCGCGGCGACCCGTATGCACGATCTCATGCGGTGCCCCCAGGACGGGCGCGTGCCCTTCGTGCAGCGCCAGCAGCTCGCCTACCGTGAGCGCAATCTCGCCACGCGGAACAACGGCATCGCAAAAGCCGTGCTCCAGCAAAAACTCGGAGCGCTGGAATCCCTTGGGCAGGCGTTTGTGCATGTTCTGCTCGATCACGCGCGGGCCGGCAAATGCCGTCAGGGCATCGGGCTCGGCCAGGATAATATCGCCCTCCATGGCAAAGCTCGCGGTTACGCCTCCGGTCGTGGGGTCGGTGAGCACCGTGATATACAGACCGCCCGCCTCGCTGTGGCGCCTAACCGCCGCAGAAATCTTGGCCATCTGCATAAGCGACGTCACACCCTCTTGCATGCGCGCGCCGCCCGAAACGGTAAAGCCGACAACCGGCAATCCCAGCTCGGTCGCACGCTCAAATGTGCGACAGATCTTCTCGCCCACCACGGAGCCCATCGAGCCCATCATAAAGTTGGCATCCATAAAGAAGAGCGCGGTATCGCAGCCGCAGATTTTACCCCTACCGCACACGACGGCATCGCGCTCGCCCGAACGCTCGCTCACGCTCTTGAGCTTGTCGGCATAGCCGGGAAACGAGAGGAAGTCCTCCGACGCCAGATTGGCATCCCATTCCTCAAACGTGCCCTCGTCAACCGTCATGCGCATGCGCGCGCGACCGCTCACGCGAAAGTGTTTGCCGCAACGAGGGCAGACCTCGAGGTTGTCGTGCAGGCGTGCCTCATCGATCACACGGCGACACTCCGGGCACTTGATAAACACGTGGCGCGCGGGAAACTCGGCGCACGACTCGGTCATCGGCCCCTCGAGGACGTTGACCGTCTTCGCTTTTCTATTCATCAGCATAGAGATGCCCCATCAGATCGGTGTGGTACATGCCCGACAAGAACTCGTCGTTTGCCAGCACGTCGAGCTGAAGCTCGCTGTTTTCGCTCACGCCCTCAATCACGAGCTCGCCCAGGGCCGAGCGCATCTTACGAATGGCGCCGTCACGCGTGGGCGCACACACGATGAGCTTGCCGAGCATGGAGTCGTAGTACGGCGGAACTTTCGCACCGGTAAACATGGCGGAATCCCAGCGCACGCGCGGGCCACCCGGCACACGCAACGCGGTGACCGTTCCACATGACGGCAGAAAGTCCGGCGTTTCGGCATTGATGCGGCACTCCATGGCGTGGTTGCGAACCGGCATGTCCTCCTGCTCAAAGGGCAGAGGCTGGCCGGCTGCCACGCGCAGCTGCCACTTGACCAAGTCGGTATCGGTCACAAACTCCGTAACCGGATGCTCCACCTGCAAGCGCGTGTTCATTTCCATAAAGTAGAAATTGCCGTCGTCCGAATACAGGAACTCGATGGTACCGGCTCCTTCGTAGCCGACGGCACGAGCCAGGTCACGCGCCGCCTTGTGCATGCGAGCACGAATGTCGTCGTGTCCGTCGAGGCACGGCGCGGGGCTCTCCTCGATCAGCTTTTGGTTGCGACGCTGCACCGAGCACTCGCGCTCGCCGAGCGAAAACACATGGCCCTGCTTATCGGCCATAATCTGCACCTCAACGTGGTGCGCCGGCGCGACGAACTTCTCCATGTAGCACTCGCCGTCGCCAAAAACAGCCTCGCCCTCGGCACGCGCCTCGATGAACGCCTTTGCCGCATCTTCCACGCGCTCGACCTTGCGAATACCGCGACCGCCGCCGCCGGCACGCGCCTTGATGAGCACGGGACAGCCGATGCGCTCGGCCTCGGCCGTCGCCTCCTCGGGGCTTTTGAGCAAATCGCAGCCCGGCACGATGGGCACGCCCGCGGCAGCGGCCGTTCGGCGTGCGGCGTCCTTGTCGCCCATGCTGTCGATCACCTCGGCCGAAGGACCGACAAACGCCAGACCGTACTTGTCGCAGTCGCGCACGAAGCTCGCCTTCTCGGAGAAAAAGCCATAGCCGGGATGAATTGCCTTAGCTCCCGACTTTACGGCACAGGTGAGCACGGCATCGTCGTTGAGGTAGCTCTCGGCAAGACGCGGGCCGCCGATGCAATACGCCTCGTCGGCAAGCTGCACGTGCAGCGCGTCCGCATCGGCCGTGGAATAAACGGCGACGGTCTTGATGCCCATATCGCGGCACGCGCGGATAACACGGACCGCGACTTCGCCGCGGTTGGCGATGAGCACTTTGTCGAACATGAAGCCTTCCTTATCTTTCGTGCACGAGTGCAAAAGACATATCGGCGCGGCAGCAAACCTCACCGTTGACGCTCGCGGTACCCGTCGCAAAGCGGAACGGCCCGCGCGCACGCGTGATGGAGCACACCAGATCCACCGTGTCGCCCGGGCGCACCGGACGCTTAAAGCGCACCTTGTCCAGACTCGTGTAGAACGGCGTCGCGTCGCGCGCCTCCTCATCGCCCATCAGCAGCACGCAGCAGTTCTGGGCGAGCATCTCGCACTGAATCACGCCGGGGACGACCGGGTTTCCCGGAAAATGCCCCTGCAAAAAGTACTCGTCGCCCGTAATCGTGATCTTGCCGTGGGCCTCGTCGCCCACCAGCTCGGCTTCGTCGAGCAAAAGCATCGGCTCGCGATGCGGCAACAGCTTCTTGAGCTCTTCTTTATTCATGGATATCACCTATCCGATCCTCATGAGGCAGCTGCCAAACTCCACGAGGTCACCGTCGGCCACGCAGATCTCGAGCACCTCGCCATCCGCCTCCGCCGTCACCTCGTTGAGAACCTTCATGGCCTCGATGATGCAGAGGGTCTCGCCGGCCTTGACCTTGGAGCCCACGTGCACAAACGGCTCGTCGCCCGGCGCCGGGGCAGCATAGAAAACGCCCACCATAGGAGCGGTCACCTCGGTGCCCTTGGGCTCCGGCGTGGCGGCAGGTGCCTGCGCGGCGGGTTCCGGTGCGGCGGGCGTAGCCGCGGGAGCCGCAACTGGAGCGGCCATAGCGCTCGGCATGGGCATGGGCACGGCAACCGGCTGTGCGGCGCTCGCGCGCTCGAGTTCGACCGCGGTGCCATCGGGCTCCTCAACGCGCACGCGCGTGAGGCCGCGGTCCTCCATAACATCGGCTATCTCGGCAAGTCTTTTGGAATCCATTCTCTAGCTCCTCGCATATCTACGCAGCGCGATGGCAGCGTTGTGGCCGCCAAAGCCCAGGTTGGTCGAAAGCGCCCAGGTAAGGTCGGCGCGAACCGCTCGATTAGGCGTGTAATCAAGATCGCAGGCGGGATCGGGAGTGTGGTAGTTAATAGTCGGAGGTACCACGCCCTGCTCGAGCGCCATGGCACAGGCCATGACCTCGATGGCACCCGTGGCACCGATCATGTGGCCGGTCATCGACTTAGTCGACGAGACGTGCGCGGCGCGCGCCGCGTCCTCGCCGAGCGCACGCTTAATGCCCGCCGTCTCGGACGAATCGTTGAGCTTGGTCGATGTGCCGTGGGCATTGATGTAGAGACCCTCGGAAGGCTTGACGTCGCCCTCGGTCACCGCCAGCGATATCGCGCGGGCAATGCCGGCAGCCTCGGGATCAGGACTCGTGATGTGATAGGCATCATCGGTGTTGCCGTAGCCCACGACCTCGGCATAAATGTGCGCACCGCGCGCCTGCGCATGTTCCATGCTCTCGAGCACGAGCACGCAGGCGCCCTCGCCCATCACAAAGCCGTCGCGGTCTGCATCGAACGGACGGCAGGCCGTCGCGGGATCGGGGTTGGTGGTCAATGCGCGGCAGGACGTAAAGCCCGCAACGGCATCGGGGATAATGGCCGCCTCGGCGCCGCCCGCGAGGATCGCGTCGGCATAGCCGTGCTTGATGGCGCGGAACGCCTCGCCCACCGCATGGGCCGAGGTTGCGCACGCGGTCACCACGGGCAGGGTCGGGCCCTTTGCCTTGTGGCGGATTGCGATATTGCCCGATGCCATGTTGGGGATCATCATCGCGATCATATAGGGCGATGCGCGGCGGGGCCCACGTTCGGCAATCGTATGGACGTTGTCGACGAGCGTCGTCATGCCGCCCACGCCCGAGCCCACGTAGACGCCCAGGCGCTCGCGATCGATGGCGCCTTCGACATCAAAGCCCGCATCGTGCATGGCTTCGTCCGAAGCCGCCATCGCAAACTGAACGCAGGGGTCCAGATGCTTGGCGTCACGCTTGCCAAAGTACTCGTTGCCGTCAAAGCCCTTGACCTCGGCCGCCACCTTGACGGCAAATGCATCGGTATCGAAGTGCGTAATCGGGCCGATGCCGCACGTGCCAGCGCACATTGCCGCCCAGGTGGCAAGCGCGGTGTTGCCGAGCGGCGATACGGCACCTATGCCGGTGATTGCAACTCTCTGTTCCATCATGGTCTCCTCATCCAAGCCGTTCTTCGGCCCTGATTTCTACATCGCCATTCCGCCGTCAACGCGTACAACCTCGCCCGTAATGTAGGAAGCCGCATCGCTCGCCAAAAAGCGCACCACGCCGGCCACTTCCTCGGGGCGCGCCATGCGCTTAAGGGGAATCTGCTCCTCGGTTGCCGCACGAACCTTTTCCGAAAGCTTTGCCGTCATATCTGTCTCGACAAACCCGGGGGCGACCGCGTTCACTCGTACACCGCGGGGCGCAAGCTCGCGCGCCACCGCCTTGGTCAGGCCGATCACGCCCGCCTTGGAGGCAGCGTAGTTGGCCTGCCCGGCATTGCCCATCAGGCCCACAACCGAGCTCATGTTGACGACGCAGCCGCCGCGCTGGCGCATAAAGGTCTTGGTGAGCGCGCGCGTCGTGTTAAACGTTCCTTTAAGGTTGACATCGAGCACGCGATCGAAGGCGTCATCGCCCATGCGCATGAGCAGGCCATCGCGGGTGATGCCAGCGTTGTTGACGAGCGCCCAAATGGAGTCAAAGTCGTTGAGGACCGCTTCCACGCACGCGTTGACGGCAGCGGGGTCGGCCACGTCGCATTGATATGAGCGCGCCGTGGCGCCAGCCGCCTCGCAGGCGTCGCACGTCTCGCGCGCCGCATCGACGCTGCCGGCATAGATGACGGCGATATCGTAGCCATCCTCCGCCAGACCGATAGCGCAGGCGCGGCCGATACCCCGCGAGCCGCCCGTGACCAGTGCCACGCGACGTGAGTCGTTGCGCTCGAGCGCGCCATTGTTCAAGTTGCCCATGTCATTCCTTTCGGGTTACAGCCCTGTGGACTATGCGAGCTCGTCGGCAATAGCTGCGACCTGCTCGGCCGTCTCGCACGAATACACACGAACGTCGCTCAGCGTACGCTTGACCAGGCCGGACAGCGTTTTGCCGGGGCCGACCTCAATAAATGTGTCGATGCCTTGATCCTGCAGAGCATGCAGCGTATCGACCCAGCGTACGGCATGGCTCACCTGATTGGCCAAGACATCCGATGCCGTCTGGGGATCCGCCGGATAGGGCGCCGCTGTCATATTTGCCAAAACAGGAATGAGCAACGGGGACGGCGCGTGACCGGCCTCAATATATGCGGCAAGGCCACAGGTCGCCTCGGCCATATAGGGGCTATGAAATGCACCCGACACCGCGACCTTCATGGCGCGGCCGCCAGCCTCTTTTACTAGGACGTCGAGCTCCTGCAGCGCCTCGGGCGCTCCGGCCACAACCGTCTGCTGTGGGCTGTTGTAGTTGACTGGCCAGCAGTCCTCGCCGGCCTGTTTTGCCAGGCCCTCGACTTGCGCAGCATCAAGTTTGATGACGGCGCGCATGCCGCCAGGGTGACGCTCGGCCGCCGTGGCCATCAATGCCGCGCGCTCGCACACGAGCTCAAAGCCCGCTCGCGTATCGAACGCCCCCGCAAAGGTGAGCGCGGCGACCTCGCCCAGCGAGAATCCCGCACAGGCGGCAGGTACCACGCCGCGCTCACGCAGGGCGGCAGCCGCTGCCAGGTCGTGCACGAACACGCAAGGCTGCGTGTTCTCGGTCTGCGAGAGCTCCTCCTTGGAGGCGCTCCGGCACTGCTCGCTCGTCCCCGGGCGCACCTCATCGGCAATGGCGAACACCTCGGCAGCCGCCGGCGATGTCTCGATCAAGTCGACGCCCATCGCGGGGTGCTGGGCACCCTGGCCGGCAAACAAAAACGCTACGCCACCCATGCGCACGCACCCTTCAGGACGTGCTCGGCGCCATCGACCAGGTCGTCAACGATTTCGCGTGCGCTCTGGCGCTCGTTGACCATGCCGGCAATCTGTCCACACAAAAACGAACCCTCTTCGTAGTTGCCGTCCTTGGCGGCCTTACGCAGCGCACCGGTTCCCATAGCACCGAGCTCCTCGGCACTCGCGCCGGAACCCTCGCTCTTGGCATAGGCGTTGGTGAAGGGGCTCTTGAGGGCGCGCACTGGATGTCCCGTCGAGCGACCGGTCGCACGCGTCGAAGTGTCGTTGGCCTTCAGGACCATCTCTTTGTACTGCTCCGAGACGGTGCACTCGTCTGCGACCAGAAAGCGCGTACCCACTTGCACGCCTTCGGCGCCCAGCATAAAGGCGGCCGCCACGCCGCGGCCGTCGGCAATACCGCCGGCGGCCACAACGGGAATGTCGACCGCATCGACGACCTGCGGCACCAGTGCCATCGTCGAGGTCTCGCCAATATGGCCGCCCGATTCGGTACCCTCGGCAACAACCGCCGTGGCCCCGCGACGCGCCACGAGACGCGCCAGCGCCACCGAGGCAACGACCGGGATGACCTTGATGCCCGCCTCGTTCCACGCCTTCATGTACTTGGCGGGATTGCCGGCGCCCGTCACGACGACCGGCACTCGCTCGTCAATCACGACCTGTGCAACCTCGTCGGCAAACGGGCTCATGAGCATGACGTTCACGCCAAAGGGCTTATCCGTCTTGGCGCGCAGCTCATGAATCTGGTCGCGAAGCCAGTTGGCGTCGGCGTTCATGGCCGCGATGATGCCTAAGCCACCCGCCTCGGACACTGCGGACGCCAGCGAGGCATCGGCAATCCAGGCCATACCGCCCTGGAACACGGGCTTTTCGATGCCGAGCAGATCGCAGAGAGGAGTCTTGAGCATCTCTACTTCTCCAATGCCGCCTCGACCGTATCGGCGAACTCGCCGACCGTCTTGGGGTTCTCCTCGGTATCGAGCTGGATGCCAAACTCGTCCTCGACGGCGACGAGGATCTCGACGGTGCCCAGGCTGTCGAGACCAATCTCCTCGAGCGTGGACTCGGGCTTCATCTCGACATCGTCAAGACCGGCGGTCTCGCGGATAACGTCGCAAACGCGCTCGAAGGTCTTCTGATCTGCCATGGTAGTTCTCCTTTGTTTGTGCCCTAGGGGCGTTTTTTCCTATGTGCAACTACTTCCAACGAAGCAGATAGCCACCTATATCCAGGCCGGCGCCAAATCCAACGAGGGCGATGGTGTCGCCCGCATTCAGTGCGTCGGTGCGTGCCAGACGGTCAAGCGCAAAGGGAATGCAGGCGCTCGAAATGTTGCCGGTCTCGCGCAGCGTTCGAACCACGCGCTCATCTGGCACGCCGAGGCGCTTGACCGCCTGACTCAGGATTCGTTCGTTAGCCTGATGGAATACAAAATGGTCGATGTCTTCGACCAAAATGCCCGCATCGATCGCAAGCTTATGGACCGTGTCGCAGATGGCGTTGACGCCGAACTTGAACACGCGGCGGCCATTCATGGACAGCACGCTCGCGCTATCTGCGGAAGCCTTAAACGGCGAGGTACCGACCAGACCGGGAACGCGCAACGTCTCGACGTCGGGCGCCGTCGAAAGCTCAACGGCAAGGGGACTGTCTCCCCCAGCCTCAATCACTGCGGCGCCTGCCCCATCGCCAAAGAGCACGCAGGTGGCACGGTCGGTCCAGTCGAGCGCGCGCGTCATCTGCTCGGCAGCAACGACAAGCACGCGCTCGGCGCGACCGCGGGCGATATAGCCCTCGGCGACATCGAGCGCAAATACGAAGCCGGCACAAGCCGCCGAGACATCGAAGGCAGGGCACGTCGCGCCTAGTCGCTCAGCAACGGCACACGCCTCAGCGGGAACAAGGTGGTCACCCGTCGTCGTCGAGCAGACGATCAGATCCAGCTGGCTCGCGTCGATTCCGGACACCTGGAGTGCCCGCTCACTCGCCGCTACGGCAAGGTCGTCAAGTGACTCGGTGGTGCAGACGTGGCGGCTCTTGATACCCGTGCGGGTAAAAATCCACTCATCCGAGGTATCGAGGAACTCAGACAGCTCGTCATTGGGAACACTGCGTTCAGGAAGCGCCGAGCCTGTTCCACGAATCGTGAAACCCATCACTAACCTCCTTTGAGTTGTTGACGTGTTTACATCGACCAAGAGAGGATAACGCATTTCAGTCTTTGTTGACGTGTTAACATTAAATTGTCCAAATGCGACAAAGGCTTCACATTGTGTCTATCTCTCGACACCATTGCGTCATTCACTTATTCAATAAGGAGGTAGCAGCCGCTATGGATGCCCAATTAACGATTGTCGACGTAACCGGATCGACCAACGATGACCTGCTCGAGGCAGGAAAACAGGGTGCGCCGCACGGCACAGGACTTGCCGCCCGCGCGCAAACGGCAGGACGCGGCCGGCGCGGCCACAAGTGGGATTCAACCGCCGGCAACCTATTGCTTTCGATTGTCCTGCGTCCATGCGTTAATCCCGCAAAGTACTCTGGTCTTGCCGCCGTCAGCGGCCTAGTGGTGCTCGAAGCACTCGAAAAGCAAGGTCTTGCAAACGAGATTGGCCTCAAATGGCCCAACGACCTGGTCGCGCGAGGACGCAAACTCGGCGGCATTCTGGTCGAGGGCGCACGCGATAACGAAGGCAAACCTTTCGCCGTCTGCGGCATTGGTGTCAACGTAAACTACACGCCCCAAGAGGTGCCCGATGGCGGCCTGGCGGCAATTGGCCTCTCGGACCTCAACGAGAGCGTTCCCGCCGTCGACATGCTCCTCGATGAGGTCTATCACGCAGTTATAGACGCTGTAGATACCTGGGCAGAGCGCCTCAACGCCAAGGAAGAAGACGCCGGTCCGCTCGCGCCCGTCCACGACGAATATATCGCTCACCTCAATTGGATCGGGAAGCACGTTATCGCCCGCTCCCCCGCTGGAGACGAGCTGGCACGAGGCATATTTAGAACGGTCGACGATTGCGGCCGCGCATGCATTGAGACCGAGAGCGGCTTGTGCGTCTTCCACTTCGAAGAAGCATCCTTGCGCCCCCTGAGCGAATAGGGCGCCGCAGCCGCCGGCTCGGCAGACGAATTCGCTATCCCAAAATCTAAACTCAAAACAAAAGGGCCCCGCTACCGTAACGGCAGCGGGGCCCTTTAAGCTATGAGCGATATCGCTTAGAGCTTGATGTCGATGTCGACGCCAGCGGGGAGGTCGAGACGCATGAGCGAATCAACGGTGCCCGAGGTGGGGTCGAGGATGTCGATGAGGCGCTTGTGGGTGCGCATCTCGAACTGCTCACGGGAGTCCTTGTTCACGTGCGGCGAGCGGATAACCGTGTACAGGTTGCGCTCGGTGGGCAGGGGGACAGGACCGGAAACGCGAGCGCCGGTCTTCTGAGCGGTCTCGACGATGAGCTTCGCGGACTGATCGACGACCTCGTGATCATAGCCCTTGAGGCGAATGCGGATCTTCTGGGTAGCCAACTTAAACCTCCAAAGAGTGCGAGAGATGTTCTCGCAGGATTACGTAACAGGGAGCTCGAACTTAGGCGTTCTTGCTCATGACCTCGTCCACGATGGACTTGGGCGCAGGCTCATAAGAGTCGAACTGCATCGTGTAGGATGCACGGCCCTGGGTCTGGGAGCGAAGGTCGGTAGCGTAACCGAACATCTCGCCCAGCGGCACCTTGGCACGGATGAGCTTGCTGTTCTTGCGATCCTCCATGCCCTCAATCTTGCCGCGGCGACCGGAGAGGTTGCCCATAACGTCGCCCATGTACTGCTCGGGGGTCTCGACCTCGACAGCCATGATCGGCTCGAGCAGCTGCGGGTCGGACTTCTTGAGGGCGTCCTTGATAGCCATGGAACCGGCGATCTTGAAGGCGGCCTCGGAGGAGTCGACCTCGTGGTAAGAACCGTCGAACAGGGTGACCTTGACGTCGAGGACCGGGAAGCCGGCGATAACACCGGTGTTCAGGGCCTCCTGGATGCCCTTGTCGATGGACGGGATGTACTCCTTGGGCACGACGCCGCCGACGATAGCGTTGACGAACTCGTAGCCGAAGCCCTCCTCCATCTTCTCGAGCTTGATGACGGCGTGGCCGTACTGACCGCGACCACCGGACTGACGGACGAACTTGCCCTCAGCCTTCTCGACGTCGTGACCAGCGGTCTCGCGGTAGGCAACCTGGGGCTTACCAACGTTAGCGTCAACCTTGAACTCGCGGAGCAGACGGTCGACGATGATCTCGAGGTGCAGCTCGCCCATGCCGGCGATGATGGTCTGGCCGGTCTCGTGGTTGGTGGACACCTGGAAGGTCGGGTCCTCCTCGGCGAGCTTGGTCAGAGCCAGGGACATCTTGTCCTGCTCGGCCTTGGTCTTGGGCTCGATGGCAACGTCGATAACGGGCTTAGCGAACTCGATCTTCTCGAGGACGATCTCCTTGCCCTCGGCGCACAGGGTGTCACCGGTGGTGGAGTTCTTGAAGCCGACGCAAGCGACGATGTCGCCGGCGGCAGCGTCGTCACGGTCGATACGCTCGGCGGCGTTCATCTCGAGGATGCGGCCGAGGCGCTCGCGCTGACCGTTGGAAGCGTTGACCACGTAGGAGCCGGACTCGGCGCGGCCGGAGTAAACGCGGACGTAGGTGAGCTTACCGACGAACGGGTCGGTCATGATCTTGAAGACCAGGCCGGAGAAGGGCTCGTCGAAGGAAGGATGACGCTGGATCTCCTCGCCGGTGTCCGGATCGGTACCGGTGACGGCCTCAACATCGAGCGGGCTGGGCAGGTAGTCGACGACAGCGTCGAGCAGCTCCTGAACGCCCTTGTTCTTGTAGGCGGAACCCACGAAGACAAGGTTGAGCTCGTTGGCCAGAACGCCCTTGCGCAGAGCAGCCTTGAGCTCCTCGACGGTGAAGTCCTCCTCCATGAGGATCTTCTCCATGAGCTCGTCGTCAAAGCTGGCAGCAGCGTCAAGGAGCTCCTCGCGCTTGGTGGCAGCGATGTCGGCAAACTCAGCCGGGATCTCGTCCATCGGCTCGGGGTAGGTCATACCCTTCTCGTCGGCCTTGAAGTCCCATGCAGTCATGGTGACCAGGTCGATGACGCCCCAGAAGTTGTCCTCGGCGCCCATCGGGACCTGAGCGGCCACGGCGTTGGCGTCGAGACGATCCTTCATGGTCTCGATAGCGTTGAAGAAATCAGCGCCCACACGGTCATACTTGTTGATGAAGGCGATACGGGGGACGTTGAAGGTAGAAGCCTGACGCCAAACGGTCTCAGACTGGGGCTGAACGCCGGCAACGGCGTCGAAGACGGCGACAGCGCCATCGAGGACGCGCAGGCAGCGCTCGACCTCGGCGGTGAAGTCAACGTGGCCCGGGGTGTCGATGATCTGGATGCGGTAGTCCTTACCGTCCTTGTTCCAGAAGCAGGTGGTAGCAGCGGAGGTAATGGTTACGCCGCGCTCCTGCTCCTGAACCATCCAGTCCATGGTGGCAGCGCCCTCATGGACCTCACCGATCTTGTGGGTCTTACCGGTGTAGTAAAGAATACGCTCGGTCGTGGTGGTCTTACCGGCATCGATGTGAGCCATGATGCCGATGTTACGGGTATCGGAAAGCTTGTACTTAGGCTTAGCCATGTTAGTTCCTTACCTTAACTTACCAACGATAGTGAGAGAACGCGCGGTTGGCCTCGGCCATCTTGAAGACGTCCTCACGCTTCTTGACGGAAGCGCCCAGGCCGTTGGAAGCGTCGAGGATCTCGTTGGCGAGACGCTCGGCCATGGTCTTCTCCTTGCGAGCGCGGGAGAAGTTGACGATCCAGCGGATACCCAGAGCGGTGGAACGACGGGAGTTGACCTCCATCGGGACCTGATAGGTAGCGCCACCGACACGCTTGGGCTTAACCTCGAGCGTGGGCTTGACGTTGTCCATAGCCTTCTTGAAGGTAGCGAGAGCGTCGCCACCCTCGGACTTCTCGGCAACGATCTCGAAAGCGGTGTAAACGATGCGCTCAGCGGTGGCCTTCTTGCCGTCAAGAAGGACCTTGTTGATGAGCTGAGTCACCAGGCGGTTGTTGTAAACGGCGTCAGGCTGAACCTCACGACGATTAGCTGCTGCACGACGCGGCATGTGAAATCTCCTTAAGTGTCTACCGTGCGGCGCTTAGGCGGCACACGGCGAAAGTATCAAAACGTTATCTGGCTTATTTGGCCTTGGGGCGCTTAGCACCGTACTTGGAACGGGCCTGCATACGGTTCTGGACCGGAGCAGCGTCGTAGGCGCCACGGATGACGTGATAACGGACACCAGGGAGGTCACGGACACGACCGCCGCGGACGAGCACGATGGAGTGCTCCTGCAGGTTGTGGCCCTCACCCGGGATGTAAGCAGTAACTTCGATGCCGTTGACGAGGCGAACACGGGCAACCTTACGAAGAGCCGAGTTCGGCTTCTTGGGGCTCGTGGTGAAGACGCGGGTGCACACGCCGCGCTTCTGGGAGTTGTGCTGCAGAGCAGCGTTCTTGGACTTCTTGGGCACGGAACGACGGCCCTGGCGAACCAGCTGGTTAATAGTAGGCAAAGCGTACTCCTTCTCGAATGATTCCAGCTTTCTGTAAAGTGCAACGGCTTGAATCGAGGGGTCAGCATCCCCCTACGAAACACGCAGTTCGATAGGATACGTGGCGTTAGCTGTGCCGTCAACAGACCACGCCGCCGGGCGTATCCCAAAATTGGCACATTTCCGCAAAGCCTACACAAAAGGAATCCCCTTCTGTGCGCGGGGGCGGATTCCCGGTCCGGGCGGCACAGGGGTTAAGTTTGCTGCTCTACAGTCCTGGCTCGCACGGAGGCCACATTAAGTGGCCTCCGGCTCGTGCGGAACTCGCGACAAACTTAACCCCTGTGCCGCCCGGCCCGGGAATCCGACGTGCTCGTCGGGGCAACGTTCCCTGCCAAAAAGGGACAGGTTTATTTTGGTCGGTTTTATCTGGGAAAACGCCACTCTTCACGGTGATCCGCATCCATTTGCTACGTTCTTCCGAGAATCAGACGAATAACGTCCAATCCACTCGTCCATATAACGCTAAAAAGGCCGCTTCCCCCCTTGGGAAGCGGCCCAGACTTTACGAATAAACGATGGTAAAGGGTACTTTTGTTTCGGTCTCCCCTGTTGACGTGCACCTCGTGCCCTCAAGCGTTACTGAGACCACTTGTTCGACATCAATCAACTTCGTTGGCACCCAGATGTTCTCTCCGCTATTGCGCCCATAAGAAAAATATAAGTTGAACACCCCTGCGTCGTCATCTTCGATAATCTGCTCCGATCCATCCTTGTAGCTGACGGTCAGCTTATTATCAACTGCTTCATAGCCCAAATCATCGATGTGCGTCTGGATGGAAAACGGGCTAATCTCAAGAGGCGAGTCACCGGAGCGGAGTCCCTTTGTATCGACGTACGCTCCAATATTGAACTCGGGTGTCGACGCCTCAAACCGCCTCGCACTCTCACCTTCACCCTCGGTCCAGTGGATATTCCAGGTGACCGCATGTTGCAAATCTCGCTCGCGATCCATAGCGGCAAAGTACATCGTGCCATTAATGACAGTATCGCTTGATGTGTCCTTATCAATTGTGCTGCGTGTGTCAGGCCATTCCTCGCCGAACTTCATATCGGGCGTGCCGATGCCTTGTTCTTCTTCACCATAGAGAACAAGTTCGCCTGTCTCTGCTGCCGGCTTGTAGTAGTTAACGCCATTTGGATTGGACAACGTAAACGTCACGGCTCCGCAGCCGTTTTGGTCAATAGCCATCTCATGGATATCGAGCGTATAGCCATTACCCTCGACGGACAGATCAACCTTCTGGACTGCGCCCTCCAGGCTTTGGGGCGCGATACCGTCACCAAACTCTCTGGTGTAGGTATATTGAGTCCCCGATGAGCCACCGTTGGTCCAGGTAATGGAATCCCCGTTGCCGTGGTTTCCCCAGGCTGAGGCAAAATAGCCGGAATTGACAACGGCGTAGGCGACCCCTCCAGTCGCCAAAACTCCGGCAAGACATCCGATTACGGCAACATAGAGAGGCTTCGCGTGGCCCTTTCGATGAAGCGGCTCACCCGCAGCGGTATTTAGGACGCGATCTGCAAGGTCGCTATCGGCTTGGATGGACTCGAAGGCCTGCTTGATTTGATTGGATTTCACGGTCGCCCTCCTCTAGGATGAATTTGAGCTTCGATCGACCACGGGCTAAACGCGTTCGAACGGTCGCGGCTGGTACATGCAATAACTCGGCAATCTCTGAGGTCGAAAAGCCCAGATAGTAATAGAGCATGATGGGAACACGGAATCGTTCCGGAAGTCGCATAACGTCTGACAGGACCGCCTTGGTCTCCTCCTGCGCCGCCGAAAGCGAATCGGCCAGGTTCTCAATATCCTCCACACGCCTCCATGGCTTTCGAAAGAGCGATTTGCATTCATTGATCGTGACCCGGATAAGCCAGCGGCGAAGATGCTCCCAACTCTCAAAATGTCCATCGCTTTTAAGCAGCTTAAGGAAGACATCCTGGGCGACATCGTCGGCATCGGCACGATCGCGCAGATACGTCAATGCGATTCGAAACACGACATCACGGTGATCCTCGACCGCCTGTCTAAATGCTTGTTCTTCCATAATCACCTCCCGGTGACGGTACTGATTCTTGATGAGGTCCTCACCATAGATACGCTCTGGCCGGACGAAATGTTTCAAATTCAAGCAGGAAAACCTACCAAAATAAACCTGTCCCTTATTGGCAAGGGATCAACGGAACGCAACAGGTTGAGCATACGCAAGCGAGCGGCCCCCAGAGCGTACAAGGTGGCATGAAAAAGGCAGGGCATTGACCTTTTGGTCATGCCCTGCCTTTTGAATGACAGATTGTAGCTCTGGGGGCCGCGCAGCGACGGAGGTCGCCGCCGTTCGTTAGAACGGCGGAACTAGTTACTCCTCGTCGTTGTCCTTGGCCTCTTCGGCGTCGTCGGTGTCCACGAGCTGGTTGAGCAGCTCATCGAGAGAAGCCATGTCCTCGTTGATGACACCGTTGGCGGGAGCCTTCTTGTCGTCGATCGGGGCGCCCAGGAGCTCCTCGTCGGCGTCGGCGTGATGCGTCGGAGCGGAGGTACCCAGCAGGATATCGTCCGGACCGTCGGGGCTAAAGACCATCTGCAGCAGCTGCGAGAGGTCTTCCTCGTCGGCAACGTCGTCGTTGTTCTCGAGGATGTAGAGCAGGTCGTGGGCCTCCAGGCCGTCACGGAGCTCCTCGATCGCCTTGGCACCGATGCCATCGATGCGCAGCAGATCCTCCTCGGACTTGCCGACCAGGTCGCCGACCGTCTCGATGCCGACCTCGCTGAACTTGTTGGTCCAGCGCTGCGACACGCCCAGGTCGTCGAACAGGTACAGACGAGCCTTCTCGGCGGAGATGGTGTGGCCGTTGCGGGTGAACGAACCGTCAGCACCACCGAACTCGTCGTAGCCGGCCCAGTCGAGCTGCTGCGGGAGCTGCTCGTCCAGGTCCTTGAGCTCAACCGGAGCCCACTCGGGCAGCGACTTGGCGTTGGGCGAAGCCGGGCCGTCGATGTCCACGTAGCCGTCGGCCGTACGATACGTCAGCTTGGCGTTGGCGTACGGCTTGAGGCCGGTACCGGCCGGGATCTTCTTACCGACGATGACGTTGGACTTAAGGTCGAGCAGGTGGTCGACCTTGCCCTCGATGGCAGCCTCGGTAAGGACGCCGGCGGTACGGATGAACGAAGCGCTCGACAGCCAGGAGTCGATGTTGGACGCGACCTTGAGCGTACCCAGGATGACGGGCTCGGCCACAGGAGCCTGACCGCCCAGACGGGCAACGCGCTCGACCTCGTCGGCGAACTCGTAGCGGTCGACGTACTGACCAAGCAGGTACTTGGAGTCACCGGGGTTGGTGATCTGAACGCGACGCAGCATCTGACGTGCGAGCACCTCGATGTGCTTGTCGTTCAGGTCGACGCCCTGGCTGGTGTAGACGTCCTTGACGCTCTCGACGAAGGTGTGCATCGTCGACTCGATGTCGGTCAGCTTGCGCAGGTTGCGGAAGTTGACGAAGCCCTTGGTGATCTGGTCACCGGCGCGAACCTCGCAGCCGTCCTCGATCTCGGGCATAAAGCGCACCGAAGCGGGGACGCGACGCTCGTCGAGGACACGGGTGTGATCCTCGGAGTCGGTGAGCGTCAGCACGTACTCGGACTTCTCGGGCTTAATCGAGAGGTGGCCAGAGTACGGAGCCAGCTCGGCCTCGCGACCCAGGATCTTCTCGTTGACGTTGCCGACGATATCGAACATACGGCTGACCGTAGGCAGACCCTGCGTAATATCGTCGACGCCAGCGACGCCGCCGGAGTGAATGGTACGCATCGTAAGCTGCGTACCGGGCTCGCCGATGGACTGGGCGGCAATAATGCCGACCGCGGTACCGATGGCGACCGGACGACGGGTGGAAAGATCCCAGCCGTAGCACTTCTGGCACACGCCGTACTTGGAGCGGCAGGTGAGCAGCGCGCGAAGCTTGACCTTCTTGAGGCCCGCATCGACCATCTTCTGGATGTCGGCGACCTTCTCGATGTAGCCGTCCTGTTCAAAGAGCACGGTGCCATCGGGAGCCACGACGTCCTCAATGAAGCAACGGCCGACGAGGTCGGTGTTGAGGTCAGTGGTGCCGGGGATGATGAGGTTGTAGGTGACGCCCTCGTGCGTACCGCAGTCCTCCTCGCGGACGATGACGTCCTGGGCCACGTCGACCAGACGACGGGTCAGGTAACCAGAGTCCGAGGTGTGGGATGCGGTATCGACCAGGCCCTTACGGGCGCCGTAGGTCGAAATGAAGTACTCGAGCGGCAGCAGGCCCTCGCGGAAGTTCGCCTTAATGGGAAGGTCGATCGTCTCGCCGGACATGTCTGCCATCAGGCCACGCATGCCGCCGAGCTGACGCAGCTGGGTCTTAGAACCACGGGCGCCGGAGTCGGCCATCATGTACAGCGGGTTCTCCTCGTCGAACATGTCGAGCATGAGCGCTGCGACCTTGTCGGTACAAGCGGTCCACTCGTTAACGACTTCGATGTGGCGCTCCGTCTCGTTGATGAAGCCCTCCTCGAAGTACTCGTTGATCTGGTCGACGTTGGCCTGGGCGCGATCGAGCAGCTCCTGCTTCTCGGCAGGGATGAGAGCGTCCCACACCGAGATGGTGAGGCCGGCGCGGGTAGCGTAGTGGAAGCCGGAGTACTTGATGGCGTCGAGGATCGGGCCGACCTTGGCCTCGGGGTAACGATCGCAGCAGTCGGCAACCAGCTTGGCCACGTCGCCCTTGACCATCTTGTAGTTCATGAACTCATAGTCTTCGGGCAGGCACTGGCGGTTGAAGATGATGCGGCCGATGGAGGTCTCGAAGCGCGCGGTCTTGTTGCCGGTGACGTCGTAGTCGACAAACTCGTTCTTGCCGTTCTTAACGCGGAAGATACGGGTGCCGTCCTCGTTGATGACATTGGCGTCGGCAGCGGACACGCGGACCTGAATCTTGGCCTGCATGTCGACCTCGGAGCGGCAGTCATAGGCGTGCAGCGCGTCGTCGAAGCTGGCGAACACATGGTTCTCGCCCGGCAGACCGTCGCGGACCTGGGTGAGGTAGTACACACCGATGATCATGTCCTGCGAGGGGATGTTGACCGGCTTGCCGGATGCCGGCGAGCGCAGGTTGTTCGCAGAGAGCATGAGCACGCGGGCCTCGGCCTGAGCCTGGCTGGACAGCGGCACGTGGACAGACATCTGGTCGCCGTCGAAGTCGGCGTTGAAGGGCGAGCAGACCAGCGGGTGCAGGTGGATAGCCTTGCCCTCGACCAGCACCGGCTCAAAGGCCTGGATGGACAGACGGTGCAGGGTCGGTGCACGGTTGAGCAGCACGACGCGGCCGTCGATGACCTCTTCGAGGATGTCCCACACAAAGGTGGCACCACGGTCGATAGCGCGCTTGGCGCCCTTGATGTTCTCGACCTTGCCAAGCTCGACCAGGCGCTTCATGACGAAGGGCTTGAAGAGCTCCAGCGCCATGGTCTTGGGCAGACCGCACTGGTGCAGCAGCAGCTTGGGGTCGGTAACGATTACCGAACGGCCGGAGTAGTCGACACGCTTACCCAGCAGGTTCTGACGGAAACGACCCTGCTTGCCCTTGAGGGCCTCGGCGAGCGACTTGAGCGGGCGACCGCCACGGCCAGAGACCGGGCGACCACGACGGCCGTTGTCGAACAGGGCGTCCACGGACTCCTGGAGCATGCGCTTCTCGTTGTTCACGATGATCGCAGGGGCGTCCAGGTCGAGCAGCCGCTTGAGTCGGTTGTTACGGTTGATCACGCGACGGTACAGGTCGTTGAGGTCGGACGCGGCGAAGCGGCCGCCGTCGAGCTGGACCATCGGGCGCAAATCGGGCGGAATGACCGGAATGACGTCCAGGATCATGTTCGCGGGGCTGTTGCCGCCCTTCAGGAAGGCGTCAACGACCTCGAGGCGCTTAACGGCCTTCTCGCGCTTCTGCTTCTGGGAGTCCTCGTCGGCGATGATGGCCTTGAGCTTCTCGGCCTCGGAAGGGAGGTCGATGGCAGCGAGCAGGTCGCGGACGGCCTCGGCACCCATGCCACCCTTGAAGTACATGGAGTAGTAACGGGTCATCTCACGGAACAGCGGCTCATCGGAAATGAGGTCGCGCTCGCTGAGCTTCATGAAGGCGTTGAAGGCGTCCGTGCGGAGCTGCTTCTCGTCCTTGCACTCTTCCTCGATGTCGACGATGCCAGAGGCGATCTCCTCGGGGGTCAGCGGCTCCTCGTCGGAGAACTCGTCAAAGTTCTCGGGGTTGCCCTGCTCCTTGAGGGACTCAATCTGGCGGGCGCACTCGGCATCGATCTCTTCCAGATCGGCGGCGAGCTCCTCGCGCAGGTCGTCGGCGTCGGCCTCGCGAGCCTCGTAGTCGACCTCGGTGATGATGTAGCTGGCAAAGTACAGAACCTTCTCGAGGTCCTTGGACTTGATGTCGAGCATACGGCTCATCGGGAAGCTCGTGGGGCTCTTGAAATACCAGATGTGGGACACGGGAGCGGCGAGCTCGATGTGGCCCATGCGGTCGCGACGCACCTTGGCCGAGGTGACCTCGACGCCGCAGCGCTCGCAGACGATGCCCTTAAAGCGGATGCCCTTGTACTTGCCGCAGGAGCACTCCCAGTCCTTGGCGGGACCGAAGATCTTCTCGCAGAACAGGCCGTCCTTCTCGGGCTTGAGGGTACGGTAATTGATGGTCTC
>JAUUMM010000032.1:0-23431 GCA_030839365.1 Collinsella sp.
AAGATCGAGTGCGCCCTGGGCGTCGAGAACTTCGACGAGATCCTCGAGGCTTCCGACGGCATCATGGTCGCCCGTGGCGACCTGGGCATCGAGATCAAGCCCGAGCTCGTTCCGCACATCCAGAAGGAGATCATCGCCAAGTGCAACGCGGCCTACAAGCCCGTTATCACCGCTACGCAGATGCTCGACTCCATGCAGCAGAACCCGCGCCCGACGCGCGCCGAGGTTGCCGACGTTGCTAACGCCATTTACGACGGCACCGACGCCGTTATGCTGTCCGGCGAGTCCGCTGCCGGTAAGTACCCGGTCGAGGCCGTCAAGATGCAGGCCAGCATTGCTCTCGAGACCGAGAAGTACCTCCCGGCTCACGCTCCGCTCGAGGTTCCGGCTGACGCTCACGGCACCCGCGTTGTCAACAACGTTGTGGGTATGTCCGCTGTGAACATGGCCACCACCGTTGGCGCCAAGTGCATCACCGTGCCGACGACCACCGGCCGTACTGCTCGCCTGATCTCGCACTTCCGTCCCAACATGCCGATCTGCGCGTTCTCCCGCCACGAGTGGGCCGTCCAGCAGATGATCATGTACTGGGGCGTTATCCCGCACCAGGCCGAGATTACCCAGGGCACCGTCAACGGCACGATCGTCAAGGCGATCGAGACCGCTAAGGAGCTCGGCTACGTCGAGGCCGGCGACCTGACCGTCGCCACCGCTGGCGATCCCCGCATGAGCGTCCAGCTCGAGGACAAGGTCTCCTCGACCAACGTCGCTTACGTCGCTCAGGTGCGCTAAGTCGTACTTGCAAGCACACTTGCATCGCAAAGGGCCCGGAAGGCGAAGCCTTCCGGGCCCTTTTTCTGTGCCAATGCCGGCGCACGGCAAAACACACACTCATTTCTTTACCAAAAGCGCGAAATCCACCCTTCGAGACCCAATGAATAAAGTCCCAAGCGCTAAAAGTGTTCGCCCGGTGGCAAACCCACACCTTAACCGACGCTGCTAAATCGTTTTAGCAAGAGCCGGATTGACCTGCTTTTCGGAAGTATGCGGCAAATTCTGATACCTCCGAGCACACCCCGTTTTTTCGCAACAAAATGCCTGATAAACTAGCCTCAAAAGCCAGGTCTGCTCACAAGGTTTAGATTTTGCCGCATACTTCCGAATTGACACTGGCATCGCACGGTCCAAAAGCATATTTCGACCAGGAGGACGTCATGGACCTGACGCTATGCGGTCAATCCGCTTTTTACTATCACCGTATCCCGCCACAGATATTAGGCCTTTACCCTGCCATTAGCCTTGGCAATATGGATCGCAGATGTTGCGGCCTCGGAAGTCATGCAGTTGTAAAAGACCTGCTTCACGCACCGCTTCACAGGATTGTATTCACTCGGGCACAATCCGGGTCGCGAAGCCTGTTTAAATCGCACCTCCTGACCCAAGAGCCGCCTCCCGGGTCGTTTAGGCAAACCGAGCATGGGTTTGATGTCACATCGCCCGAGTTCACACTGCTCAACCTTGCTACGCAGGTCTCACGCAACCAGCTGCTTATGGCGTGTTATGAGATGTGCAGCTCGTTTGCTGTGTATACACCCTGCAAACGAGCGCAACGGCAACTTGATGAAGCTATTTCGCTTAAGCTCATTCCACCCAACTGCGGCTGGGAGCGGGTTATCGACGTCAACGGCAAGGATACCAACCTGTGGAAGCGCACGCCGCTTCTTTCCGCAGCGGATATCGCCGCGTTCGCCAAGCAGGCCGCAGGCCTGCGCGGTGTTAAGCAGCTCCGCTGGGCCGCCGAACGCATGACAGGACAGACCGCCTCGCCCTTCGAAGTACAGACCTCCATGCTTATCTCGCTCCCCCGCGACGAGGGCGGCATGGGCATCAACATCGCAAACAACGTGCGCATCCCACTCAGCGACGCCGCGCGCTCGCTGTATGACAAAACCTGCTGCTACGCCGATATCCTCATCGAAAGCGCCACCGACAGCATGGGTGTCATCCTTGAATGCCAAGGCCGCTCCGCCCACGACAGCGAAGCCGCGAGCCTCTCCGATGCCGAGCGCGCCACCGCGCTCACAAGCATGGGCTACGACGTCATCCAAATTACCTTTGGCCAGATTAAGGATAAGAAGAGCTTCGACCACATAGCCGAGCTCATCCATAAAAAGGCTGGACTTTCCTACACCCCAAAGACCAAACAGGAGCGCGCCGCCGAAGTCACCCTGCGGCAAGAGCTACTTGTCAATTGGGTTGAGCTATTCACCGCCAAGCCGGCCAGCTAGCAGCTAGCAATCAGGGGAAGCGCAGGCATATCGGGCGATTCGACGCGAGCCGCAAATCCCGCCTCGGTTAGCTCGATGACCTCGGTAAACGTTGTATCGAAAAACTCCTCGGTTAGCAGGCGATACGGCGGATGATCGGACTCGCCGGGGTTTTCGCGTACAATCTCGTGCATAACGCCGATGGTCTTGAGCACATACTCCTTATGGATGGGATACTGACCAAAACGGGTCGCCGCAGTATACAGGCGATCGGTCGCGCGCGGTATCGAAACGATGCCGAGTGTCTTGCCAAACCAGTCAAAGTCGCCTTGCTTTTTAATGCGGAATTCCTCGCACGGCTTGCCGCCGTGCGCCTCCAGGTACTGATTCACACGCGTATTCCATACGGTATCGGCCACCAGATGCGACCAAACGCCCAGCGTCAGATCGAGCAGCGACTGCGCCACGTCATCGGGCGCGAGCGAAAGCTCGCTAGCACCGGGACCGGCGACCGGCTCGGCGTCCTTGTAACGTTGGGGATAATGCACGCGATTCAGTCGCTCGCGCTCCTCGACAATCGAGGTAGCCGCGGCTGGCGCACCGGTGGGCGAACTTTTAAGCAACGGTGCCACATAGGTATCCCAGAACTCATGCTCACGAGGCTTAGGGATAGGCTCGGGCTTTGCAAAGTGCGTAATGCGGTACGGGATGGGATCGGCGATGCCAGGGACCATATAGCCCACGAAGATATCCGGAACCACGCAGCCAAACAAAAAGGCATTGCGGTCGCGCACGCTATTGGCAAGTGCACCGGTGCGCTCCAGCAAACGCTCCGTCTGAGCGATATGAATGTTCCAACTTGGCATAGCCACCCCCATAAAAAACCTGGATAACTATACCATCACGGCAAAGCCGCGCGGGCGGCTACGCACGCTCTACGCAGCAACTAGTCCGTAGTACCGCTTTCGGTTCCATACGACGGCGAAGGCGCCTCGACCACATGGTGATATCGATCGATATAGATTGCACGGGCACCCAGGCGTCGCACCAAATCCTGGTGATGCGTGCTCATCAAGACCGTCTTACCCGCCGCGACGTAGGCCAGCAAGAAGTTGACCACGATGTCGCATGAATCCTCGTCGAGCCCATTGGTGGGCTCATCGAGCACTAGGATATCGGGGTTCATCGATACAACTGCCGCCAGCGCCACACGCTTCTTTTGCCCGCCCGAGAGCTGATAGGGAGAGGCGTCGGCAAGGTCGGCAACCTGGAACAGCCCCATGGCATCGCGCACGCGGCGCTCGAGCTCGTCTGCCGGCAGCCCCATCTGCGCGGGACCAAAAGCAACTTCCTCGTCCACCGTGGCGCAGAACAGCTGGGCATCGGCGTTTTGGAACACGAAGCCCACGCGCTGGTGGAACTTCTGAGCAGCAGCAGAATCCTTCAGATACGCCGCATCGACCACGTGCCCGTCAAACAGGTATGCCCCTGCGTCCGCGAGTTCAAGGCCGTTAATAAGACGCATAATCGTCGTCTTGCCGCAGCCGTTGGGACCGAGCAGGGCAACGAGTTCACCACGATCGACCTGCAGCGACACGCCATCGACAACCGTATGCCCCGCATAGGAGAACACCACGTCGCGCAGCTCGATGAGCGGAACGACCTCGGCGCCGCCCACACCGTTCGTGCCCGCCGCACTATTCATATCGATCGTCAAAACGTCGCCCTTCCCCATTTGCATCCCCAGTCGGAACCAGCAGCGCCTACAGCACGGCGCACAACACTGTCAGCAGCGCCACGCCGGCCGCATAGGCCGCATCGCGCCAGCCAAACCTGGCGCGCGCGGGAGCCGGATACGCACCGGCAAAGCCGCGGCAAAGCATAGCCTCGTCCATCGCGCGGCTGCATTTCATCGCCTTGATAAAGGTCATGCCCATGATACCCGCGATCGAATCGGTACGCGAAAATCCCTCGGGCGCACGGCCAACGCTGCGCAGCATGACCGATTCGCACAGATCGTGCGCCGTACGACCCAGCACCTCGATGTGCTTGAGCGCCATATCAAACGTAAAGATAACTTCGTCGGGTAGATGCAGCATCTTGAGCGCCGCCGACATGCGGCTCCACGTGAGGGTCCACGAAGCGCCCAGCACCAGCGACACATTAATGAAGGTCTTGAGCGCAATCTTGAGCATGGCGCCCGTAGCGGAAGCACCCAGCAGCAGGGCAGGCAGCGCCAAAACCACTGCGAGCCCCGCGGCGCCAAGCGCCGGCACAAAGGTCGCGCGCAGCCCGCGTATGGGACGCACGGCAACGAGCACCAGCGCAATGGCCGCCATCAACATGAGGTACAGCGGGCTTTGTGTCAGGCACACGCACAGGACGCAAACGAATATCCCCACCAGGCGCACCGGAGCCGAAACGCAAGAAAGGGCGCGGTCGACCATCGACCCGCCCTCGTGCGCGCCTCCACCCAGGCGAACCCGCTCAAGCAGGCTCGCCAGGTGCAGGACGTTCTTTTGCATCACGCGATGACGAGCGCCCGTGGGCTCGTATCGCTCCTCGGCCGCAAGCCAGCTAGGCAGCTCGACCATCGCCATGGGCTCCGCTTTCCTTGACCGTCAGCGAGATCAGACGGAATGCGATGGTGAGCACCGCCACGCCAATCACGCCGGACAAGATATACATGGCAGCCTGACCGGCAAAGCCGAGACCCTGCTCCTCGGAATAGGCCTGCAGGTAATCACCCGTAGGCAGAGCGTCGGCAAAGGTCGGGGTGTCGAGACCGACCGAAGCCTGCAGGCTGTCGTCGCCAGCCTCCTGAACGGCGGTCGCGGCGCCCTCGGCGTCCCACTCACCCCAGGCGTCACCCGTGGCCAGCAGGCCCAGCGGCGTGGCCACGACAAGCACGGCAACCAAGATGAGCGTGGGGACCAGCGAGGTCTTCTTTGCAGCAGCGCCCTCGGCAGCAAGCTGTCCATCGGCGGCTTCGGGGCCGACGATAACGCTCGGCGCCGTCTTCTTGATAAAGCCGTAGATCGCGGCAGTCGCCACGCCCTCGACCACGCCGGCTACCAACATATGCGGGATCATCATGGCCGGAATGGCAATGGACAGCGGGAAGGGGCAGTACAGCGGAGCGCCCGAAGCATTCGTGAAAAGCATCGGCTGAATACCAAACTCGATTGCTGCGCACAGGGCCGCCAGGCACAGGCCGACCCAGCCGCTTACGATGGCCGAAACCGAGGTGCCCCAGCTCTTGTCGTGCAAACGGCTGTTAAGCGCGCGGAACACGATGGCTGCGGCAAACGGCAACACGAAGGCCATGTTAAAGCAGTTAGCGCCAAAGGACAGGATGCCGCCGTCGCCAAACAGCAGCGCTTGCAGCGCCAGCGCGACCGAAACCGCGATAGCCGCGGCCTCGGGGCCCAGCAGCAGCGCGATGAGTGCGCCACCAACGGCGTGGCCAGTGGTGCCGCCGGGCAGCGGCACGTTGAACATCATAAGCAAGAAGGAAAATGCGGCGCAGATGCCCAGGAAAGCCATGTGCTCGCGATCGAGCGTGGCGCGCACCTTCTTGATACAGTGAGCCCAGACGGGCACCATCGCCACCGCCATGACGGCATCGGTCTGCGGGGACAGATAATTATCTGGAATGTGCATGTACGCCTCCCGGTTATCGGCGCACGGAATTGCAACGCCGCTTGAATCACCTTTCCAGTGTTACGTAATGTCAGATTCGTAACACGCCGCGGGCTATCATAGCAAAACGGCGCACTGCCGACAAAGCAGCACGCCGTTATGTAATGCGCGTGTCATATATGCAGGCTCAACGGTGCCTTATACCGAAAACAGCAGTCACGTAGGACTCGGCAGCAGCCACCGCTGACCCATACCCCAGCGCAGGACCTAGCCGCGGACCTCGCCGTTTACGCCCTTGCACACCTTGGTGACGATCTTCTGGTGCGCCTTTTCGACCTCTTCGCTGGTAAGCGTGTGGTCGTCGGAGCGATACGTAAGCGCAAAGGCCATGGACTTCTTGCCCGCTCCGATGCGGATGGGATCGCGGTAGACGTCGAACAGACGCACATCCTCGAGCAGCTTGCCTCCGGCGCTGGTAATACGGCGCTCAAGATCCTCGCAGGTCACAGTGTTGTCGACCACGATAGCAAGGTCGTGCTCAACGGCCGGGTACTGCGAGAACTCACGGTAGTTCTCCTGGTTGCGGGCGCCCTTGATCAGCTTGTCCAGGTCGAGCTCAAAGGCAACGACAACCTCGTCAATGCCCATAGCCTCGCGCGCCTCGGGGTGAATCTCGCCAACCCAGCCCAGCACGGTACCGCCGGACAGAACCTCGGCGGCGCGACCCGGCTGCAAGAAGGCATAGCCCTCGCCCTCGACGGGACGGAAGCGAACCTTCTCGATGCGCAGCTGAGCAAGCAGCTCCTCGACAATGCCCTTGCCAAAGAAGAAGCGCAGCTTACGGTACTTCATGTTCCAGGACTGCTCGCTCCACTGGCCCGAGAGCACGCCCGCCACGGACTTGGTCTCCTTGGGCAGGCTGGCGTTCTCGCGGCCATGGAACAGGCTGCCGACCTCGTACAGGTGCACGTTGGGCGTGCCGTGGGCCTCGTTGTAGGCCACAGACTGCAGCAGACCCGGCAGCAGCGAGCGGCGCATCTCGGTCTGCTCGGCCACCAGCGGGTTCATGAGAACCACGGGGCAGCCGCGGCCCTCGGTGGACATACCAATCTTCTCCAGGTCGCCCGGGGCGGCAAAGCCAAAGGTCGTGGTCTCGTTGAGGCCGCAGGCGCGCAGGATCTCGCCGACCTTACGGGTGAGCTTCTGCTCGCGGGTCAGGCCGCCGATGTGGTTCTTGGCAGCCGGGATGGTCGCCGTAACGCGGCCCATGCCCCATAGGCGCAGGACCTCCTCGATCAGGTCGATCTCACGCGGCAGGTCGGGACGGAAGCTCGGCGGGGTGACCATGAAGTCCTCGCCGTCGCGCTCGACGGTGCAGCCCAGGCGGGTGAGCGAACGCTCGATAAAGTCGGGCTCGATGTCGGCACCGCAGATGGCACGCACGCGGGCCAGGCGCAGCTTAATGCTGTCGATGGTCTTGGGCGCGGGGAACACGTCCACATAGCCGGGAGCAACCTCGCCGCCGGCGATCTCCTCGATCAGCGCGCACGTCACATTGGCGACGTCCACGCAGCCGGTCTCGTCGACCTGGCGCTCAAAGCGAATGGAGGCGTCGGAGATCAGCGACAGATCGCGGCTGGTGTGCGAGGTGCGACCGGCGTTGAAGCAGGCGCTCTCGACCATCACGTCGACGGTGTCGTCCTCGATCTCGGAATCCATGCCGCCCATTACGCCGGCCAGCGCCACGGGACGCTCGCCGTCGGTGATGAGGCCCATGCCGGCGTCGAGCACGCGCTCCTCGCCGTCGAGCGTCGTGAACTTCTCGTCCTGCTGGGCGGCACGAACCACCACACGACGGTGGCCATCGCGCTCGGCAAAGGTGTCCAGGTCAAAGGCGTGCAGCGGCTGACCGGTGAGCATCATCATGTAGTTGGTGATGTCGACGATGTTGTTGTGCGGGCGCACGCCCAGGGCGTTGAGGCGCTTGACCATCCAGTCTGGCGACGGGCCGACCTTGACGTTGCGCACGATGCGGGCAACGTAGCGGTCGCACAGGCCCTCGTCGGCGATCTCGACGGAAAGCTCGTCGTCGGTCGCGCGGCCGGTCTCGACCTTGATAGCGGGCAGCTCAACGTGGAAATCGCGGTCGAAGATGGCGCCGGTCTCGCGGGCCATGCCGATCATGGACAGGCAGTCGGGACGGTTGGGCGTGATCTCACAGTCGAGCACGGTGTCGCTCGAGCCCACGTACTCGGCAAACGGCATGCCGCAGGGCGTATCCTCGGGCAGGATCATGATGCCGGAGTGGTCGCCACCCAGGCCGAGCTCGCGCGCGGAGCAGTTCATGCCCATGGACACGACGCCGCGAAGCTTGCTCTTCTTGATCTTAACGTCGCCGGGAAGCACGGCGCCAATCATGGCCGTGACGATGTGGTCGCCGGCCTCGAAGTTCTGCGCGCCGCAGACGATCTGCAGCGGAGCGGGGTTGCCGTCGGCGTCGAGGTTCTTGTCACCCACGTCGACCGAGCACACATACATGTGGTCGCTATCGGGGTGCGGGGTCTTGGTGAGCACCTTGGCGGTCACCACGTGGTCGAAGGACTCGCCCACGGTGTCGATCGCCTCGACCTCGGTGCCGGTACGGATATATTCGTCCGAAAGGGTCTTGGGATCCTCCGGAATATCGATCATGGTCTTGAGCCAGTCGTAAGAAACGCGCATCTAACTGGTCTCCTTTCATAAATGCGGCTTTGAGCCGGAAACTGCAACTAAGAAGAAAGCGTTCTAGAACTGGTTCAAGAACCTCATGTCACCAGTCATCAACGTGCGCAGGTCGGGCAGGTCGTAGCGCAGGGCCGCGACGCGCTCGGCGCCAATACCAAAGGCGAAGCCGGTGTACTTCTCGGGGTCGATACCGCAGTTGATCAGGACGTTGGGGTCGACCATGCCGCAGCCCAGGATCTCGATCCAGCCGCTGTGTTTGCAGAAGTTGCAGCCCTTGCCGCCGCACACATGGCAGCTCACGTCCACCTCGCAGGAAGGCTCAGTGAAGGGGAAGAAGTGCGGGCGGTAACGCGTCTTGCGGTCCTCGCCAAACATGCACTTAACAAAGTAGTCGAGCGTGCCCTTAAGATCGCCAAAGGTGATGCCCTCGTCGACGACCAGGCCCTCGATCTGGTTGAACTGCGGCAGGTGGCAGGCGTCGGCCGTGTCGGGACGATAGACGGTGCCCGGGCAGATCATGTAGATGGGCGGCTTCTGCGACTCCATGGTGTGGATCTGCACGCCCGAGGTCTGGGTGCGCAGCAGCACGTCGGACTCGCCGTGGGCGTGAGCCTCGGGGTGTGCGACGCTGCCGGGGTTGTTGTCGACCACGTAGAAGGTGTCGCGGGCCGAGCGGCTCGGGTGATCCATGGGGGCGTTGAGCGCGGTGAAGTTGTAGTAGGAGGTGTCGACCATGGGACCGGACTCGACGGTGTAGCCGATGCCGCAGAAGATGTCCTCGGCCTCCTCGATGATCTGCTTGATCAGGTGCTGGTGACCGATCTGCGGACGGATGCCCGGCAGCGTGATGTCGACGGCGTCGTGCTCCAATGCGTGCTTGAGGGCGGCGGCCTTCATCTCGGTGGTGCGCTCGTCGAGCATGCCCTCGATCAGCTGGCGCATCTCGTTGGCGCGCTTGCCCATCACGGGGCGATCCTCGGGGGCGAGCTTGCCCATCATGCGCATCAGGCCGGTGATGCGGCCCTTGCGGCCGAGCAGCTCAACGCGCGCGGCCTCGAGCTTTGCGGCGTCGTCGGCGCCTGCGACGAGCTCCTTGGCCTCTTCCTCGAGTTTGACCAGATCATCAATCAGACTCATGTCTTCCCTTTCGTCTCTCGCGCATCCACTTGCCGCGGCGGTTGGAGCCACCCGGCGCTGCGAATGTGCGGCCCGGTTCGGTAACAAAAAACCGCCCTCGGGCATGTGCATTGCCCAAGGACGGTTGAATTCCGCGGTACCACCTTGTTTGACCCGGCGGATGTCTGGCCCGCCGCGCCCACTCTGTGCCCCTTGTCGCGAGGCTCACGGCTTCCCTACTGGGGACATCGCCGCCGCTGGCCGCGCGCCCGTTGAGGTCGCTGCTCGGGAGTGAACGCTTGGCCCTTGTCACCGCAGGAAGGCTTGCAGCCCATGACCTTCCCTCTCTTGCCGGCGACGCGGCGGGCAAAACCCTCTCCGTCAACGCATTGGGCTATAGGATAACACATTCTGCGAGCATATCGCCGCGTTCAGTTTTGTTCGCGCTGGGTACAAGGCAGGTAGCTGTGCAAACTGGCCGTGCACCCGCCTGCGGCGCTCGGCCTGCGAGATTAAGGATACGGCATGGGAAAGAAACTCGATAAGAAGGCCAAGGCCGCCGTGGCAAAGGCTGCCAAGGGCGTCAAGGCCGCTAAAGTCGACAAGGCCGTCAAAAAGTTCCGCAAACTCGAGGGCAAGCTGTGGACTCGCGAGTACCTGCTCAAGATTGCCGAGTTCGATGGAGCGACGATTGCTCCTGCCAACGGCGCTGCCGCCCGTGCCGACGCCATGGGCACGCTTGCCGGCGAACATCACAAGCTACTGACCAGCGAGAAGTCCGTTGAGCTCGTACGCTCGTTAGCGCGCGAGACGGTCGCGGGCGAAAAGATCGACGACCCGCAGCTGCTCGACGAGATTCGCGTGCTCGGCCGCGACCAGCGCGAGGCAAGCGTTATTCCTACCGAGGAGGCCGAGGCCTGGACCAGGCTCACCTGCGAGGCCGACGCCGTGTGGCACAAGGCCAAGACGACCAACGACTGGGCGAGTTTTGAGCCCTATGTGGACAAAATCGTCAGCCAGCTCAAGCATCAGGCCGAACTCATGGACCCCAAGCGCGACCCATACGACGTTTGGCTCGACCAGTACGAGCGCGGCCTTTCCGCCAAGAGCTTCGACGCGTTTTGCGAGGAGGTCAAGGCCACGGTCGTGCCGCTCGTGCACGCCATCGGCGAGCGCGGCCAGCAGCCCGCTGCCGACTTTTTGCACGCCCGCGTGCCCGAGGCCGCCCAGCGCGCCATGAGCTTCGACCTTATGAAGCTCGTCGGCCTGAACCTGAACGACACCACGCTTGCCTTTACCGAGCACCCGTTTAGCGAGGGCTTTGCCGTGGGTGACGCGCGCATCGCGACACACATCTACGAGGACGATTGCATCTCCAACGTCTACAGCATCATCCACGAGGCGGGACACGCCATGTACGAGCTGGGCGTCAATCCCGCCTATGCGCGTACCTGTCTTGAGGGCGGCACCTCCATGGGCATCCACGAGAGCCAGAGCCGCTTTTTCGAGAACACCGTGGGTCGCAGCCGCGCCTTTATGGGACCGCTGCTCGAGGTGCTGCGCCGCCACGCACCCGAGGTCTACGGCGACGTCGACGAGGACACGCTCTACCACGCCGTGAACATCGCGCAGCCTTCGCTGATCCGCACCGAGGCCGACGAGCTCACCTATCCGCTGCACGTTATGGTGCGCTACGAGATCGAGCGTATGCTGTTTGCCGGCGAGGCCACGGCCAAGGACATCCCCGCGCTTTGGAACCGCTTCATGGATGAGTACCTGGGCATTCCCGTTCCCGACGACACGCACGGCTGCCTACAGGATACGCACTGGAGCGGCGGCTCGTTTGGCTACTTCCCCACCTATGCGCTGGGCAGCGCCTACGACGCCATGTTTGTGCCGGCCATGTGCCGCGACGGTGTCGACCTCAACGGCGCCTGTGCGAGCGGCGACCTGACACCCGTCCGCGCCTGGCTGGGCGAGCACATTTGGCAGTGGGGCCGCGCCAAGGACGCGCCGGAGCTCATCAAGGGCGCGTGCGGCATGGCGTTCGATGCCCGCTACTACTGCAGCTACCTGCAGGACAAGTTCACCACGCTCTACGAACTGTAAGGCATAACCGACACGCCAACGCAAAGGGGACGCCGCGGAACCAATCCGCAGCGTCCCCTTTTTTCACCCAATAACTAGGTACCCAATGACTAGTTCGTTGACGCTAATGTCTTGGCAACGTCAGCGAAAACGGCCCCAAGCGAGCAAGGTGACGTGAAATGAAAGGGCGCTGACCTTCTGGTCGCGCCCTTGAAATTGAACGTCAGATTGCCACTTGGGGCCGTTTGCAGCGTCGAGCAGCTACGCGGTTTGGTAAAACCGCGTAGCTATAAAGCCTCGAGCGCGTTGGCGATGCGCTTCATGGCGGCATCGGCGGATGCTTGGTCGGGCGCCTCGGCCAGCACGCGGATAACCGACTCGGTTCCGCTCTTGCGCACGAGCACGCGGCCCTCGCCTGCCAGCGCAACCTCGGCCTCGGCGATGGCGTTCTGCACGCCCATGTTCTCGAGCGCGGCGTCCTTGTCCGCCACGCGCACGGCCACCTGCGCCTGCGGCAGCAGCTTGCACGGAGCCGTGAGCTGCGAGAGCGTCTCGCGCTCGGCACGAATCACTTCCATCACGCGCAGCGAGGTCATAATGCCGTCGCCCGTGCGCTCGATATCGCCAAAGATCGTATGGCCCGTCTGCTCGCCGCCCAGGCTGTAGCCGCCCTCGCGCATCTTGGCATACACGTGACGGTCGCCCACGCCACTGGTCACGGCGCTCAGGCCGGCAAGCTCCAGCGACTTGATCAGGCCAAAGTTGCTGGCAATCGTCGGCACCACGGTACCGCCCGAAAGGCGACCGTGCTTGTTCAGATACACACCGCACACGTACAGGATCTGGTCGCCGTCGACCACGCGGCCGCGCTCATCCACGGCCAGGCAGCGGTCGGCATCGCCGTCGTAGGCAAAGCCCACGTCCAGGCCCTGCTCCACCACGTGGCGCTGTAGGCGCTCCATATGCGTGGAGCCACAGTCCACATTGATGTTAAATCCGTCGGGCGCGGCGTTGATCACGCGCACGTCGGCACCTAGCGCATCGAACACCGGCTTGGCCACCGAGGACGCCGAGCCGTTGGCGCAGTCGAGACCGATCTTAACGCCCTGCAGCGAAAAGTTCGCGCTGGCGATGAGCGAGGCAATGTAGCGGTTGCGGCCCTGCATGTAGTCCACCGTGGCGCCGATGTGGTTGCCCGTTGCCAGCGGCACCTCGCTCTTGCCATCGACGTAGTCCTCGATGAGCTCCAGTACGTCCTCGTCCATCTTAAAACCGTCGCTATTGACGAGCTTAATGCCGTTATCGCAAAACGGGTTGTGGCTCGCGCTGATCATGATGCCGCAATCGAAGCAGCCTTCCACGGTCTGATGTGCTACGCCCGGCGTGGGGATCACGTGCAGCATATAGGCGTCCGCACCGCTCGCGACCAGGCCACTCACCAGCGCCGCCTCGAACATATAACTCGAGCGACGCGTGTCCTTACCCACGATGACGCGCGCCTTGCGCTCGCGGTTGGCGCCGTAATACCAGCCCACAAAACGGCCAATCTTATAAGCGTGCTCTACCGTCAGCCCAACGTTGGCCTCACCGCGAAAGCCGTCGGTGCCAAAGTACTTCATGCGCTCTCCTTACAAAATAGGGGCGAACAGATTGCCTGTCCGCCCCAAAATGGTACTCGATTATCTGCGCTACCAGAAAAACCCTACGCCGACGCGCTGTCGCGAGCCGCCTGGCATGTAGGAGTCTGACGCAGTGTAAGCGGCTTGTCCCCCGCCTCGGCCGACGTGGTCAGCGTATACGTGATCGTCGTCGTCTCGCCAGCATGCAGGTCAACGGTGCCCGAATAGAAGGGAATTCCATGCCACGTAGCGGCGCCAAGACCAAACTGGGTGCCCTCGACGGTCAGATCAGTAATGTTGCCGCCCGTCGGGGCAAACAACGAGACATTCAGACGCTCGTCGTCACGCGCGGCATCGGGTGCGCTCGCCGCAACGTAGTCGGGCAGCTTGCCAGCCTCCTCCTGCGTCATGATGTTCGTCAGGGTAACGGTGATGCGATAGGAGCACGTGCCGTCACCGTTCTTGATGCCCTGGCCAATCTGCGTATCGGCGTTCAGGTACCAGTCGAGCTTGGAGAAGCTCAGGTTGTTAAAGTAAACGCCGGCAACAGGATCGGCACTCGGGTCATCCGGATCGGGCAGCGAAGCGTCAATGCCCGTCTCTTTGATGGCGTTCTGCTCATCATCGTTTCTCATCCAAGCAATCAGACGGCCCTCTTCGGCACCGCGCTCGAATGCACCGACAAGCTTTGTAACGTCAACGTCACCGATGCCACCGAGAATCTTGTCGAAGGCAGCGCTGGCGACGGATGCAAAAATGCCATCCGACTCCTCGACCGGATAGTTCCAGTACACATCGTGCATGAGGACCTTTGCGGCGTTGGTGCCGTCGACAACCGTTCCGTCGGGCAGCGACACGTTACCGACCAGGCCCAGCAGATACTGCAGGAACACCGGGTCGATACCCACGACGCCGTCAACGTCCTGCCCATACTGGGACTTCCACAGCGCGGCGACACGCTGCGAGTTGCGGGGCCAATCGGGCGAATACGCGTTACCAGAGTTGTACAGGTTACTGTGGTCACCAAACAGTGCCTCGTCCTCTTCGTCGACGCTCTCAACCGCCTCGTCTTTGCTAAGCGCAATACATGGAACAAAGTCGCCAATCGACATCTGGCCGTTGGTGACCGAAATCAGGCCCTGCGAACCGCCAAAGCCGCCGCAAGCACGAATCTCGACGTTGTTCATGGCGTACACAAGGTAGTTGCGCGTCTGGCCGTTGGCGCCGAGCATCTGGGGAAGGACAGGGGCGACCTTCTCCGCTGCATCGACCGCGCCGCTTAGGGTGGCAAAGCCATCCTTTGCCTTATCGACCAGCTCGGTCACCTGGGAAATATGCGTGTCGCCAATGCCCTGGATCTTCTCGTTGGCACTCTTGAACACCTTCGAGCTGCTGGAAAGCGAATCGGCAACGGCCTGCAGCGCAGAAACGTTGATCATCCCGTCCTGGAACAGCTTGCCGGGCGTGGCCTGAGAAAGGTTGTCGGCCATGGGAACCAGCGCGTTGCTCGAGACATCGGACAGGGCATCAATCATGGTGCGGGCTGCGTTGATGTCACTGCCATACACCGGGATAAACGAAGCCGCCGTCCACAGCGGGCTCGAAGTCTCCGCCTTCATGCTGTCGCAGAGCTCATCGATCTTCTTCGCGTCGTCAGGCAGCGTCGAAAAATCGCCCGACGTGACCTTGTCCTTAAGGCCACCGACGATCTCGACAGCCTCCTTCGCTTCGCTCTTTACGGTCTTTGCCGAGTTAAGCAGCATAAAGCCGCTCGCGCCAAGCGCAACGAGAAGCACCGCGACTACAGCGGCAATAATGGCGCCAGTGTGACGCTTCTTGCCCTCGCCCTTGCGATGGCGATGACGGACCAGACCGTCAGAGGTCGAACTCGACGAAGCGTCGCTACCGTAGTTCAAGCCAAAATCGTAATAATCTTCCTTGGATCCCGAGCCCGCAAACTCGGCACCGCTATCATCCAGGCGGGCGAACGTGCCAGTCTCGGAGGCGCCGGTGTAGATCGTGCCAAGGTTACCCGTAAGCCCCGCGCCACCGGCAGAGGGAGTATTGTTGGCGGCCTTGCCGGCATTAACGTTGCCGGCGGCATTCGCGGCGTTGACAGCACCTGCGTTGTTCGCAGGTACCGAAGGAGCCCCGCTCGGCTGCGACGCGGAGGTTGCACCGCCCGCAAAGACATTCCCTCTTGCACGGCCGGTCTTTTTTGCCTTTTGAGACTGCTCGTACAGAGCGGTAAACATCGCCGTCTCGCCCGGGGACACGCGCTTACCGGAGCTGCCCTGTCCAGCGCCGCCCGGCGTGCCGGCCTTACCAGCCCCGTTCGGACGCGGCGGAACTGCAGGACGGCCGCTATCGCTGCCCTTAAAGTGATTACCAGCCATAAAGAAATCCTCGCAATTGAGTCGCAATGAAAAAGTCCATAACGTTACTAGTTTATGGCATTTTGAGCATCGACAGCTAAACTCCAGACACGGACATCAATTGGCGAAAATGCGGCACAACGCCTTTTCTGTCTTGGCGGCGGCGCCAGCTACACCGTGAGGAACATCATCACGATGATCATGGCAAAGCCGATAAGGTCGGTCGGCAAAAACACCGTCCCCAGCATAACGGCGCTGGTGATGGTCGCCGAAACCGGCTCCACAGTTCCGATGAGGCTCGCACGCACCGAGCCGATATCCTTAACGCCCTGCATATAGAGCATGTAAGCAAAAAACGAGCCGATAACCACGAACACCGCGAGCGCCTCGACGCCGGCGGCGTCGAGCGCCGGCATATGCGCCCAGGGCCGCACGAAGACACATGAGACCACACCCGCCGTGAGCATTGCCGAGCCCGTGACGATGGGGCTGCCGTATTCGGGCAGGATCTTGGCGGGAATCACCGCCATACACGCGGCGCTGACCGCACACATAAGACCTGCTGCCAGGCCAAGCGGCGAGATATTCAGGCTGGTGGGGTCGCCGCCGGTGGCGATTAAAAAGGTTCCACCCAGAGCCAGGCCAATGCCGATGACTTCGCGAGTACGCGGCATGCGGCGATCGATCGCGCAGGCGTAGCCCATGATGATAACGAGCTGCAGGCACTGGAGCACCGTCGCGGTTCCGGCGTTCGTCAGGCGCACGGCCGAAAGATAGCAAAACTGGTTGAACAGCAGGCCAAAGGCAGTAAAGAGCAGCAGCTGCTTGCGATCGGCGGGTGTGGTCCAGAGCTTAATCAGGCGCTCGCGGTCGCGCGTAACAACCACGGCCATAAAGAGTAGACCGGCGAGAATCTGACGCACGCTCATAAGCCACAAGGTGTCGACGTGGTAGGTATCGAACAGAAAGCTCGCACTGGTGCCCGAGAAGCCCCAAAACGAACCGCCCACCAGCGTAGCCAAGACGCCCGTGATCATCTTGCGCGTCGAAGCGCTGTTCAAGCGGTCGCGCCATGCGCGACGGGTGTCACGGCTGAGCTCGTCGGTGCCCTCGGGCACATCAATGTTCGATATATCGGTCATCGGCACCGAAGCCCCTGCGCCTTCGACCTGCTCGACACACTCTTTGCTCATTCCACTCCCCCGAAACAGCCTGGAAACAATTCGGCTTACCTTACCACGGCGAAGTCACCAGCTGGAGGCTTGTCCGCTTATCGGTGGGACAATTCCGCAGGCGTCTTTCCATAGCTCGATACCGCAATGGCCTTGCATTATGCGACAGCCAAATCGCGGCAGCAGGCTCTTTTGAAATGGATACGACAAAGCCCCCGAATTCCACAATGTAAGCGATTTTTAAAAATGTTCTTGCCACCGAGTTCAGGCTCCGTTATATTATCCCTTGCGCGCTTGCGCACCCTTGATCGGGCGTTTAGCTCAGGGGGAGAGCGCTTCCCTGACACGGAAGAGGTCAGAAGTTCAAATCTTCTAACGCCCACCAAATGTTCGCAGCTCAGAGGCTATGTCTTCTGGGCTGTTTTGTTTTATGTCGCCAAATCCGCCGGCAGTTCCAACCGCCCAAGCAACCACCCTGCCCATACACAAAACCGCGTCAGCGACCCAAGTGCCTATCCCGGCTGACTCCGCAGTCAATCAAAACCGCCCCAATAGTCACCGAGGCCGAGACCAACACGTCTCGAACCCATCCGAGCCGCAACTTCTCAGCAAAACGCCGCGATGTCTGCGTCCTGCGGTATCCTTGAGCCACTTGCACCTGCAGCACCAAGGAGCCGCCATGCGCACCGAGCTCGATGTCCCCTTTTCGCACAAAGAAGAAGCCAAGGCGCTGGGCGCCAAATGGGACCGGACCAAGAAGATCTGGTATGTACCCAGCGGCGTCAACCCCGAGCCCTTTGCCGAGTGGCTGCCCGGTGTTGACCGATCCGACCCCTCAGCGCCGTATATATATCTAGTACTGGGCAAGCGCGAGTGCTGGAAGCGTCACAAAGAGACCTCGGTCGCGGCCTTCGGCATTCCCTATCGAACCGATAACGACGAGAGCATCGCCATCGCGCACGCACCCAACGAAGCCGGGTACATTGCCATCGACACGGCCAACGCCAACGCACTCGCCATCGTGCCCGCTCTTGGCTGCGTACCGGGCGAGATCCGCGACTACCTTCATAAGCGCTGCGGCTACAAGCCCGTAGGCGCGCGAGCCTCCAAAGCCCCGTCGCTCGGCAACACGTGCACCAGTTGCGACGCGCTGCAAGGCAGCCGCTATCTGTTCGAGGAGCCCTCGTCCCCGTTTGCCCTCACTGCCATCAACAAGCTGCCGGCACTGGAGTTTATACGCGTCGAAGTTGCCGGCGTCTTTGGCGTCCCGGCCACGCGTACCGACTTTGACCAGGCGCTCTTTACCTGGGCACGCGACCATCACGCCGAGTTCCACAAGCAACTCGGTGAGGGGATTTATTTGTAGAGGCAAAAGACACTCACAGCCAACTCCTCCGCATCACCTATCCCTCGTCGCCGGCGTCGTACACGATATCGAGGCCACAAACAGGGCATTTCTCCGGATACACCGGCATATGAACGCCCGTACGTTTCCTCACTTCGTCGCTGAACCTGTCACGTGCATCGATGAACCGAATGTCGAGACACGGTATTTGCGAGCCGCAGCAAGGGCAGGTGACGACAAACGACCCGCAATCAACCTCTACGCTCGGAAACATATTGTTGTCTATAAGGGCACACGGCAGTTTTCCGTACTTCCCCATCGCAATATCGCCTCGCCAGCTCATACACGCTCCCCTCTCGCTATACAAATCAGGAAGAGCATGCACCGGCGGGTGGGCGCGATATTGCATCGTCACGCGATCCGATCAAACAACACGATTGTCAAAGAATGCCAAAGCCAAATACGCTAATACGGCAGAAGCCCCGCCTTTTCACGCTTCTTTTCCGAGCGATCGAACTCAATGCGATGGGCCTCAAGAAACACCGTATTGGGTCGCCACTGACGCTCATTCGGCTGCCTTAGCGTCGCACCCGCAAAGGAAACGTAGTCGGTCTTATCCAGCAGGTACGATCCGCACAGCCGATATTCGCCGCAAACAGGCTCAAACGAAATCAGGTGAGCATCAAATAGGGAATGAAGATCGCGCCGAAGCAGAATGCCGTTGCTGGCAACCTGCGATTTGGGTCCCGAGTAATTCTCGATATGTGCAGCCTCCAGAGCTTCGCTGACGCCGCAGTCCGACACCGCGCAACGGCCATCATAGGCGGCAACGAGCTGTTTGCGGAACCATTGCTGCCCCAATCGCTCGCGCCTTAACGCATAGCGGACCTTTTCGTCGTCGGTCGTACCCTGTCCGGTAAACTCAATATCGACGGGCATGTGCTTCAGATAACTCATGTCGGGTGCAAAACGAGGGTCCGGTCCGCCTTTATGAACAGGACCGTGCAGAACAAACCATCCGTTTTCGGGCTCGAACCGCTCAACAAACGCAAGGCCGAGCACCTTGTAGCCCACCTCGGTTGCAAATATGACTCCGACTGGAACGCCACATTCCATGCAGTTGAGCATTTTACGGTTGTAATTCTGGTCTCGAAAACCAACGGTACCCGGCGCTTGAACCGAGTACTTAATGACCCACGTACCATCGTCCAAATAGAGCGGAGGCACATCGGTGTAGAAGCTCTTTTTAGAGTTATGGACCGAAAGCGCAAAGATCTTATTGGGATCTTGCTTCACCCGATCCTGGCCCGGCCAGAAGATCCCTGAATCCCGCGTTACGGGAAAGAAGTCCGAGCCAATTCTCAAACGATACTGATACTGAGGGCTATCTTCCTTGGTGTGGTGCGGAAGGCTGGTCCAAACGCCGCCGCGCTGTTCCTCACCCAGAAACCACTCCCATGCCTCAACGTATTCGGAAGGCACGAGACTGCAGGCACGGTCATAGCTTGGTCCATCCATCAACGGAACAGCAAGGTCAATGTCGTTCATCGCCAGCACCTACAACCATACGAACGCGAGTCATGCCCCTCAATAATATGGCCGAGAGTCAATTATTACGAGATCTCATTCCGCGATCGGCACGTCGTTGATGCTCTCGGTTTGCCGTTGGCGCGCTTGTACCCCGTTACCCCACTCCCCTGTATACTGATGTAGCACGTGTTTCATCCGAGCTTGTTGGGCCGGGTCGTTCATGGGAGGGTCTTGTGGCTGCTTCGAATCCGCCTAAGGGAAGCGTTTCTTCTTCGTCCATCAAGCCGGTTACGCGCAAGGCCGTGCGTTGCCAGCGCGAGGTCGCTTGGCTTGTCACGCAGGCGGCGGGCAGGCTCGTGGCGACCACTCAGGACGTCAACGCGCCTACGCCGAGCTTTGTGCTGGCAGCGGCGCTGGATTTTGTGCGCCAATTGGAGCTTGCCGCACAGGATGCCAGCGGCCACCTCGACTACCAGAATGTTATGGCGCCCGACCTGCAAACGTTCTGCCACATGGCCAAGTTGCCCGCCGCGCCCAATGCGCTTTCGGACGCAGGCTACATGTTTACGCTTTCGGGCGCGGACCTTATCCGCGACATCTATACATACTGCAGCGAGCTCGCCGAGCGCCATGTCTTTGACGCGGCTGAAGTCAAACCGGGATATGTCATCAAGCTGGTTCTTAGGCTGTTCTTGATGGACGGGTTCGCGGCCATGCCGGCGTAAGCCGAGTCTTTAGCATCACCGTCAACTGGGCAACAACCGCTTAACCTTAGTGGGCGCCAATCGAGGGTCGATTATTGGGTCGCCTCGTCCGCTAACGCATTTATTCCACGCGCTCCAACAGTCGGTACTTGCGGTTGCGGCTCGTCGCCGACGCCGTAGGTTCAAGCTCGCCCTGTGCGATGAGCGCATTGACGCGTACCCTAACCTGGGAGACGGTGAGTCCCGTGCATTCTGCCAGTTCACGTGTTCCCAGTTCGCCGTTGCGCTTGAGGGCCGCCATGATCAGGTCCCCGCCATGATCGACCTGCTCAACCTTTGAGCGATAGAGGACAACCTTAAACCGGTCAAAACCAGGGCAAAACAGAGGCTCCGACAAACCATGCGCGCGCATGGCGTCAAACATCATCGGGATGCCTGAGCCATTGCCCTCAGCCGGCGAACCTGCACCATCCGGCAGCGGAACAATCGACATCAGTTTCACAAGCGTCGCATTGCGACATCGGGAGCTGCCGTCAAACAGGTTCTCGCGAGTCTTTCCTCCGTATAGGCCGCCGGGGTTCGTCACTTCGATACGGTCATCAAAGACGTCAACAGCGATCGACTGCCCACAGAACCGGTCTCCGTATTCTCGGTGGATTACGGCGTTGGCGATTGCCTCGCGCAGGACCTCCTCGGGAATCTCCAGCGAGTCGACACGCGAGACGCCTTTGATCATCGAGGTTCGTCGTAAATTCTTGGCGACCGCCGCGACGGCATCCGAGATCATTTCACCCAACGTCCCCTCGCAGATCGTACGGTCCATGAACCTCAACGACCCCGCCGCGCCCTTCTGCGTTCCGGCATAGACCGCCACATCGATAAAGAGCTTGGGATAGAACTGCTGAGGATAGGCACCCGCGGCCAGGAGCCCGGCCTTAGTAACATTGCCCTGGGAGTCGAGGAAATTCAGGCGCTCCAGCTTCGTTTTCTTGTCCGGCGCGCCGCGCATTGCACGGGGTGTCAGCGAGAAAGCACGCTCTATCGTGCGGTCGACCAGGGCCTCGTCAAGATCGCCTGCGACCGCGCCGGGCACTGCATCGCGATCACTGGGGCTCGCCCGTTCATACGATGACAAGGACAGGACCTCGGTCGACGAGAGCGGAACATCTTTATCATCGATGCGTTTGTAGCTGCCGCCTTGAGCGCCCCGCTCTATGACATAACAAGGCTTGCTCGACGGGTCGAGCTCCTCAATCGTGATGACCAGAACCACGGTGCCCTGGAGCTCCACGCGTTCAATGGTGTATTTGGGCGGATTGGCCAGTTTTCCGCGCCCGCCGGCATCACCCATGCCCGCTACGAATTGGTTGAGCACCTTCTCGGTCTCAAAGTTCTCAACCGGGACAAAGCCCGCGCGCTCGCTCACGCCGAGCACGATAATTCCGCCAGCGGTATTCGCGAATGCGCTAACCGTTTCCCATACGTCGCGGGAAAGCGTCGTGGCGCTCTCCTTGACCTCGACGTTAAGATCGTCCGAGCCCATGCGCCTTAAAGACTCGAGCAGACCGGTCAGCTCGTTTTCGTTCATCTGCATGTCCTTTCGCTCGGCCCGGCGGAGAATGCCGCGAATAGATTTCCTTCGTCTCTCAGTTATCTCTCGTAATTATCTCTCATCTTTCTGCTATCTCTCATATTAGAGATAAGTGAGAGATGAAAGATAAGATATCTGCCATTTGTTTCATTTAAACATGTTTTTGCTGGTAGAACAATCAGTATTGAGACAATACCATGATTGCTTGTCTCTTTGCTGCTCAGTTATCTCTCGTATTTATCTCTCGTCTTTCAGTTATCTCTTGTATTAGTGACGAATGAGAGATGAGAGATACGTGAGTGATGGACGAGCGTGGATTATTGGACAGCCAGAAAATCCCTCAAATAAAAAACGGGGCCGGCCTTACGCCGAGCCCCGTTTTCAAACGGTCAGTTAGTTATCCAACGCGCGAGCATAGCAGTCAACATTACGCCGCCGCGAACACTCCCAAGCCCGTTCCGATGATGCAGATCGCGAAGATGCCAATAATAATCCAAATGGTCTTGACACCCTTTTTGTACAGGGCAACGCAAGCGAACGTTGCCAGCAAGGGCAGCAGACCGGGGAAGATTGAATCGAACAGATCCTGCAGGACAATCTCCGAACCACCCACGTCAAAGGTCAAAGCCGTGGACAGCGAGACCTGTGCCGCAATCATCGCGCCAATGACGGTCATTCCGAGAACGCCGGCAGCATGCGTCATGCGAGACATAAGGTTGTTCTCTTCGGACTGCTGCAGGAACTTGGTTCCCAGGTCGTAACCCAGATGGGCGGCGACGATACGCGTTGCAAAGTTAATCACGGAGTAGAGAAGGAAGACGGAGACGGGAAGGGCGAGCGCGACGGCAGTTGCCGCGCCCGTACCCGTAATGACGGCAAACGCGCAGCCAAGCACGTCGGAAGCATAGACCTCGGGAGGAACCGCCGCACCGACCATGATGGCGCCCATGAACATGGACTCCAAAGCAGCGCCGACGATAACTCCCTGCTGGACATCGCCAAGGATCAAGCCGACAAACAGGCTCGTAAACAGCGGACGACCAAGCATCGTAATGCCAAATGCTTGCTCGTCCATAGACGCCATAATGCGACCAGCGCAACTAGGAGGTACTGGGCAACTATTCTGATTAACCCAAGAAATAAGCCTGCAGGCGAGACGTTCAGAATAGCTCGCCTGCAGGCAACAGCAGCAATTTGAAAGGATTAGTAGTTCATCTGGTGATAGTAGCGACGCGTGGTGAGCGGGTGGTTGCGGACG
>JAUUMM010000033.1:0-23053 GCA_030839365.1 Collinsella sp.
TCAAAGATATGGCACAGTGGGGACACATGTATGTCAATCCTGGTCTAACAGAGCCTTACAAAAACATTCATAAACAGGACGGCCAGCGATGTCGCCACGACCGAGGCATCGTCCGCATAGGTGAGCGTTCCGATAACGCCGATAAAATAACTGGTCTGAAAACCGGTGTAGATAAGAAAGCGCATTGCCACCAGGCGCTTGGCCTGCACGGGCAGCGATGATTGAGGTTTTGAGAGAAGAGGGATGAGCATGGAGACTCCTTGTTTCATACGAATACGGGCGGCGGGCATTCGCCACCGTCTGTCAAATCAATCTATCCGCATGAAACTTTAAGGACGCATCAAGCCCCTTCTCTCCGTTTTTTGCCCGTCATGAACTATTTGGTAGATTGTAAGGCATGTCCCACACATCTACCAAAGCAAAAACCACCACAAAGGAGCCTGGCCCCTTTGTGGTGGTAATGACGTTTTCCTTGATAAAACCTGCCAAAATAAACCTGTCCCTTTTTGGCAGGTTTTAGGCCAGATGATCTTGAATCAGGTCGCAGATGGCTCGGGCGTCGTTGATGTTGATGGCTCGGGTCGCAAAGCCGGCGTCAAAAGCCTGGCGTGCCAGGGCCTCGTTGCAGGCTAGGGCCAGTGTGCGGCCGTCGACCAGATCGAGCGAGCTCTTGCCACGCAGACGGTCGACGCCGGAACGCGCGACCACGATATTGTCGAAGCCCTCGGTCTTGTAGCCCTCGATGATCACCACATCGACGTCGTTGTAACGCGACAGCAGCTCGCGCGCGGGCATCTCGTCCTCCTCGCGCGTGTCGGCGTACTCCGCCCAGCGCGTGGCGCAGATGAGGCCCACGTGCTTGGAGCCTGCCTGGTGATGACGCCAGGTATCCTTGGCAGGCACGTCGATGTCGAAGCCGTGATGCCCATGATGTTTGAGCGAACCCACGCGCAGGCCGCGACGGGTAAGCTCGGCGATGACCTTCTCGACGAGCGTGGTCTTGCCCGAGTTCTGGTAACCGATAAACGCGATCGCGGGGGCAGCCGGGGTGGGAGCTGCGGGCACGGCCGGGGCGGATACGCTCGCGGGCGCGGCACCATCGGCAGCGGTTGCCTCGGCAGTGGCAGCTTGACGCTCCGCACGGTCCCACACGCCCGAGCGGCCACCTTCCTTGTGCAGCAGACGCACATCGACGATCTCCATGCCACGGTCGACGGCCTTACACATGTCGTAGATGGTCAGACACGCGGCGCTCGCGCCGGTCAGCGCCTCCATCTCGATGCCCGTCTTACCCGTCACACCTGCCGTGACCAGCACATGAAAGCCGACCTGCCCGTCGGGACGTGCCGGCGCCCAGCCCTCGGGCACGTCCTCGGCAGACGTTCCTGCCGGAGCGATGGGCTCGATATCGCACTTGCTCTTGGTGATAAGCAGCGGATGGCACATGGGGATGATGTCGCTCGTGCGTTTGATGGCCATGATGCCCGCGACGCGCGCGCAGGCGAGCACGTCGCCCTTCTTGGCGCGGTCCTGCAGCACCATGGCCTGCGTCTCGGGATGCATGAGGATGGTACCCTCGGCGATGGCGGTGCGGTGCGTCTCGGCCTTGTCGGATACGTCGACCATGCGCACCTCGCCCTTGGCATCCACGTGCGTCAGCTCGTCGCGGCGCGCGTCGCGGGCGGACTCGGCGAGCGCATCGGTGGTCACCGTTGCGTCCTGCGCGGTCGCGGACACAGCGTCTTTGCCGGCAGACGAGGCTTTGTGGGCAGACATCGCGGCCCTGCGAGCGGCCTTGGTGGCATCGGCGTACCTGCTCTTGGCCATATGATCATCCTCCGATTTGGGACATAAATCGTTGCGTGCCCTCAATTATCGCGTGTTCCTGCGGTTTGTGGGCCACGGCATCGCGCCAAATCGATAGTACCTGCATATCATCACCGCGGCGCAGTGCCTCGCGCACCGAATACTCGGCATCGCTGAACAGGCAGGGACGCACGCTGCCGTCGGCCGTCAGGCGCAGACGGTTGCAGCTCGCGCAAAAATGGTTGGACATGGCGCTAATGAAGCCAACCGTGCCCGCCGCGCCCGGAAAGCGCCAATAGCGCGCAGGGCCCGCGCCGGCAGGAGCGTCGCTGATGTCGAGCGGCTCAAGCTCGCCCAGGCCCACCGCAGCGGCACCGGCATTAATGCGCGCCCGCAGCTCGTCGCTCGGTACGGTATCGCTCGCGTCCCACAACTCGGGATTGAGCGTGGGTGCATGAGGATCCACGGCGCAATGCGAGCTCGTGTGCTCATCGCCGATGGGCATGTATTCGATAAAGCGCAGGTGAATGGGGCGGTCGACCGTGAGCCGCGCGAGGGCCGCCACGTCCTGGTTGAGGCGGCGGACGATCACGCAGTTGACCTTAACCGGATCAAAGCCCCAGGTCAGCGCCGCATCGATGCCCGCCATGGTTTGCTCGAGCCGGCCCAGGCGCGTGATCTTTCCAAAGAGCGTGGGGTCGAGCGTGTCGAGCGAAATGTTGACGCGGTCGAGCCCGGCGTCTTTGAGCTGCGGCGCCAGCTTGGGCAGCAGGGCGCCGTTGGTGGTGAGCGAGATGTCCTCGATCTGCGGAATCGCACGGATATCGCGGATGAGCGGGATAATGCGGCGGCTGACCAGCGGCTCGCCACCCGTCAGGCGTACGCGGCGAATGCCCTCCCCCGCCACCAGACGCACAAAGCGGGCGATTTCCTCGGCGCTGAGTAGCTCGTCATGCGCGCGCGGTGCCACGCCGTCGGCCGGCATGCAGTAGATGCAGCGGAAATTGCACTTGTCGGTAACGGCAATGCGCAGGTAGTTGATGTCGCGGCCAAAACCATCATGTTGCACGTGCCCGTCCACGCAGCCCTCCCCTCGCACAGCAATTTATTCTTCGGGAAACATAATACCCCACAAGAGAATCGTGCCGACACGCGTACGACAGGACAGGCCATTCGAGCAAGAAGGGCTTCCCGAGCCCATCTTCAGCATTCAAACCGTCCCAACATTCGATGTTTTTCCCGATATTGGCAAAAAACGTCAAATGTTGGGACGGTTTAGGTGTTCGCAGAGCTCGAAAGACGAGCTAGACGCCCCTAGAGGCCGCCATTCCAGTGCCGAATCACGAATTCCCGCAGGTCATTCTGCCGTTTCTGAAACACCTCGCTTCGGTCGCATTTGAGACCCATAGCGAGCGCAATGGCATTCATCGCCCGGTGCAATTGCAGCTGATGGGCAAACTGAGTCCCAGTGAGGACGATCATCCTAAAGCCCAGCGCGCTCAGAACGGTCATACGCTCCGCGTCCGACGCGCTGCGCTGTTTATCAAGATGGTCCGAGCCGTTGTATTCAATCCCCGTACCGCTCGCAGGTGCATATACATCGATCTCGAAATACCCGGCCTTAGCGAGATATTTGAACTCGTTGGGAACATCGACCCGATGGTTGAGCTCAACCCTGGTGTACCCGAGCCCACCCTGGGAACGCTTCGCGACGACCATGATTGCAGTGGCCGTCTCCATGGGCGACCGCGCGCCATCATGCACGCGCTTGAGCACGGCAGCCGCACGTGTAGCCCCCTGACGAGATCGATTTTCATCGCAATAAGCGATCAGGTCGGCAACGGTGTACCTCTGCCCCATCTCGATATAATCGTCTGTCGCCAGATGATTCAAATGGTATCGGGCGCAGATTTCATACCCATATTCCAGCTGCTCGGGCTCGCTCATCCACGAACCCGCCTGTACGAAGCACATGGCCTCATCAACCACCAGAAGGCCTTCTGCTACCTCGATAAGATGGTCCGAAGGAATGGGCGCCCCAAACACATGGCGTCGGAGACCCGCCGGCCGAGAGCGCTCGAAATCGAAGCTAACCAGCGTGTCAATACGGTCGAGCTCCTCATGTGGGATGCCAAGTGAGGCCAGATAGTCGGTAACAATCTCGACCGCCGCAGATATTCTCAGCCCCTTGGCATCTAGTCCCAATTTGGGCAAGCCCGCAGTCGGCTCCGCCTCGTCGGCAATCGAGTCCTCATCGTATAGGCTGCTTGCTCGCGAGAGCGGCTCGGACAGGCGCGCCACGTTGTGGTACAGCCAGGCAGTCTTATGGGACAGGACAATCGGCAGGTCCATGAGCCCTCCAATGGGTCGGATAACCAACCTTATTCCCCTGCCCACGGGTCCGCACACCTTCGTGCGCAAGAAAGCGATTCCACCCGGTCGAGTGGCAGAAAAACCATCACAACATTCGATGCTTTTCCCGATTTTGGCAAAAAACGCCGAATGTTGTGATGGTTTGAGGCGAGGTGAGAGGCACGGAGGGGTCAAAGCATCGTGCTCGAACGGGTTAATCCAGCTCTTTTAAGCCATGCGCCAGCTGCCAGTACTCGCCGTGCTGGGCGAGCAGCTCTTCGTGCGTGCCGCGCTCGATGATGCGGCCGTGTTCGAGGACCATGATGGCGTCGGCGTCGCGGACGGTGGACAGGCGGTGCGCGATCATAAACGTGGTGCGACCGCGCATGATGCGGTCCATACCGCGCTCGATGAGCTTTTCGGTACGCGTGTCAATGGAGCTCGTGGCCTCGTCCAGGATGAGCACCGGCGGATCGGCGACGGCCACGCGCGCGATGGCGAGCAGCTGACGCTGACCCTGCGACAGGTTGGCGCCGTCGGCCGTGACCGGTGTGTCGTAGCCCCGCGGCAGGCGGCGGATAAACGGGTCGGCGCAGGCGGCCTCGGCAGCGGCGCGCACCTCCTCTTCGGTCGCGTCGAGCTTGCCAAAGCGGATGTTCTGCGCAATGGTGCCGCTAAACAGGTGCGTGTCCTGCAGCACAATGCCGAGCGACCCGCGCAGGCTGGCCTTGGCAATGTGCTTGACGTCGATGCCGTCGTACGTGATCTCGCCGTCATCGACCTCATAGAAGCGGTTGATGAGGTTGGTGATGGTCGTCTTTCCGGCACCCGTCGAGCCCACAAACGCGATCTTTTGCCCCGGCTTGGCAAACAGGTTGAGATCCGTGAGCACGCGGGTGCCCGGCACGTAGGAAAAGTCCACAGCATGGAAGCGCACGTCGCCGGCAAGCGGAACTAGGCCGCACGTAAGCTCGGTACCGTCGGCGGCCACCGCACGGCCCGACTCATCAACAGCGGCCACGTCGTGCAGGTGCCCATATGTGCCCACGCCCTGGCCCTCGGGAATCTTCCACGCCCACGCGGCGTCGCCCGTCTGCACCAGCTCCACGCAGCCCTCGTCAACCTCGGGCTTAAGGTCCATGGCGGCAAACAGGCGCTCGGCACCGGCCAGCGCGTTGAGCAAAAAGTTGCCCAGCTGCGTAAACTGGTTGATGGGCATGGCGGCCTGACGCACAAAGACCAGGTAGCTCGCGAGCGCACCTACATCGGCGAGCCCCTTGATGCAGAGCATGCCGCCCGCCACGGCGACGATGGCGTAGTTGGCATAGCCGATCACCACGGTCATGGGCACCATCGAGTTGGCGTAGGCTTGCGCGGCGCCACCGGTGCGGCGCAGTTCTTGGTTGCGCACGTCAAAACCAGCCACGTTGGCCTGTTCGTGATTAAAGACTTTGATGACCTTTTGGCCCGAGACCATCTCCTCGACGTATCCGTCCAAATCGCCCAGCGACGCCTGCTGGGCAGCAAAGAAGCGCTTGGAACGCATGCCCGAGTAGCGCGCGTACAGCACAATGGCCGCGTCGCACACGAGCGTGATAATCGTGAGCTGCCAGTTGAGGATGATGAGCATAGCCGTGGTACCGACCATCTGGATGCTCGCCTGAATCACGTTGGCAAAGCTGTTGTTGAGCGCCTCGGAGACGGTGTCGACGTCGTTGGTAAAGAAGCTCATGATGTCGCCCGAGCGCGTGCTGTCAAAATAGCTGAGCGGCAGCGTCTGGATGTGCGCGAACAGGTCGCGGCGAATATCGGACACCACGCGTTGGGCCGCGCGCACCATGATCTGTGAGTAGCCCAGGGCCGAGAGCACGCCCGCGGCGTAGATGATCGTCGTTAGGATGACCTGATTGGCGAGCAGTTCCTCCCCGCCCGTGGCCAAACCGTTAACGATGGGGCGCACCATGTAGGTGCCGACGAGGCTCGCGATGGCGGCGACGGAGGCGAGCACGCCCACCGCGAGCAACGAGAACTTGGCATGCCCCATATAGGAGAGCAGGCGGCGCATAGTGCGCTTGAGGTCGGCCGGGCGTGCTTGGGCTGCGGTCTTAGGCATGGCGCTCACCCCCTTCCAAGGGTGATTCGCTGGGGACGGAGAAAAACGGATCGTTCGCGCAGCCATCGTCGCAGCCGTCACCGGCGTCCGCGTTCCCCGTGAACTCCATCTGCGAGGCATAAATCTCCTGGTAGATGTTGTCGCCCGCCAGCAGTTCCTCGTGCGTGCCCACGCCGTGGACACGACCGTCATCCAACACCACAATGCGATCGGCATCCATGACGCTCGCAATGCGCTGTGCGATGACAATCACCGTCGTGTTGGGAATCTGAGCGATATGCTCGCGGATCTTGGCGTCGGTCGCCATATCGACCGCGCTGGTGGAGTCATCAAAAATGAGCACGCGCGGATGCTTGAGCAGCGTGCGCGCGATGCACAGGCGTTGCTTCTGGCCACCCGAAACGCCGGCACCGCCTTGACCCAACTCGCCGTCCAACCCGCCGATGCGATCAAGGAACTCGTCCACGCACGCCGCGCGGCAAGCCGCGAGGAGCTCATCGTCCGACGCCTGCGGATTGCCCCACTGCAGATTCTCGCGCACGGTGCCTGTGAACAGCACGTTCTTTTGCAGCACGATACCCACGGCGTCGCGCAGGGCAACCAGGTCGTAATCGCGCACATCGCGCCCGCCCACGAGTACGGCGCCTTCGGTGGCGTCGTACAGGCGCGCGATTAGCTGCACAAGCGAACTCTTGCCCGAGCCCGTGCCGCCGAGCACGCCCACCGTGGAGCCCGCCTCAATGCAAAGGTCAATATGCTCGAGCACATCCTCGGCAGCATCCGCGCGGTACTTAAACGACACGTCGCGATACTCGATGCTTCCGTCGGCCACCCCGTGCACGGCAGTGGCAACATCGGGCGCCTGGATAAGCGAACGCTCGTCGAGCACCCGCGAGATGCGCTCCACGCTGGCAAGTGCGCGGGTGAGCAGCAAAAACACGTTGGAGATCATCATGAGCGAGTTCATGATCAGCAGCACATAGCTCATAAAGCCCGTGAGCGAGCCCACGCCGAGCTCGCCGGCAAGAATCATGCGACCGCCGATCCACAGAATGGAAAGCGCCGCCACGTACATCGACAGCTGAAACACCGGCAGGTTGAGCACGGCATTGCCAAAGGTCTTCGTCGCCGTATGCGCAAGCTCGGTATTGACGGCGTCGAACTTGGCCTCCTCGTGCTCGGCGCGCACGTACGCCTTGACGGCGCGCACGGCGGTGAGGTCCTCCTGCACCACGCCGTTGAGATGGTCCATCGAGGTCTGCAGCTGGCGGTAGAGCGGACTGACGCGATAGGTGATAACGCCCAGCACGATCGCCAGCACCGGCAGGATGATCGCGAAAACGGTGGCGAGCGGACGCGACAGCACCAGCGCATAGACCAAGCCGACGATGAGCGTCACGGGACCGCGCACCATGGGGCGAAAGCCATTGCCAATGGCGTTTTGAATCACGGTGATGTCGGTGGTCATGCGCGTGACGAGCGAGCTGGCGTCGTAGTTGTCCAGATTGCCAAAAGCGAGCGTCTGGATCTTACGATACTCCGCCTCGCGCAGGTTAGCGCCCAGCCCCGAGGCAACGCGGGCAGACGTGCGCGCATAGCCCAAGCCAAGTACCAGCGAAAATGCAGCACATATCAACATATACGTGCCCTGCAACAGCATATAGTTGATGTCGCCCGCGGGCACGCCCACGTCGATGATATTTGCCATGATGACCGGGATAAACAGCTCGAGCGCCGTCTCGGCCGTCACAAAGAGCACGCCGAACATGGCGTCGCGACGGTATTCCCCCAAGTAGGAAAACAGGATCTTGAGATTGCGCACGCAGGTTCATCCCCCATCAAACGTTGTTCGCATACGCACGTATTATTGCGCGCCGGGCGGTAGTGTCAAGTGACGCGAAACCGATTTCTGCAAGGCTAACGAATGCGTCAAACAAGCATAGTGCGCATCTGTATTCAGTTGGAAATAATCGTGGGCCTCACTTTTTTCGCCCTGTCCTCGACATAAACCTTGACTCTACTATCGTTATAGGGTTTTCACTACACTGGTAGCTAAACGAACCCAGCCAGAAAGTGCCCCGCCCATGGAACACGACCTCACACGCGGCAATGTCCTCAAGACCATCGCGGTCTTTGCCCTGCCCTATATGCTCTCGTACTTTTTGCAGATGCTCTATGGTATGGCCGACCTGTACATGATGGGGCAGTTTAGCGGCGCCGCCGGCATCACCGCCGTGGGCAATGGCGCGCAGACGCTCTATATCATTACCGTGACGCTCGTGGGTCTGGCCATGGGAACGACGGTCATCGTCGGCCACGCCGTGGGTTCGCGCCGCTTCGACCGCGCCGAGACCGCCATCGGCACCACCATCACGCTCTTTATGAGCGTGATGGTGGTGCTGGCCGTCATCTTGCTTGCACTATGCCCGCAGGTTGTGGCGCTCATTGGCACGCCGGCCGAGGCAGTCGAAGGCACCGCCGCCTACCTGCGTATCTGCTTTGTCGGCATTCCGTTTATCGCCGCATACAACATCCTCTCGGCCATCTTTCGCGGGCTGGGAGATTCGCGCTCGCCCATGTACGTGATCGGCGTGGCATGCATCATCAACATCGCGCTCGACTTTCTGTTCATCGGCCACATGGGACTCGGCCCCGTAGGCGCGGCACTCGGCACAGTCATCGCGCAGACGGCGAGCGTGGCTCTCGCGCTCGTGTGGCTCAAGAGCCGTCGCACAAACATCCACGTTAAGCGCAGCGACCTGCGCCCCCAGCCCGAGGTGCTCGGCAGCATTCTTAAGATCGGCGTGCCCGTGGCCGTGCAGGACGGCTGCATCCAGGTGGCGTTTATGTTCATCACCGTCATCGCCAACCACCGCGGCTTGGTCGACGCCGCCGCCGTGGGCCTGGTCGAGAAGATGATCAGCTTTTTGTTCATTGTGCCGAGTTCCATGGGCGCTACCGTCAGCGCGCTCACGGCGCAAAATGCCGGCGCGGGCAAGGGCGATCGCGCGCGTCAGGTACTCAAGGACGCCATGACCATCTCGGTGGTGTACGGCTGCCTAATCACGGTGCTGATGTGGCTGGTAGCGCCGGCGTTTATTGGCTTTTTTGCCAAGGACGCTGCAGTGGTCGCGGCCGGTACCGGCTATATGCGCAGCTATATTTTCGACGCAATTTTTGCCGGCATCCACATTTGCTTTAGTGGCTTTTTCGCTGCATATGGCAAGAGCTACATCGGCTTTGCGCACAACGTGCTGGCCGTGGCGCTCATTCGCGTGCCCGGTGCGTGGCTGCTGTCGAATGCCTATTCCGATACATTGTTTCCCATGGGCATCGCTTCGCCGTGCGGGTCAATTCTGTCGGCAGTCATTTGCGTGATGGCATTTACCGTACTCAACCGCCGCGGGGCCTTTGACAAGCTGATGGCGTAGAGGATCGTTTGCGTCGTACGACCTCGGCGCCCCTTCCCCGTCCATTGAAAGGAGCGGCGCCATGACCGACTCGCCAACTGAACATACCGAGGGTCTGCTCCGCATTGGCGAGGTGGCGCGCTTGTTTAACCTAAGCGTGGGCACGTTGCGCCATTACGAGCAGATGGGCTTGCTGGACCCGGCACACATCGATCCGGCGAGTGGGTACCGCTACTACGGATCGCGGCAGCTCTCCACTCTCAACACCATCAGCCACCTGCGTGTTCTCGACTTGCCGCTCGCGCTAATCCGTGAGTTTGTAACCACGCGCGACGTGAACCTTATGCAGCGGCAGCTGGCTCAGCAGCAGGAGCTCATCGAGCGCAAGCGCCGCGAGCTGGAGCGCGTGTCGCGCAAGATCGACAACCGGCTTGCCCTGCTTCACAATGCCCTGAACACCGAGCTCGATACCATTTGCGCAATCGATGCGCCCGAGCTTCGCTGCGCCGTATTGCGCGAACGCGTCAAGCCTACCGACGCCTATGCGCTGGAGTGGCAGATTCGTCAGCTGCAGAAGGGCCAGCACGAGACCTTTGTCTTTCTGGGCAACTTGGGCGTTGGGATTAGCGCCGAGCGCCTCGCCGCCGGCGACTTTGATGGCTACGACGAGGTCTTTTTGCTGCTCGATGACACCGATGATTACGTGGGCGACCTCGAGACGCGACCCGCCGCGCGCTGCCTGACCATTAGCTTTCGCGGCACGCACGGGCAAGCAACCCCACGCTATGAGCAGCTGCTCAGCTATATGCGCGAGCGCAACCTGACACCCGCCGGTCCCTCGCGCGAGATCGCCCTGATCGACGACATCATCAGCGACGACCCGGGGGCGTATGTGACGAGGATCGCGATACCGGTCCGCTAATCACTACCATTTATCGAGCAATTCCATCCATTTACCTTAATCCGAATTAGATTGTATTATGTAGCAAATAAAATGACAGCATATTGCCCCCCATAGGCAGGAGACATTATGCCCAGAGTTCAATCACGTCGCTCGTTTCTTCTCGGCCTAGCCTCGATCATCGGCTTATCCGCGTCACGCCCAACAAGAGTATTCGCTGCCGACTCAAACTCATCCGTCGCTTTTACATCAGACCTAGCACAAGACTACGCGCTTTCCCTGTTGCCCATCGTCGACGGATCCGCGAACTTAGAGATCGAGCAAATCGTTCCCGTATGCCAACAAATCGGCCTTATCTGTGGCTATGAAATCAGTGTCACAAGGGAAGGAAGCCCCTACGGTTATTTAATACTTGACGCATCATATCCTGGGCTTCTGAAGGAGATAACCCTCGGCGATACCATTCTTCCGATTTCAGCTTCTCTATCAAACGCCATTTCAACTTATTCCGGCCAACAGGCCACAAACCCAACCGTACTAATTTCGTACAACGATATTGAATATGGAACTTTGGTGCCAGGAACTAGAGACTGTGTAACCAACTATAACAATATACGGTCTGTCCCAATTGTCACCGAAAAGGGTATAGCACCTCAAAGCAATAACCCAACTTCATGGGATGCAGTCATTATCAATGAAGATGACTTGATGTTGCATTTCCAAATTGACGATTTAAACGGAATACCGTTCCGAGGAGTCTCGGAATCATTAGTTGAAGCCCGCACTAATAAGTATGCATGCGTCGTTTCTGCCTTGTACGCTGTATCAATGCATTACGGTCTCACCAGTTCAAACGCTAATCAATTTAATCCCGATTATTATAAAGAAATATGGAACGTCACTGGCACAACAACGTATAAGACCAATGATCAGGGCGTCGAGTACGGAAGCACGATCATCCCAGATGGAATTGTTCCGTTTAAAAGTCTTGCCGCTCAAAAGGGTAGAGCACTTAATACTCAATTTTTCGGTTATCAGCCTCAATTCGCTCAGTACAGAGCAACTATCGATCAAGGGAATATCGGCTTGTATCATATGTGGATCAACAGCCGAAACAGTGAAGGATCCGTCGAGCTATCAGGTCATACAGTCACGGTAACTGGCTATTTTACTGGGCATAATGGAAGCTCTGGCATCGAACTGCAGTGGCTCGAAGTATTCGACGGATGGAACACTTATCCCCGAGCGATTAACTATGCAACGCCCAATATGGTCAAATTGAACGGAACAGTCTTTTGGTAGACCGGATGGCACCATCAAAATGCTATGGCACCACGGCCTTTGCCCTGGTTACGATATTGGTGATTTTCGCTATGTTTGCATCCGTTTCTTCATGCACAGATAGAGCCCGCTATAGCGGAGGAGATGATTACCTTGTCTTTGGAGCCGGCAGCGTTCATTCTATTGAGGGAACGGAACTCGTAATCCAAACAGACAACAGTCCCCGCTACACCGACGCTGGAAAGCAAACCCGGATTACATTCCCCTCATCTGGCCGAATCAAAGACAAGCTTTCCCAAATCAAAGTTGGGACAAGAGTTTCCTACTCACGCTTTGAGTCGGTAGACGCATCTGGATCATACGAGGGAAACGATATCGAAATTGAACAGGCAAACACTATAAGGAGATGTTGAGGAACTGAGCCTCTGCGCAGTTCCTCAACAAATCATTATGCCTCCGGGACCCTACCCGTCGCCAAAATCTGTTCAAGTGCCGCCTCATCCAACACGGGCACACCCAGCTGCTCGGCCTTGGTGAGCTTTGAGCCCGCTTTGGGGCCGGCGACCAGATAGCTCGTCTTCTTTGACACGCTGCCCGAAACCTTGGCGCCAAGCACCTTGAGTGCCGCGCCCGCCTCGTCGCGCGTGCGGTTGACGAGCGTGCCGGTGAGCACGAAGGTCAGACCCGCGAGTGGCTGTGCGTCGGCGAGCTCGCCCGCCACGCCAGCGTCGGCTGCGGCTTGCGCGTGCGCGGCGCCCAAGTCGACCTCGAGCGACAGGCCCGCCTGGCGCAGGCGCTCCAGCACGGCAAGGTTCTCGGGCACGGCCAGGAACTGCTTGACGCTCGCCGCAATCTTGGGACCGATGCCCTCGCACTCGGCAATATCCTCTTCGCTCGCCAAGATGAGCTTGTCAATCGACAGGAATCGCTCGGCGATAACCTCGCCCACGCTCTTGCCCACGTGGCGGATACCCAGGGCAAACAGCACGCGACCGAGCGGCTGGCTCTTGGACTTGTTGAGCTCGGCGATGATTTTCTCGGCCGTCTTGAGGCCTACCGGAATGGGGTCGCCCTTCTTGACGCCCTTTTTGCTGTTGGAGCTGGCATAGGTGCGCCCCGTGTCCAGGCCGGCGATATCGTCAACCGTGAGCTGGTAGAAGTCCGCGACGTCGTGAATCAGCCCGGCGGCGATCATCTTGTCGACAATCTCGTCGCCTAGGCCGTCGACGTCCATGCAGCCGCGACTCACCCAGTGGAGCAGGCGCTCCTTGAGCTGCGCGGGGCAGTCGATGGAGACGCAGCGGTAAGCGACCTCGCCGTCCTCGTGGACCACGGGGCTGCCGCACACGGGGCAGACCTCGGGCATGTGCCAGTCGACCGAATCGGCCGGGCGCTTGTCGAGCACCGGGCCCACAACCTCGGGAATCACGTCGCCCGCCTTGTGCACGATGATGGTGTCGCCCTCGCGCACGTTTTTGCGGCGGATCTCGTCGATGTTGTGCAGTGTGGCGCGCGCGATAGTGGAGCCGGCAACCGTCACCGGGTCGAACTCGGCGACCGGCGTGAGCACACCGGTGCGGCCCACCTGGATGCGAATCTCGCGCAGGACGGTCTGCTTTTCCTCGGGCGGGAACTTAAAGGCAATAGCCCAGCGCGGTGCGCGAGCGGTAAAGCCCAGGTCGAGCTGCTGCTGGAAGCTGTCGACCTTTACGACCACACCGTCGATGTCGTAATCCAGGTCACCGCGGTGCTCGAGCGCCTGGGCACAGAACTCGTGGACCTCGGCCGGCGTGGCGCAGCGTGCCACGTTGGGGTTGACGCTAAAGCCGGCGCTACGCAGCCAGTCCAGAAACTCGCGCTGGCTGTGGACGTGCAGCGGATCAGTATCGGCGATGGCGTAGATAAAGGTGGCCAGATCGCGGCGCGCCGTGATCTTGGGGTCCTTTTGGCGCAGGCTGCCGGCGGCGGCGTTGCGCGGGTTGGCGAAGGGGTCGCGGCCCTCGGCATCGGCCTCTTCATTCAGACGAACAAAGCTGCCCTTAGGCATATAGACCTCGCCGCGCACTTCGATAGTACGCTCGCGGTCGGCGCCCATATGAGCGAGCGCCGGCTCGGACAGGTGCATGGGCACATCCTTGATGGTACGCACGTTGAGCGACACGTCCTCGCCCGTGGTGCCGTCGCCGCGCGTGGCGGCGCGTACGAAGGTGCCGTTTTGGTAGGTAAGGGCCACGCCCAGGCCGTCGATCTTGAGCTCGCAGGTATAGGTGACGCTACCGGCACCGAGCGCATCCTCGGTACGCTGGAGCCACGCGTCGAGTTCGTCCAGGTCCATGGCATCGTCCATGGAATACATGCGTGCCATGTGCGTTACCGGCGTAAACTGCTCGCTCACGTATCCGCCCACACGCTGGGTATAGCTGTCGGGCGTTACCAGATCGGGGTAGGTCGCCTCAATTTCCTGCAGCTCAACGAGCATTTTGTCAAAGGCGGCGTCCGTGATCTCGGGCGCGTCGAGCATGTAGTAGCGGTACGCGTGGTAATCGAGCTCGTGGCGCAGCTCGGCTGCACGCGCTGCCGCCTGGGCACGGGCGTCGGTCGGTGCGGCGGCATCCGCGCTCGCGGGCGTTTCGGTATCGATGTCCACACCGTCACCAAACAGGCTCGATTGCTCCATAGCGGCACTCCTTCGCTCGATTTCAAACGGATACAAGAGTACCACCGGTCACCATGGCGCCGAATAACCCTTTCGAACCGCACCGAATCGGCAGCCGCTAGACCGGGGCGGATCGCGCGATCAAACCATTCCCTTGCCGTTTCTAAATGATCCGTTTTCCTCCGTCCCCAACGGATCAATAAGAAAAGAGGGGCTGTCCTGCGTTGGCGGGACAGCCCCTCTGGCTTCGATATGTGCGATACGGTTCGTTAGAAACCCTGGCCGTAGCCTCGACCCTGGCCCTGGCCCTGCTGGCCCAGCAGCTCCTCCAGGTACTGGCGCAGCTGCTCGTCGGTAATACCGCCGTTGCCGGTGTCGGTCGCGCTGTCGTTCTGCTGCTGGTTCTGCAGCTCCTCGTCGGAACCCAGCTCGACCGTGACCTTCTTCTCTTCCTTGCCGCGCATGAGCGTGATCTCGACCTTCTCGCCCACCTCGTGGCTGCGTAGTGCGATGATCAGGCCATCGGCACTCGAAATCTCATCGTCGCCCAACTTGGTGATGACGTCGCCCTCCTGAATGCCGGCCTTGGCGGCAGGACCATCCTCAACGACGCTCGCCACATACGCGCCGCTATCGGTGCTCAACTTGTTGGTGCGGGCGTTAAGCGCATTGACGCTCGAAAGCGTAGCGCCCATGTACGGATGCACCGGCGTCTTGCCGTCGATGATCTGGTCGGCAATGTTCTTGGCGTAGTTAACGGGAATAGCAAAGCCCACGCCCGAGCTGGAGCCCGAGTAGCTCTCGATGAGCGAGTTGATACCCACGAGCTCGCCGTTGTCGTTAACGAGCGCGCCGCCGGAGTTGCCCGGGTTGATGGCGGCATCGGTCTGGATCATGTTGGCATAGATGGTGTTACCGTTGGTAGAGCTCATGGCCGTGGAGCGATACAGCGCCGACACGATACCCGTGGAGACAGACTGCTCGTTGCCGAACGGCGAGCCAATCGCCATGACCCACTCGCCCACGTTGAGCTTGGAGGAATCACCGATCTCGATCGGGGTGAGCTTGGAGGCGTCGGCGTCCTTGAGCTTAATGACGGCAAGGTCGCTCGAGGCATCGTTGCCCACGAACTCTGCCTCGTAGGTGGTGCCGTCGTCCATGGTCACCACGTACTGGTCGTAGCCGTCGACCACGTGGTTGTTGGTGAGGATGTGGCCCTCGGTATCGAGTACCACGCCCGAGCCGACGCTACCCGAGCTATCCGACTCGTCGGCAGACTGCGAAAGCGAGCTGCCCTGGTTGCCACTCGAAGTCGCGGTAATGGAAACCACGGAAGGCAGTGCCTTGGCAGAGACGGCCTCGGCCAGCGTGGTGTCCCCGGAGTCGATCGTGATCTTTTGCGTCGACGAACCCGAAGCGCCCGCCGTCACGGCATTCTTGCCGCCGCCGATATCGAGCGTGCCGCTCATGATAAGCGCGATGACCAGCAGGGCGCCACATGCGCAGCCGGCGAGTGCCGTAATGAAGATCGGCAGCTTTTTGGTCTTGGTCTTGACCACCGTGTGCTTGTTCACGACCTGCTGGCCGCCCAAGGGCTGGCCGGTCTGTGTGTCGTAGGCCTGCACATAGGGAATGTTGTTACCGCCGGCAGGCGTCGACTCCACCTGCACGCGCGGCTGCTGTTGAGTCTCGCCGGCGTTGCCTGCGTCCTGGGGACGCTGGGAATCGTACTCGCTCATAGCTGCGATCCTTTCGTCTAATAACCAAAGGCCCGCCAAACATGTGGCGGGCCATCATTGTTCACGTTGAGTTGTACCCCAATATGCGGGCGCACGTGTATGAGAACGCAATCTTTTAGGAAGGCTTAAGTTCTGCCGCAGACCCGAAAGGAATCCGTACCTGCGTCAAAACCACCACAAAAGTGCCTGTCCCCTTTGTGGTGAAAAGCTAGTCCTTAAACAGATAGCCCACGCCGCGGACGGTGGTGATGTGCGCCGCGATCTGCGGGCCCACCTTGGAGCGGATGCGTCGGATGTGCACGTCGACGGTACGCGTGCCGCCGCAGTACTCAAAGCCCCACACACGGTGCAGCAGTACTTCGCGGCTGTAGGCTCGGTTGGGGTGCGTCGCCAAAAAGCTCAGCAGCGAGTACTCCATCAGCGTCAGGTCGATGGGCTCATCGTCGAGCGTCACCTGGTAGGTAGCCAGGTTGATCTCGAGGTTATCGATGTTGAGCACATCGTCGGCGGTGACGGTCTCCTCCTCGCCCATCAGGCGCTGCGCGCGAGCCTTGAGCTCGTTGGGCGTCGCCGTGGGGCATACGAAGTCGGCATGCGCGTGATTCGGCAGGCGCAGGGTGCCGAGCGCCTCGTCGTCGACGATCACCAGCATGGGAACGCCGCCGCGATCGTCGAGCCACTTGGCAATCTGATCGATACGATCGCTGCGGATGCCGTCGGAATCAAGGATCAGCAAGTCAAAGTCGTGCGCCGCAGTCGGCGAATCGGGGGTGGCAAGGCTCACCTCGACACCCAGGGTGGTCGTCAGGCTGCGGGCAAACTCGTGGAAGCGCGTCGTGCGCGCCATGAACAGGGCACTCTTTTCGGACATATCGGCCTCCAAAGAAATGAGCTCAATCGTACTGGGACAAGCCAGCGCGATTAGGAGTTCGCCAGGTAGTGCTTGATTTCCCACTCGGTGATCGTGGACTCGAACTTATGCCACTCGTCGCGCTTCTTTTTGAGAAAGAAGCTGTGGATGTGCTCGCCGAGGGCATCCTTCATAAACTGCGAGTCCTCAAATACGTCGAGCGCCTCTTTGAGCGAGCGCGGCAGCGGCGCGTAGCCGGCCTCGAGCATCTGACGGTCGGTGAGCTTGAGCGTCTCGGCCGTGGCCTCGGGCGGAAGCTCCAGCTTGCGCTCGATGCCGTCGAGACCAGCCGCCAGCGTAACGGTGTTAACCAGGTACGGGTTGGCCATGGGGTCGGGACTGCGCAGCTCGATGCGCGTGGACAGCTGCTTGCCGGGCTTGTAGACCGGGATGCGGACCATGCTCGCGCGGTTGCGCAGGCCCCACGTGGCGTACTGCGGCACGGAGTCGCCACCGGTGGTGATGCGCTTGTACGAGTTGACGGTGGGGTTGGTGATGGCGCTGATCTCGCGCGCGTGCGCCAGGATGCCGGCCATGTAGTGCTTGGCGACGTCGGAGAGATGGTACTTATCGTCGTCCTCGCCCCAAAAGACGTTGTTGCCGTCATGGTCGAACAGCGACTGGTGCAGGAACATGGCGCTGCCGTCCTCGCCCGCCAGCGGCTTGGGCATAAAGGAGGCGTGGCAGCCGCTCTCGTAGGCCTGCTGCTTAATGATGAGCTTGGCCGTGGTGATGGCGTCGGACATGCTCAGGGCCTCGGCATGGCGCAGGCTCATGCCGTGCTGCGAGCGGCCGGCGGCGTGGAAGGTGTACTCCACGGGCACGGACATCTTCTCGAGCGTAAGGACCGTGTTGCGGCGCAGGTCGCGCGCGGCGTCGCTCACCGAAAGGTCAAAGTAGCCAACGTTGTCGAGCGGCTCGGGCGTGCGCTCGTCGGGGAAGTAGTAATACTCCAGCTCGGCGCCCACGTTGAGCAGGTAGCCGGCCTTCTCGGCCTTGTGGAACATACGGCGCAGGGCATCGCGCGGGTCGCCGGCGAAGGGCTTGCGATCGGGAGTGCACACGTCGCAGAACACGCGGGCGACACCGTTATGGCTCGGGCGCCACGGCAGAATCTGGAAGGTCGAGGCATCGGGGAACGCGAGCATGTCGGCTTCCTCGGGCGTGGCAAAGCCCTCGATGGCTGAGCCGTCAAAGCCAATGCCCTCCTCAAAAGCGACCTCGAGGTCCTCGGGGCTGATGGCAAAGTTCTTGAGGCGGCCGAGAATGTCGACAAACCACAGACGCACAAAGCGGATGTCACGCTGCTCTACAGAGCGGAGTACGTAATCGATGTTCTGCTGGTTCATGTCGCTCCCCTTTCTTTCGGGCGGGTTTCGACTGTTCTATATCGCAGATACTATCGCAGAAAAATGTTTCCGCAGGGTTAAAGCGTGTCCGGCGCTCAAAAAACGTGCGCGAGCAGGCCGTTGCGAACGAGCGGTTAGCGTTCAGATTCGGAGACAATTTGTCTACAGGCTCGTTCCAGCGTAGGGAACTCCATCGTCACTGCATCCCAAACAACCGAGCGGTCGACATTGCCGTAATCATGCGCAAGATAATTTCTCATGCCGATAATTCCACGCCATTCAATTTCGGGATGAAGCCGCTGCGAGCGTTCCGACAATTTGCCCGCTTCTTCCGTCACCCTAAGCGCACACATCAAAAGGGAGTCCGCCAACGCCCTCGTCCGCACGTCATTCGCATGCAGAAACTGGTCCTCGGTGATATCAAAAGCCTTGATGCGCTCGTTCGTTTCGGAGATGGCCTCCAAAACCTCTTGGGCGCGAAGGCTGCCTGACTTACGCGCGATCATAGAGGATCACTCCTTCGCGCTCGATTACCGCGACAAGATCGTCATCAAGATAGTCACTCGAGACGAGGTCAACCTGCCTCCCGGTTTTTTTGCGCACCGCCTCACCAAATGCCGACAGCGCGAAAAGACCAAAGCCCCGCTCGCGATCGACTTCGAGACGCAAGTCGATATCACTATCGACACGCGCCTCGCCACGGGCATACGAGCCAAAAAGAATCACGGTTTTGATGGCGGGAATCGAGCTGGCTGCCTCGCGGACGGCGGACTCAATCTGGGCAGTATCCAAAATGCCCGTCGCGGCGCTTTCGCTCGCAGAGCTTTTACCAAGTGAAGGAACAAACGGCAGAGAGCGCTCGCGCAGCATCTGCCTCATAAACATATTGACCGCAACAGACGAAGTCATGCCAAGCTCTTCGCACAGCTCGGCAAATGAGTCTTTAATTGACGAGTCCACTCGCACACTCAGCACAGACGCAGCCATGGATACCTCCTGTATGACATTGTCTATATATTATCACACAGACTAGCGAGAGGTCGATGCGCGGTGTTCGATGTGGCCGGGGATCTCGATGCGTTTGGGCGCCAGCTTTGCGGCCTCGCCCACGGTGGTGGTAACGACGTCGATGCGCTCGGAAAGGCGCTCGACTACGCGCTCGGCAATGGTGAGGGTGTCCTGCGCGGCCGTGGTGACGCCGCCAAAGAGCACATGGTTCCAGGGGTAGTCGTCAAACGTCGCGATCTTGAGCCCCGCCGGCAGCGAGGGACCAAGCTGCGCCAGCGCCTCGGTCAGACGCAGGAAAACCAGGCCGTTGACGGCGATAAGGCCGAGCCTTTTGCCCGCGTAGTCGCGGATGGTCTTGTCCAAACGGCCAACGCCCGTGGCGCCACCGTCGGCCAGGGTGACGACCTCGCCCGCAAGGCCGCGGCGCGAAAGCTCGTCGGCAAAGGCCTCGGCGCGCTCTCGACGCACGGGGCTATCGTCGCTTGCCTCGGTGAGCAGGCACAGACGCTCGCTGCCCGCAGCTGCCAAGGCGTCTACCAAGCCGGCGACCAGCTCACGGTTGTTAGATGTCACCAGGTCAATACCGCCGTCGGCAACGTCGCGGTCGAGCAGCACGACGGGCAGACGTCCCGCTGCCGCGGCGATCGCCTCGTCATTGCCTCCGCAGGTGTTGACGACCAGGCCGTCCACGCCGGCATCGATAAGTCTGGTGAGCGACTCCGCTTCCTTAGCGGGGTCGTTGCCGCTAATGGCCGTCATGAGCGAGCAGCCGCGCGCCGCGGCGCTGGCGGAAAGGCCCTCGAGCATGGCGCTCGAGAACGGGTTGGCGATGTCAGCCAGAATCACACCGATGATGTTCGTACGCGAGCTGCGCAGATTGCGCGCGGCGGCACGTGGGCGATAGCCGGTGCGCTCGATAACTGCCGCGATGCGAGCACGGGTCTCCTCGGTCATTTGCCCGGGACGGTTGTTGAGATAGCGCGAGACCGTGGCCGGGCTCACACCCGCCTCGGCGGCAATGTCCTTGATTCTCATCTGCGCCATGGCGCACCCCGTTTCCCCATTGTCGGCAGCCTGAGCCATTTTAGGCATTTTTTTAAAAATCTCGCTTGCAAAACGCTGTAGGTGAGCAGCGTCGTTTTTTGCGTCTCGAGCAGATGCGATGATGGGCTAGATAGACGAGTCTTTAGGCAGCTCAAAATAGTCGGGATGCAAGGCGATAACCGGGCCCTGCTCCTCGGGCATCAGGTGCAAGTGCGTCTCTGCCAGATAACTCGCCGCATCGGTATCGCCCCTCTTAATGGCCTCGAGAATCCGGCGATGCTGCCGACGAATCGGCTCCCAATCCAGATCCTGCGACACCATACGCAACCAGTTGTATCGCTCAAAATGCGTGTTGATGCTCTTCATCCAATCCCACAACATGTGACGACCGGCAATTTCAAAACATGTCTCATGGAACAGGTTATCCAGGTCAAAGAAACGGCGCGTTTCGCCATGGTCGAGCGACTCGGACTCGGTAAGAATCTGCTCAAGCCGCTGCTTTTGCTCGGGCGAGGCGGCCGAACAGCATTTAATAAGCACGCTTCTCTCGAGCTTCTCGCGCAAAAAGCAGGCGTTTTCGGCGCGTTCCATGCTGATCTTAGAGACGTAGGTGCCGCTTTTGGGACGCGTTTCCACCAGCTCCTGCTCACGCAGGCGCACAAAGGATTCGCGAATGGGCGTGCGCCCGATTCCCGTCTCCTTTTCCAGACCAATCGCCGAAAGGCGCGTGCCGGGCTTGAGCTCGGCATAGATAATCTTGGAGCGCAATGCGTTGTACGCCTGATCTTGCAAGCTCTGATAATGCTGGTGTTGTTCCATAAAGCCCTCGGATGAAGCTCACGGTTTGTCGAATATCACCACGTAATACTATCGCATCGACACGCCCCAGCTCCCAATCAGTCTTTTTGGGACGGGGTTCTTTTGGCTACCCTGACCCGCAGATCGGCCCCCTTGCCACAAAAGTGGCCTATCTACTACGTTAACACGGATAGCCTCGACCATACCGAGAACCGTGAAAACAAAACCGCAGGTAGACAGCTTGTCGATTTTCGAAAAAGCCGACTATGGTTGACCCCTGCGGCTTAAACGTAGTAGATAGGCCCTATTCGTGGCACAGCACTACTCCATCCCAAATTGGCACCCCGAGCCCTCGTGAGTTGCCAACAAGCTGTTCGCCCAGCGCTTTATCCGCGCGGCATTTGGAAAATAGCACCACCGCAAAACCCGCAAGTAGCGCTTACTTTGCTATATCTCACTATACTTTGCTATATCTTGCTATACTTTGCTATATCTTGCTATATCTTGAGCAAAGGTGGCTCACATGCAAACAAACCCTTTTAAGCCCACAGCAGGTAAAACACCTCCCACGATTATCGGCCGCGAAGATGTGCTCGAAGAATTCAATGAGGGCCTCGTCAACGGGCCTGGTGCCCCGGGGCGCCTAATGCGCATAGCCGGCGTCCGTGGAACGGGCAAGACGGTCCTCCTTGACGAGTGCTCACGTTTGGCGCAAAGCCATGGCTGGACGGTCATAAAAGAGGTCGCAACCGAGGGACTTTGCCAGCGCATTCTCGAACAGCTGCAGCCCAAATTCCAGGCCAAACACGCCAGATTTGAGCCCACCGTAGCTGGCATATCCATCGGCAGCATAGATATTGAGCGAATCGGCCCATCGCTACGCGACGCCATGAGACAGACAATATCCAAGAATGGAAATGGCCTGCTCATCACTCTCGACGAGGTTCAAGACGCAGAGCTCGATGAGGTCCGAACGCTCTCCATTGCGATTCAGCAGGTTATCGGCGAAGACCTTGATATCGCCTTTGTTTTTGCTGGGCTGCCTTCGATGATTGAAAGCATCATCAACGGAAAGACACTTACGTTTTTGCGCCGTGCCCTCCCCTTTGATCTGAAGGCTGTGGCAGTAACCGAAGTGTCGTACTCCCTCGAGGAAACCATTGAAGCGTCTGGCATGGAGTTGCAGCCAGGTATTGCCGGCCAACTTGCCGAGGCAACGCAAGGCTATCCTTTCATGATCCAACTCGTTGGATACTACGCATGGCAGTTGGCAAGACGCGCACATACAGCGATTATTGGAGAAGAAGAAGCCGAGCGTGGCATTGCAACGGCACGCGAACGCTTCTGCGCCATGGTGATTGAGCCCGCGCTGCAGCGCATTCCGCCCACGTGCATCGCTTATCTGCTGAGCATGGCGTCTTTGGGGCAGACGAGCTCGACCAGCATGGTTGCCGATGCCCTAAACAAAACGCCTCAACAGGTGAGCTCCGTCCGCAGCCGCCTGTTAAGAGAATCGATTATCGAGGCTCCTTCGTACGGCAAGGTCTCATTTGCCATCCCCTACATGCGCGACTACCTCTGCGAACACAAAGCCGAACTGGAAGTTGAACTGTAGAAACGGCAACTGCCCTGGGTAGCGCGCAGAGATGTGGTGTAAGAGGCGGGGCATGCCCCGCCTCTTCTCTT
>JAUUMM010000074.1:0-2349 GCA_030839365.1 Collinsella sp.
ACATCAACGCCCACGGCACCGCGCACAGCCTTTGTATGCCCATCCAATGGGACAAATCTCCTCCCCACCGTCTCTATGCCACAGGAGAGTACAACCGCACACCTCTCGACGGCCGGGCGCTCGTCAACGGCTGGGCCGGGCAGGTCTACGGCTATCTCTCCAACGCCCTGTCCGATCAGGACAGCCTGTTTGCCGCGGACACTGTCAAACTCAGCTGCACCCGCAATGGCGGTGCGATCAGCGTTTTGACCATCTGCTTTGATCCCGCAGCCAATGAATACGCCGTAGACTTTGACGTCACAATCGACGGCGCGTCGTCCACAGAGACCTATCATCAAGAATGGCACATCCGCAACAATGACCAGCCCATTGTGCACATCACCGGTATCCGCGCCGCCTACGATACTGTTACGGTCATGGTCAGCAAGTGGAGCCATCCCTTCCACCGGGCACGCATCCGCGAGATCGCAAACGGCGTGTTATTCGAGGCCACCGGAGATAGCCTCTACTCGTGCAACCTGATCTCCGAATCCGATCCCACCAACCAATCCATCCCCGCCGGCGAATGTACCCTGACCTATCCCGATCCCTTGGGCATGTTCGACCCGGCGAACCCCGCGGGCGTGGCATCTGCTGTCCGGTCGGATCAGATCATGACCGTCTGGATTGGCGTATCCGACGGGCAGCACAAGCCTGTCTATGCCAAAGTCGGCGCCTACTATTGCCCAAAAGCCACCAGCAAGGGCGGCACAGGCGAGCTGCATGCCGTGGATATCCTCGGAAAATTGCAGGGCGCAGCAAAGCCCAACGCCCGCTCCCTTGACCACCTCCATAATCAGAGCCTCGCGGATTTCGTGCTCGGCCTTGGGGCTAGCCCGTGGATCCCGGCGACGGATTTTACAGGATCGGCCCCGACTGCCTTTGATAAAGGCACAAACCGCCTGGAGTGCCTGCGATATGTATCGCAATACCTGCACAAGCTGCTGTATGTCGACGCGGACGGCAATGCCCGGCTGACCGCCATGTCCCGTACGCCGGTTGCCGTAATCCCGCTGGATCAGTCATATGAGCATCCGTCCATTGAGGCGCGTGAGGAGCTCGGCGGCATTGATTACACCTGGCACCGGTATGAAGATACGGGCGAAGAAATCCTTGCGGCTACCGCCGCCATACAGACCGCCAAAGGCGTGCCTGCCACTTACACGGCGATTACGGAGGAGCCGGTCGCATACACCCGCTGCGAAGTGGAGCATCCTTACGCAAGCGACTTTGTTGTGACGCTGGTCTCAGCGACCTCCTATGCAATCCGGATTACTGTCAGGACGGACGCTGTGTTTACGGATCCGGATGAGTACAATGTCACGGTCAGGCTGTACGGCAAAAAGATTGAGGATCAGACAGGCTCCGGCACGTCTGAAAAGGACAGCGTGATCAACAAGGAGCAGAACCGCATGTCCGTCGACAACCCAATCCCGGTCGGCATACTCGATCGGCTCACCTGGGGTATGTATCTCCGGCGGACCTACGGCAAGGCGGACATCACCTGCAACTGGCGTGGGGATGCGTCCCTGCAAGTGGGTGACCCGGTCACGGTAGAGGGCAAATACGGCCCTCTGAACGGCGTGATCATCAAGCAGGAGATCGATTACGATGGGGCGCTCACGATGCGCACTACGGTCCGCCAGCCGGATTGGATGATCAATCTGGGAGGTGAGGGCTGATGCATATTAAGACGGGCTGGACGCCCCGAGACTATCTTGACCTGTATGTAACGGACGACGGCGAGACGTTTGACCTGGTGCAGGGTGGCCAGGCAGGCAATAACGATGCTCTGGCCTTCAACCGGATCCTCGCAAACTGCAAGACCATCGCGGACGCATACAACAAAATATTCGGTACGGCGTGGAGCTATGGCTTCACGCCGTTTACCGTTCGGGCCATTTATTCGGCGGCCAATTTACAATTGATTGAAGATCGCTGCGGGGAACTCGCTCGGGCATTTGGGCTGGATTACAGCGGCAGGACCTGGGCGGCAGGGGATGTCGTTGATTACCGCGACCTCAACCGCTGGGAGGCGCCGTTTACCTTTTTAGAACGGTATGAAGACAAAACAGCAGATGATTTTGACGTCATCCGCTGCGGCACGATCCTGTGTGGCGGCGTGCCGGGAGATTACCGGTATCATTTCTGCGGCGATTTTTATTGCGGCGACAGCACAGCTTACTTTAAATAACGGAGGTAAAAATCTATGGCCTATCAGAAAACACAGTGGAAGGATCATATTGAGGGCGTGCAAGTGGGCACACCGGTCAATGCGGTGAATATGAACAAGATCGAGGACGGGATTGC
>JAUUMM010000034.1:0-22631 GCA_030839365.1 Collinsella sp.
GCATCGACCTGCGCCGATGCCCCCAACGTGGACACACATTTTGTCCTATAAGCCCGCATTCGCACCGGACCCCGTCCCGATTCTTTAGTTATCTGGCAACCGAGAGGCTACTCCTCCGAGCCGTCCTCCCCAGAAGCCTTCTTCTGCTGATCGAGCTTATGCTTACCACTTACGATAAACGTAGCGCCCAGTGTGGCCAAGCTCGCGCTGGCAAGGCTCGCCATCACAATCAGATCGCCCGTCTTGGGCATGTTGCCGCCCGAGGACTTGGTAGTTGTAGTCGTCGTGGTCGTGGTGGTCACCGTTTTGGAGTCATTTTGCTCCTGGACTTGGTTGTCAGCACCGCTCTTGTCGTCGTCTTCGGACTGTTTCTTTTCGCCCTCGGTCTTGCTCTCGTCCTTCTTCTGAGCGAATTTGTCGTCCTTCTCCTCAGGGCTAGAACCCTTATCGGATTCGGTCTTCTCGGAAGCCTTGTCCTTGGAGTCGCCCTTTGAGGCTTCGGTCTTTTCCGTGGAAGCCTGATCAGAGTTGTCCTTGTTCTGGGTCGAACCGTTATTGACGCCAGCCATCAGCGAAGAGCCCAGCGTAGAACCAAGCTGCACGGAGAAAGAGGGCTTCTTGTCCGGCGAAGCAACGGGAGCGTCCGGTGCCTTATTCAAGTCGTCCTTGGAAGCATCGGAATCAGGGGTTGCGTCAGAGCCAGAGCCGTTGTTAGAGCCGATGCCAACGGACGAATCGCTCGAGCCGGTGGATGAGTTAGAGGAGTCAGCGTCGGTCGAACCAGAGGCGGCGCTGTTCGTATTGCCGGCAGAGTTTGAAGACGAATCGCCCGCAGCAGGGCCGTTCGAATCGGAGCCGTTCGAGGTAGAGCCGTCATTGGTAGTGCCACCAGCAGAGCCATTACCGTCAGCATCGGTCGAGGGCGCATCCATCCTGTCATCGTTGGCATCGTCACTCGAGTCGTCATTCGAATCAGGTGTCGGCGAGGGCGCCGGCGTAGGCTCAGGCTGCACGGGCGTCGCAGCGGCAGCCTCATCCTCGGCGATAAAAACCAAGCAGTCCTTCAGCTCATTTTTATAACGATTCTTCCAGCCCTCATGATACTGGGGCTGACTTGAAAACTTGGTGGCGACATTGTTGACCACGCTATTGGAGAGCGCCATCACAAACTCGCGGTCGGACATATCGTTGGAAAGATTCGCCCAGCGGAAAAAGTCCCTGCAGCCACCAGTGCCGCACATGTTGGTAATGCTCCACACCATGCCCTTGACGCAATCGGCGCGGCCCGAAATATCAATACCCAGGCCGCTCTTGAGCCACGCCTCGGTCACCGCATAGTACGAGTTGTACGCATAGGCATCTTGAAGTGCTGAGAACTCAACAGGATCGGTGTTGTAAGCACCCTGGAAAGCCTCCTGCGCGATACGGCCCAGCTCGGTGAGCTGACCGTTCTCGGACATGGGATTGTTCGCGTTGGAAATCTCGCTGCCGCGATCAATCGCATCCTTGAGCATGCTGTATTTTTCGGGGCTGTAGTTGTAGACCTGCTTCATAAACGGAATGAGCGACCAACGGCGGTCGAACTGGTAATAGCCCAGCGCGTTGTAGCCGTCACCATACGAAAAGCCCTGGTTATAGTTGCCATGGCTCTCATATTTGGTGAAGTACTTCATCTCGGGAGTCACGTTGACAAACGAAACGCCCTGGACCGACCTCAGCACGCCCGAGAAGGACTGTTGGGTGTAAAGGCCCTTATCGATATCGGTGGCATCCGAGGCAACGCCCGGCGTGGGCTCCTCGGCAGCGGCGGGTGCCGGCGCGGAAACGGCGCCAAACGAAAGCGCCAGCGTCAGACCCGCGACAATCGCAGAATGCTTGGGCTGCATAAGATCCTCCCTGCATTGGTGTAGTTAAAGTTCAGTTTGCAAAGATAAAAATAAGTATTGCAGCTCGCCCGTTGTTGCACAACAACCCCTCGGTAAACGGCAACAACCCTCCGCGAAATCTTAAGGAATTAGACAAACTGGTCGTCGGGCGCCAACAGAAGCTCGCCGTAACGTTTCGTCAGCCCGTCTCTCAACTGACAGAAAGCGGGAATATAGACGTTCAAGATGCGCTGAATCAAATCTTGAGCGAGCTTGTTGTCGTAGATATGGACGTTCGTATTGCGGTCTCTGAGCATATCCAGCCAGGCTGCCTCATCAATAAAGTCGTAGAATCGGTAGGACTCCTTCAAGATGGCACGAGGAGACCCCGACGCGGCAAGCGTGGCGCCCTCATACTCGAGCAGACGCTTAAGGAGCTTCCAGCTCAGTTCAAATTGAAGATTGAACTTATTAATCAATCCACTCTGAACAAAATCATTGTTAAGATCCTGATTGGGCGCATCCTCAAGATTCGCCAAGGCGCTGGCAAAGTTCTCATATTTTTTCATACAGAATCACACCATCCCTGGCAATTTCATCGAGCAATTGCTGCGATAAGGGCTCATCGAGATTGACGACATCTACATCTAAAAGAGTATCAAGATGTTCCTCGATCAAATATGAGAAACGGCCGAAATCCCGGCAACCTGCTACGGCGATGTCAATATCGCTCTTGGGCAAGTTGTCGCCTCGAGCACGAGAACCAAACAACACGACCGTCTCGGCGTCACATTCCCGAGCAAAAACTTCGATTTGCTTATACACCTTGTCGAGAGATGCCATTTGCAGCCCTACAGCTTAATGTCAAAGTTGATCTCGGGGACGGCGGCCAGGTCGGCCAACGTCACGCCGTCGACGTACTTTTCGATCACGTCATCCAGACCACGCCAGAACTTGACGGTGGAACACAAGTCACTGCGGGCGCAGCTGTTGTCGATGCCATCGCACGCCACCGGAGCCGTGCTGCCCTCAACGGCACGCAAGATGTCGCCGGCACGCACCTCGGCCGGGTCCTTGCCCATCATGTAGCCGCCGCCCTTGCCACGCACGCTCTTAAGCAGGTCCGCCTTCATAAGCGGACGCACCAGCTGCTCCAGATACTTCTGCGAAATGCGCTCGCGGTCGGCAACCTCGCGCAAGGCAATCTTGCCCTCGGCGTCGCCCAGCGCCGCGATATAGATCATCAGTCGGAGGGCATAGCGGCCCTTGGAAGAAATGAGCATACCTACCCTCCCATCGCATCTGGGACAACATAACCAGGTTTGTTTGTCCCAAATTTAAAGTAAGTGGGACAAACACAACAGGTTATTTTGTCCCAGAATTTGAAAAGTCGAGTGGATTAGTCGGGTTTTCCCTTGACTAACGCCGAACCCATAGTAACTTTATTCCGAGAAGATTCCTAGGGTTTAGTACACCTATGAGTACACCATATACAGAGAGGGACAGCATGAGCGCAAATCCGCTGCTTTCCATCGAAGGTCTGACCGCCTCCGTGGACGAGAAGACCATCCTCCACAACGTCAGCCTCAACGTCGCCGCCGGCGAGACCCACGTGTTGATGGGTCCCAACGGCGCCGGCAAGTCCACCCTCGGCCACCTGGTCATGGGCGACCCCGTCTACACGGTCAACGACGGCCGTATCGTCTTTGACGGCCAGGACATCACCGAGCTCACCACCGACAAGCGCTCGCGCGCCGGCCTGTTCCTGAGCTTCCAAGCACCGGTCGAGATCCCCGGCGTGCCGCTGTCGAGCTTTTTGCGCGCCAGCATCGCCGGCCGCCCCGGCCTGGAGATGAAGGGTAAGGAGTTCCGCCGCCGCGTCAAGGAGCTCGCGGCCGAGCTCAACATGGATACCGCCTACCTCAACCGTGAGCTGGGCGTGGGCTTCTCGGGCGGCGAGAAGAAGAAGGTCGAGATGCTCCAGCTTTTGCTGCTGCAGCCCAAGCTCGCCATCCTGGACGAGACTGACTCCGGCCTGGACGTCGACGCCCTGTCCACCGTCAGCCACGGCATGGACGCGTATCGCAAGAGCTGCGACGGCTCCATGCTCATCATCACGCACAACACGCGCATTTTGGAGCACCTGGATGTCGACCGCGTCCACGTTATGGTCAAGGGCCACATCGTGCGCGAGGACGACGCCTCGCTCATCCCCTGGATCGACAAGAACGGCTTTGAGACCTTCGAGCGCGAGGCCGCCGAGCAGCGCGCCCAGGCCGAGTCTGCCGCTGCCGAGCAGCAGGCGTAAAGGGGCGACGCAATGACCAAGAACCGCACCGAGGTCGCGGACATCGACCGCAGCCTCTACGACTTCACCTATGGCGAGGAGGGATTCGAGCGCCTCGACGCCGGCATCACGCCCGACATCGTGCGCGAGATCAGCGCCAAAAAGGACGAGCCGCAGTGGATGCTCGACCTGCGCCTCAAGTCCCTCGAGATCTTCAATCGTTTTCCCGACCCGACGTGGGGCCCCTCCATCGAGGGCCTGGACATGGACAACATCGTCACCTACGTCAAGCCCAACACCGACCAAAAGCACGACTGGGAGTCGGTGCCCGACGACATCAAGAACACCTTTGAGCGCTTGGGCATCCCCGAGGCCGAGCGCAGCTACCTGGCGGGCGTCGGCGCGCAGTACGACTCCGAGCTGGTCTACCACAACATGCAGGACACGGCGTCCAAGATGGGCATCGTCTACTCCGGTATTGAGGAAGCCCTGCACGATCCGCAGTGGGAGCCGCTCATCCACGAGAAATTCATGACGCTCATCCCGCCCACCGACCACAAGTTTGCGGCCCTGCACGGCGCCGTGTGGTCGGGCGGCTCGTTTGTCTACGTTCCCAAGGGCACCAAGTTGGACTTCCCGCTGCAGAGCTACTTCCGCCTTAACGCCAAGGGCGCCGGCCAGTTTGAGCACACGCTCATCATTGTCGAGGACGATGCCGACCTGCACTTTATCGAGGGCTGCTCCGCACCCAAGTACAACGTGGCCAACCTCCACGCCGGTGCTGTCGAGCTCTTTGTGGGCAAGCGTGCACACCTGCGCTACTCGACCATCGAGAACTGGTCCAAGAACATGTACAACCTCAACACCAAGCGTGCGCGCGTGGACGAGGACGGCGACATCGAGTGGATCAGTGGCTCCTTCGGCAGCCATGTGGGTTATCTCTACCCCATGAGCGTGCTCAACGGCCGCGGCGCCCGCTCGAGCTTTACCGGCATCACCTTTGCCGGCGCCGGCCAGAACCTCGATACCGGCTGTAAGGTCGTACTCAACGCGCCCGAGACCTCGGCAACCGTCGAGACCAAGGGCATCTCCAAGAGCGGCGGCATCCAGACCTTCCGTAGCTCTATCGTGGCCACGCCCAAGGCCGAGGGCTCCAAGGCAACCGTGAGCTGCCAGTCGCTCATGCTCGACGACCAGAGCCGCTCCGACACTATTCCGGCCATGGACATCCGCGCCAAGAACGTCGACATCGGCCACGAGGCCACCATCGGCCGCATCGGCGACGACAAGGTGTTCTACCTGATGAGCCGCGGCATCTCGGAGGAAGAGGCCCGCACCATGATCGTCAACGGCTTTGCCAACCCGGTCTCCAAGGAGCTGCCGCTTGAGTACGCCGTCGAGATGAACAACCTGATCAAGCTCGAGATGGAAGGAGCGATCGGATAATGAACCAGACCACGAACACCGCTGCTACCACCCTTGAGCAGGTCAATGCGATGCCAGCTGCCACTTGGGGTTGGCTGAAGATGAACCAGACCAAGCTCGAGCTCTCTGACGAGCTTGCCGCCGCTCCCACCGAGGCTGTTAAGGTCGAGGGCTTGGACGAGCAGTTCCGCGGCGCTGCCGACGCATTTAACGCCGCCATGGACGCCATGGCCGAGCGCTTCCCCGAGCGCCGCGCCTCCGCCCCCGGCGACGCCGCCGACCGCGCCCGCATCACGCCCGAGACCGAGCTTGACGTGCCCGCCACCTCCATCTACCAGGCCGGTGCCATCAAGCTCGAGGAGGAGCTCTCCCCTGCTGAAGCCTTCGAGACCGGCATGGGCGAGGCTGCCTACACCTACTTGGCCGACCACGCCACCAAGCGCATCGTCATCGATGTGCCCGCATACAAGCACGCCACGGTTACCGTGCGCGTGAGCGGTGTCGATGCAGCCGCGGCCATCGCCGCCATCGACGTCGTCGCCCGTCCCCAGTCGACGCTCGATCTGCTTATTGCCCTGGACTCTCCCGTTGCCGGCCAAGGCGTCGTGGGATCCGTGCTACGCGTGTGCGCCCACGAGTACGCCACCGTCAACGTGACCTGCACGCAGACGCTCGACGATAGCTGGATCGCGCTCGACGACACCGGCCTGTTCCTGGACGAGGGCGCGCGCGTCAACGTGCAGCACACCGTCCTGGGTGCCGGCGCCAGCGCCACCGGCCTTGCCGGCGACCTGCTGGGCGATACCGCCAAGGTCACCATCGATACTGACTACCTGGGCGCCCGAGAGCAGGTGCGCGACTTTAACTACGAGCTGCGCCACCGCGGTCGCAAGACCGAGTGCGAGATCGACGCCAACGGCGTGCTGACTGGCACGTCCAAGAAGGTCTACCGTGGCACCATCGACCTCGTGCACGGCTGCAAGGGCGCAACCGGCACCGAGCGCGAGACGGTGCTTTTGGCCAACAAGGGCGTCGACAACAAGACCGTTCCCGTCATTCTCTGCGACGAGGACGACGTCGCCGGCAACCACGGCGCCACAATCGGCCACGTCCGCGACGAGCAACTGTTCTATCTCGCCTGCCGTGGCCTTGACCAAAACGCCGCCGAGGACCTGTTCATTCGCGCCAAGCTGGAGGACGCCGCGCTTTCCGCCACCGACGAGCGCACCCGCGCAGCCGTCGTCCGCTTGGGCAACAACCTGATCAACAACTTTGAAGAGGAGCTCGCATGATCGACACCGAGCACGTTAAATGCGATACCTGTACCGCACCGGAGCCTATGGAGTTCGACGCCAGTGACGAGGCCTCGCGCGGCTGGCCTACCGTCGACATCGAGACCAATCCCTACAAGGCACAGTTCCCGCTTTTCCAGCAGCACCCCGAGATCGCCTTCCTCGATAGTGCCGCCACCGCGCAGCGCCCCGCCTGCGTGCTCGACGCCGAGCGTGACTTCTATCAGCGCATGAACGCCAACCCCCTGCGCGGCCTGTACTCACTGTCCGTCGAGGCCACCGACGCCATCGCGAAGGTCCGCCAGCAGATCGCCGACCTCATCGGCGCCTCACAGGCCAACGAGGTCGTCTTCACCCGCAACACGAGCGAGTCGCTCAACCTGGTCGCCAAGAGCTTTGCACCCACAGTCCTCGAGCCGGGCGACGAGGTCGTCATCACCATCATGGAGCACCACTCCAACCTGATTCCGTGGCAGCAGGTCTGCCGCGAGACCGGCGCCAAGCTCGTCTACCTCTACCCCACCAAGACCGGTCAGCTCACCACCGAGGAGGTTCTTGCCAAGGTTGGTCCCAAGACCAAGATTCTGGCCGTGGGTCAGGTCTCCAACGTGTTGGGAGTCGAGAACCCAGTCAAGAACCTCGGCAAGCTCGTGCACAAGTATGGCGGCTACCTGGTCGTCGACGGTGCGCAGTCGCTGCCGCACATGCCGGTCGATGTGGCCGACCTGGGCGCCGACTTCTTTGCCTTTAGTGCACACAAGGCTATGGGCCCCATGGGCATCGGCGTGCTGTGGGGCAAGATGGACCTGCTCAACGCCATGCCGCCCATGCTCACCGGCGGCGAGATGATCGACTCTGTTACCGAGCAGGACGCCGTCTGGGCGCCCGTTCCCGAGAAATTCGAGGCCGGCACACAGGACGCCGCCGGCATCTTCGCCACGGGTGCGGCACTCGACTACCTGGTCAACACGGTGGGTTACGAGAACGTCCAGGCACGCGAGCAGGCACTCGTCCACTACCTGATGGGCGAGCTCATGCAGCTCGACTTTGTCCAGATCATCGGCTCCATCTATTGGGACAACCACCACGGCGTTGTGAGCTTTAACGTCCGCGGCATCCACCCGCACGACGTCGCGAGCATCATGGACATGGACGGCGTCTGCATCCGCGCCGGTCACCACTGTGCACAGCCGCTGCTCACCTGGCTGGGCGTCGAGAACCTTGCCTGCTGCCGCGCCAGCGTGGCCTTCTACAACGACAAGGCCGACATTGACAAGTTCATCGCCGGCCTGCATCACGTTTGGAGCACGTTCAATGGGTAATCTGTACACCTCCACCACATTTATGGAGCACAACTCGCACCCCGACTACAAGTACGAGATGGATGCTCCCACGCACGAGCACGACGGCATCAACCCCAGCTGCGGAGACGAGCTCACTCTGCAGCTGCGTGTCGAGAACAACGTGATTGAGGAGGCCTCCTTTACCGGCCACGGCTGCGCCATCAGCCAGGCCAGTGCCGACATCATGGCCGATCTCATCACCGGCGAGACCGTCGAGGAAGCTCGCCGCCTGGCAGAGCTCTTCCTCGCCATGATCCGCGGCGAGAAGCTCTCCGAGGAGGACCTGGAAGACCTGGACGAAGCCGCCCAGCTCCAGGACATCTCGCACATGCCCGCCCGCGTCAAATGCGCCGAGCTCGCCTGGCGCACCCTCGACGGCATGCTCGAGGGGCAAGCTAACCAGTAGCGTATGCTCCGAATCCAAGGTTTTTGATTGCCGAGCCGCCCAATACGGGCGGCTCTGTTTTCCTAATGAGCACGAACACACAAAATCAGCGCGCCCGGCGCCCCGTCTGTCATTTACCACACGGCCAGACGCGAACACGGGCGTTTTCCACAGCACCAAAGGCCTGCGGCAGGGCCCCGGGCCCGCCAAGCAATGCGCCAAGCCCCGTTCTGCTGAGCTCCGACTCGCTTCGCGCCTGCCGCAGACGGGTCCCATAGGGTGCGACGTGCATTTTTGCGAGTATTCAGCACGCCAAGCTGTATGTATACGCATCGAAAGCGTTAATCAACGTCTCCAGGCGCATATATATTGTGTTTTAGAACAAGCATCGCGGTCTCAGGGATCACATACATGCGCTTCGGAGGCGGATCGGAAGGCATAAATAGCTTCGGGACCCGTATGTTGCAAGATTGCGGCAGTGCCGACAGCACCACGATGCTGAAAACTCCGTTTTTTGCACGGCGCAGACGGGGGTAGGCACGGGCAAACCCGGACTGAGCTGTTATTTTATGCAAGATGACGATTGTTCTATGCATATTAAGAAGTGCAGTTACCGTACCAAGCTTTTGAACGCTGGTTGCGGCGTATGGACGACCCCAACTGCGGTGAACAGGCGACCTTACATCACGTTTCCGCCAGCCCGCATCGCCGTTCGCGCGCGGGCGCGCACGATACGAGAGACGGTACTTTTGCCAATCCCGGTATACCGCTCAATCTGGCGCACCGTAAGGCCGGCATTGCTCAATCCAACAATAACGGTATCGCGCTGCGCCGGCGGTGCAGTTTTAACCACATTGAGCGGAACCCCGAGGCTCTTCGCCATCTTGTCGGCAAAGGCGTGGCGTTCCCACTCTGTCTCTTTCATATCGCGCAGCGCCGGTTCGCCGCCGTCGGGCGTCGAAAGCGAATAGGCAATAAAGCCCTCGGCAGAACCAAAAAGCTCAAGCACGCAAGAAGGATCAGAAAATCCCCTCGCGACATCGGCCGCGTCACCGTCGTAAGCGCACAAATGCTCCGGAAAGCTGCTCCAGGGATAACGCTCAATGAGACTGATGCCCGCCTCCTGCGGATCGGCGTGAACGGAGCGAATAGCCTCCATCACCTGCCAGTCGGTATCGAGCGAGCGCCGGTCAAAACGGTTCTGGAACAGATGCCCTGTGCGCCCCGTGCGTTTATTGAACCGCCGCGCGTACGTCAAAAGCAGCCGGTGCATCGCCGCGCTCATCGCGTCCTCGTAATCTGCAAGCACCAGACGCACGTGATTGCCCATAAGGCACCAGGCGATAACCGTCACGCCCGCCTTGCGGCAGCACTCACGCATCAGCTCCAAGAACTCCCACCGGTCTTCATCGCCCTCAAAGATGAGCTGCTTGCCCGTACCGCGGGCACAGACATGGTAAAAGCCGGTAACCGTTCTCCAAACGCGCTGCATGGCGCTCCCTTCGCCGGGATCTGCTTGCCATCCAATACAGCACGATTGAAGCGTGCCATCAAAACATTCACGCAAAACAATTCGCTCGCGCGGCCAAAGGCAGTAAACAGGCGGCGAACGGCACCGTTGCAACAGGTCAACCCCTGCAACGCTTACAAAAGCTGACCAAAAGCTTGCCCAAGACGGACCCCCTCTACGGAAGTGCACGACCACAGAATATAGAGTTAAACCGTTTCAATTGAAAGTTCCGCGCATCTCGCTACGAAAACTGAGCCGTTCGCCGAATATTCCGTGCATTTCGCGGTATTATAGGGGCTGCATGTCATGTCCCTTTCGAAGGGTCGCCCGGCAATCGCCAGCCACGGCCCCCAGACGGGACGCCAACACGATAGAGAGGAGAGGCATGCAGTACTCACAGGAAGTGGAGAACATGTGCCCCGTTGCCAAGGGTGCATACCACGGCCCCGCACCCATCCCCGAGGAGGGCAAGTGGGTCCAGGCTAAGGAGATTTCCGACATCTCCGGTCTTACGCACGGTGTGGGTTGGTGCGCACCTCAGCAGGGCGCCTGCAAGCTCACGCTGAACGTCAAGGACGGCATCATCGAGGAGGCCCTCGTTGAGACCATCGGCTGCTCGGGTATGACCCACTCTGCCGCCATGGCTTCCGAGATCCTTCCCGGTAAGACCATCCTCGAGGCCCTCAACACCGACCTCGTCTGCGACGCCATCAACGTTGCTATGCGCGAGATCTTCCTGCAGATCGTTTACGGCCGCAGCCAGACCGCGTTCTCCGAGGGCGGCCTGCCCGTGGGCGCCTCCCTCGACGACCTCGGCAAGGGCCTTCGCTCTCAGGTCGGCACCATGTTCGGCACCAAGGCCAAGGGCGCTCGTTACCTCGAGCTCGCTCAGGGCTACGTCACCCGCATGGCTCTCAACGACAAGAACGAGATCATCGCATTCGAGTTCCTGAACCTCGGCAAGTTCACCGACGCCGTCAAGGCCGGCAAGACCCCCGAGGAGGCCATCGCTGGCGCTATGGGCCACTATGGTCAGTGGGAGAACGCTGCCAAGTACATCGACCCGCGCACCGACGAGGAGACTCACTCCGTCGCCAGCGTGTTCCCGGTTCACGAGTAGAAAGGGAGGGAAATAACTATGACTGTTACGTTCGAAGGTTACGAGCGCCGCGCTGACAAGATCAACAAGTGCCTCGCCGACAACGGCATCGCCTCCCTCGAGGAAGCTCTGCAGATCTGCACCGACAAGGGCTTCAACCCGCGTGAGATCGTCAACAACACCCAGTCCATCGCCTTCCAGAACGCCGAGTGGGCCTACACCCTCGGTTGCGCTCTCGCTGTCAAGCGTGGCGCCAAGTCCGCTTCTGAGGCTGCCGCCATCATCGGCGAGGGCATCCAGGCCTTCACCGTTCCCGGCTCCGTCGCCGAGGACCGCAAGGTCGGTCTGGGCCACGGCAACCTGGGCGCTATGCTGCTCTCCGACGACACCGAGTGCTTCGCCTTCCTGGCCGGTCACGAGTCCTTCGCTGCCGCTGAGGGTGCTATCGGCCTGGCTCTAAACGCCAACAAGGCTCGCAAGAAGCCGCTGCGCGTCATCCTCAACGGTCTGGGCAAGGACGCTGCTCAGATCATCGCCCGCATCAACGGCTTCACCTACGTGAAGACCCAGTTCGACTACTTCACGGGCGAGCTCAAGGTCGTCGAGACCATCCCCTACTCCGATGGTCCCCGCGCCGCCGTCAACTGCTACGGCGCCGACGACGTCCGCGAGGGCGTTGCCATCATGTGGCACGAGAACGTCGACATCTCGATCACCGGTAACTCCACCAACCCCACGCGCTTCCAGCACCCCGTCGCTGGCACCTACAAGAAGGAGCGCCTCGAGGCTGGCAAGAAGTACTTCTCCGTCGCTTCTGGTGGCGGCACTGGTCGTACCCTGCACCCGGACAACATGGGCGCCGGCCCTGCCTCTTACGGCATGACCGACACCATGGGCCGTATGCACTCCGACGCCCAGTTCGCCGGTTCTTCCTCCGTGCCTGCGCACGTTGACATGATGGGTCTCATCGGCATGGGCAACAACCCCATGGTCGGTGCCACCGTCGCCTGCGCTGTCGCCGTCGAGGAGGCCCTCAAGGCCTAATCGCGCCCGCGCGATGCTCATATAGTTGAGCTTTGGAGCCACTACCCACCCAGGTAGCGGCTCTTTTTGTTTGCGCTGTCGCAGGGTAGCTAATGCCGATATATCAGTTGGGGCGAAATACAAGATGTGATGAGATGGAGCGTCAGAGCGTCCATGACGCCCACCTGCCATATTTGCCCTTTACCGATTTGCCGAGTCTTTGCGGCCCCATTGCCGATCACCCGTGCGACAATGCGCCGGACGAGAAAGGAATCCGATGGAATCGACTGATGTACTGGTAATTGGATCTGGCATTGCGGGCCTTTGCGCCGCCATCGAAGCGGCACGCACGGGTGCAACCGTCACTGTGGCAAGCGCCGGCAAGACTATGAGTGGATCGAGCTTCTTCCCCGGAACCTGGGGCCTAGGGCTTATCGGACCCGTTAACGAAGACGACGAGCAGGACCTCATCGACACCATCCTGGCCGTCGGCGGCGGCGTTGCCGACCCCGAACTCGTCCAAGCGTTCGTCCACGGCATTCCCCAAGCGATTGACTGGCTCGAGCAAGACCTGGGCGTTGAGCTCCAGCGTCCGCAAAGCGCCAAGAGTGCTCAACAAAAGCAATTTATCCCCTGCTTTGACCACAAGACGCGCATGTGGCGCGGCCTCACCCGCAAGCCCCTTGAGGACGCTCTGACGACCTGGATCGAGTCGCTCGGCATTCGCCTGCTCCCCCGCCATGAGCTTATCGACCTTGTTGAGGACACGAACGGCAGAATAACCGGAACCGTACTCTACGACCTTACCGAAAATCGAATCGTGCCCTTTGCTGCCAAGGCCACGGTCATCGCAGCCGGTGGCACAGGCGGCCTGTTCGAGCGCAGCCTTACGTCGGCTGATGTGCTCAGTTCCTCGCAGGCCATCGCGCTGGCGCACGGCGCATCGCTTACTAATATAGAGTTCATGCAGATGATGCCCGGCTTCATCGAGCCCAAGCGCAACCTGGTCTTCAACGAGAAAACCTGGCGCTACGTACATGTAGACCAGCCGGCGGATATTGCCGACGACAAGCTGGACAACCTGCTCGAGCAGCGCTCTGGATATGGTCCTTTCACGTCACGCTTGGCCTCCCGCGCTATCGATCTTGCCATCGATCAGGCAGGCGTCGAAGGCCTGGCGCTCCGCTACGACTTCCCCCGCGAGGATGTCCCAGAGTTTGTGCAGGCCTTTGCCACCTGGCTGCAAGACGAGCACGGCATCGCCCCGACTGACGAGATGCGCGTTGCGATGTATGCCCACGCCGCTAATGGCGGCATCAAGATCGATAAGACCGCGCACACGGGCGTTGAGGGCCTCTACGCTTGCGGCGAGGCGACAGGCGGCATGCACGGCGCCGACCGCATTGGTGGCTTGTCAAGCGCCAACGGCATCGTGTTCGGACGCATCGCGGGCGCATCGGCAGCCCTTGCAGCGCAGAAAGAGCCTGAGACAGTCCTGAAGGCGGATATCGCCCTCCCCCAGCATGGCATAGCTACAGCAGATGCCGAACGCCTGACACACAGCTTTAAGCACACGATGAGCACCTATTGCATGATCAACCGCACAGAGACGGGCCTATCCGAGGCACTACACGAGCTTGAGGGCTTGAAGACAGAGGCAACGACTTTGAGAACACAGAAAGCCCAGGACAGCGAAGTCGCAGCCCTCGCCCGCCTGCAATCGCAGATTCAACTAGCACAGGAAATGATCAAAGCCATGCGTAAGCGAACCGAAAGTCTCGGATCGCACTATCGAGCAGACTAAATCGATTCTCACTTTGAGTTTGATCACAACTTCTCAACATGCATCGAGCCCCGTGAGCATAATTCTCATAAGGAGAGCACGTTTATGGGGCTTTAGCCGTGTTTCCCTAAGGGAATCACGGTACAGATTACTCAGCTCCGCGCCTTTTCGGGTTCGACCCCATGCGAGGTCAACAAAAAAGCGACCAGCCTAAGCTAGTCGCTTTAACATTCTTTGGTGGGCCGTCAGGGGGTCAGCCTGCTGCGCAGGCGGCCGCTGCGGCGCCAAGGCGCCTTGCGCGCTGCGTTGGTAAATGCTTACGCATTTCCTCAGCTCCGCGCCCTTTCGGGTTCGACCCCATGCGAGGTCAACAAAAAAGCGACCAGCCTGAGCCAGTCGCTTTAACGATCTTTGGTGGGCCGTCAGGGGGTCGAACCCTGGACCTTGGGATTAAGAGTCCCCTGCTCTACCAACTGAGCTAACGACCCAAAGCTAAAGTCCGTTGTGGCGGACTTTAGAGGAGATATCGTGTGGTGGGCCGTCAGGGGGTCGAACCCTGGACCTTGGGATTAAGAGTCCCCTGCTCTACCAACTGAGCTAACGACCCGATATCAACACGAAGCAAGAACTGGGGTGGGTAAAGGGACTCGAACCCTCGACCTACGGGACCACAACCCGTCGCTCTAGCCAACTGAGCTACACCCACCGTGTCCTGTGCGCTTCGCGCTCGACTATTATTGCAAGGAACGCCACGCGATGCAAGCCCCAATTTTCAAGAATTTTGAAAAGAGTTTTTCGAGACCATTTCGAGCAAATCCCACCGGTTTCATAGGAGTAAACTTGCCCCACTGCAAATCCTCGAAAGGACCGTCATGAAAGAACTCTCCAACCGCACGGCAAGATTTACCGATTCGGTCATCCGCCGCATGACACGCATCTCCAATAAGTACGGCGCTGTCAATCTCTCGCAGGGCTTCCCTGACTTCAATCCCCCGGCGCAGCTGCTCGATAGCCTCAGCACCATCGCCGCCGATCCCAAGCCGCTCTATCACCAGTACTCCATCACCTGGGGCTCCCAGGCCATGCGCGAGGCGCTTGCCGCCAAACAGGAGCACTTTATGGGCATGCCGGTGAACCCCAACGAGAATATCGTAGTCACCTGCGGCTCCACCGAGGCCATGATGGCCGCCATGATGACGGTCACGAACCCCGGCGATAAGGTCGTCATCTTCTCGCCGTTCTACGAGAACTACGGCGCCGACACGATCCTTTCGGGTGCCGAGCCCATCTACGTGCCGCTCAACCCGCCCACATTCGACTTTGACCGCGAGACACTCGAGGCGGCCTTCCGCGACAACGACCCCAAGGCCATCGTCCTGTGCAACCCTTCCAACCCCTGCGGCAAGGTCTTTACGCGCGAGGAGCTCACCTTTATCGCCGACCTCTGCAAAAAGTACGACGCCTACTGCATTACCGACGAGGTATACGAGCACATCGTCTACGCGCCCCACGAGCACGTCTATATGGCCACGCTGCCCGGCATGTTCGAGCGAACCATCAGCTGTAGTTCGCTGTCTAAGACGTACTCCATCACCGGCTGGCGTCTTGGCTACACCATTGCCCCGGCCCAGATCACCGAGCGCATCAAGAAGGTCCACGACTTCCTCACCGTGGGTGCCGCCGCTCCCCTGCAGGAAGCTGTCGTCACCGCCCTCAACTTCGACGACAGCTATTACCAGGAGGTCCTCGACCTCTACACCGCCAAGCGCGACCTGTTCTGCCAGGGGCTCGATAGCATCGGTCTTGAGCACAACGTGCCGCAGGGCGCTTACTACGTCATGATGGACATCTCTGAGTTTGGCTATGACAGCGACCTCGAATTCTGCGAGGATCTCGCGTCTAAGGTGGGCGTGGGCGCAGTGCCCGGCTCGAGCTTCTTCCGCGAGCCCGTCAACCATCTGATTCGTTTCCACTTTGCCAAGCGGAACGAGACGCTTAATGCGGCACTGGAGAACCTCAAGTCTCTACGTGATAAAATCAAGCCGCGCGGGTAAGGACGGCCCGGCAGCTAAAGTAGCCAAAGAAGCCTCGCACCGCCCGCCGCGTTGCGAGGCTTCTTTTTATAACGCATTCTTAAATAGTTTAGAGCCCTATACTTTAGTCACGGAGCAACTCGTCCCAGAGAGAGGAATACTATGGCAGAACAGCAGCTTATCGGAGCGCTCGAGGCCGGCGGCACCAAGATGGTCTGCGCCACGGGCTATGCAGACGGTACGGTCCTGGAGCGTGAGCAGATCGCGACCACGACCCCGCAGGAGACCGTTGAGGCCGTCAATGCATGGTTTGCCGACAAGGGCATCACCGCGCTGGGCATCGGCGCCTTTGGCCCCACCGCAGTCAACCCCGCGTCGCCCCAATACGGCAAGATCCTGGAGACGCCCAAAACGGCATGGCGCTACTTTGATCTGCTGGGCACCATCCAAAACGAGCTCAATATTCCCTGTGGCTACGACACCGACGTCAACGTTGCCTGCTTGGGCGAGGTCACCTTTGGTTGCGCCCAGGGCCTCACCGACGTGGTCTACCTGACCATCGGCACCGGCGTGGGCGCCGGCGTGCTCTCGGGCGGCAAGCTCGTGCACGGCATGATGCATCCCGAGGCCGGCCACATCCTGGTCACGCGCGACCCGCGCGACACCATCGGCGAGCATAGCGCCTGCCCCTTCCATGACAACTGCCTCGAGGGCCTCATCGCCGGCCCTGGCGTTAAAAAGCGCTGGGATGGCAAGAGCGCCGGAGACATGGCCGATGACCCGGAGGCCATGGACCTGCTCGCAGGCTATCTGGCACAGGCGCTCATGACCTACACGCTGTGCTACGCACCGCAAAAGATCATCATCGGCGGCGGCGTGGCCGACCACACCCCCATCGTGCCGCTCGCACGCAAAAAGTGCGCCGAGATGCTCAACGGCTATATCGTCACGCCCGAGGTCAACGACATCGATTCCTATATTGTCAACAACAGCCTCGAGGGCAAGCAGGGCATCATGGGCTGCCTGGCCCTGGGCGCACAGGCGCTTCAGTAGCAGACGCACCCACAGGGCGTGGCGCGCTCGGCAAATCCAACCTACGGAACGACGCCACCACGCCTCATATAACCCCTCAAATAAAAAAGGCCGCCTAGGACCAAACAATACGTCCTAGGCGGCTTTTTTGGCGCACATCAGCCACCGTAAGAGATATCGGAGCACAACGCCCGTTGCCGCTCCACAGCAGTCGATCATCACATCAGTGATCATGCCGGCGCGTCCCGGCACAAAGAGCTGAATCGTCTCGTCGATCGAGGGAATCAGCAGCAGGAACACCGCCGTGGGCAGTAGCACGTCAAAGGTGTGCCGGCCCTCAAAATCAAAGGCGTGCGTTGCCAGGATGCCGAGCACCATATACTCGGTAAAATGCGCGCACTTGCGAACAACAAAGTTGGTCACCCATTCATATGGAAGTCCCACGCCGTGCAGGAAACCGCGGATAGCTTCCATGACCGTTAGGCTCAGCGAACCCGACCCCGAGCCGGGAACCAGCGAATTGCCCCAAATCAAAAGCGCCATCAGGCAGGTAACAACCGCCCATTTTCGATTGATCTTAACCATGCAGAAGTTATGCCTCCGCGCGGAGCGGCGCGAAGCTGGCGGTACCGCCCTCGATAACGCTCAGATAAGCACGGCCCGTACGCTTGGCGGTAGAGGACTGCAGGCGCTCGATCTCTTCCTCGAGGATCTGATTGACGCGCTCGTGACGACGATTTTCCATAATGCCGGCGGCAATAGCCTCGGCCCGCTCGATGCTCTCGCGCGAGATACGGGCAGTATCCTCGGGGAACACAGCGCTGTGACGGCCGACATAGGCGGGGGCAGCAGGCTGAGGGGCAGCGACGGGAGTGGGGGCTGCAACAGTAGCAGGCTCGTCAATCTCATCCAGGATCGCGGTGGCGGCGGCCCACATGTCCTCGTGGCCCGAGTAATCGGCCATGGGGACATCAACCTCGAGCGAGGCGTCCGGAAGGTCGCCGGTGTCGATGCGATCTTGGGCATCAATCGATGCGGTGATGGCTGCAGGCTCATCGAGGTCATCGAGATCGATGTCCACGGCACCGGAGATGATAGGCATGCTGGCGAGGTTTGCGTTGTACGGCGCAGCCTCGGCCGCCTGCTGCTGGGCAGGAGCGCCCCACAGCGAGCTTTCGGCGGCACGGCGGGCGGCAACGGCCTCCTCGTCCGCAGTCATGGCTTCATCAACGTACGAATTGTCGGCAGAAGCGTTCGCATCCGCCGAGGTAGCGTTGTAGGCGTTATTGGCTGCCGCGTTGGCAACGAGTGCCACGAAAGCCGCCGTGCTGCCCGCAGGGGCGGCCTGGGAGCCCGACACGGCGCGCGCCGCGGCGGCGATGTCGTCACGATTGAAGGAGCCGGTCTGCCCGCCGTTGGTAAGCTCGTCGATGGCGACTTGATAGACGTCGCGCGAGTGTGCAGGGTCGCAGCTCACCGGCGAATCGTCGTCGAGCATACTGTCGATCATGGACCAAGCCTCGGCCTCGTCCATAGCATCTGCGGCTCGAGCGATGGTAGGGACACCATCATCGGCATGACGGCGCTGGAACGCACCAGTCAGGCCGGAAAGGTATGCCGAGGTAGACTGCTCCGCCTGAGCCTGAGAAGCAGAAGCCGCAGCGTAAGGAGTCGCATCCTGCTGCTGAGCCGGAATCGAGGCGGTCTTGAACTCACTTTGATGTTGATTGAGATTGGCAGCACCGCCCATGGCATCGGGCTGGAACAGACGCTCTTCACGCTGCGCACGGTACTCGGAGATGCCCAGCGAGGCGGCATAGATACCCACGCCCGCCACCGCGCCCACGGCGAAGGGAACCGCACCCGCCACGACCGTCTCGTTCACCGACGAAAACGGCAGCGTCGCGGCATACATAACCACGGGGGCGGCCAGGCCGATCCCGCACGAAAGTCCGGCAAGGACTGCTCGTTGTGTTGCATCAGAAGAAGCCATGAGCTCTCCCCATCTTCCAGCACCCAAATCGCATCATTCAGTTGGCTGCGCGAGAGAAGATGAAGCGGGGCTATGCCCCAAAGCAACGGTATATGGTTCGTTTCATCTGCGTTTTCCGTCGCGAAGCTTAAAAGCTATTATGCGAAACCGCCCTGTCGATTGCAAGCGACGATGTCGGATTGAAACGGGAAACCTGCTGCTTGCCAGTCTTATGGTCGATAACTGGCGCCGAGTGGCGATATAAAAAGGGCCGAGGCGCAAGCCCCGACCCTTCATCGCGCCGGCAATAACGCCGCGTGCGGTTGACGACTTAGAACGTCTGCTCGTAGTCGCTATGCTTTTTGGCCGAACGCACCAGGAACTCCTGGTTGGTGTTGGTGCCCTTGAGGCCCTTGATAAACGATGCGGCCGCGCGCTCGGTATTGTTCATGCCGGCGAGGATGCGACGCAGACCAAAGACAAACGGGCGCATCTGCTCGTCGACCAGCAGGTCCTCGTTGCGCGTACCCGAGGCAACAGGGTCGATGGCCGGGAAAATGCGGCGATCGGCCAGGTCGCGGTCGAGCTTGAGCTCCATGTTGCCGGTACCCTTGAACTCCTCAAAGATGACCTCGTCCATCTTGGAACCGGTATCGATGAGTGCGGAGGCCAGGATGGTGAGCGAGCCACCGTTCTCGATATTGCGGGCTGCACCCAGAAAACGCTTGGGCGGATACAGTGCCGCCGAATCAACGCCGCCCGAAAGGATGCGGCCTGAGGCGGGCGCCGCCAAGTTGTAGGCGCGGGCAAGACGCGTGATGGAGTCGAGCACAACTACAACATCGCCGCCCAGTTCCACGATGCGCTTGGCGCGCTCGATGACGAGCTCTGCCACGCGAGTGTGGTTGTCGGCGGGCATATCGAAGGTCGACGCCACAACCTCGCCCTTGATGGAACGCTGCATATCGGTGACCTCTTCGGGGCGCTCGTCGACGAGCAGGCAGATGAGGTGCACCTCGGGGTTGTTAATCGAGATAGACTGGCAGATTTTCTTGAGGATCGTCGTCTTGCCGGCCTTAGGCGGGGACACAATCAGGCCACGCTGACCCTTGCCGATCGGCGACACGATGTCGATGGCACGACCGGTAATGGAATCCTTGCCATGCTCCATGCGCAGCGGCTCGTTGGGATAGACCGGGGTGAGGTCGCCGAACTTGGGGCGATTGCGAATCTGCTCAGGATCCATGCCGTTGACGGTCGTGATCTTGGCGAGGCCGGCGCGCTTGTCGCCGCCGCGCGAAGGACGCAGCGAGCCCTCGATGACATCGCCCGTGCGCAGACGCGCGGAACGGATGAGGTATGCGGGCACGAAGGCGTCGTCGTTGGACTTCATGTAGCCATGGGCGTGGATGATGCCGGAGCTGTCTGGGCGAATCTGCAGAATGCCCTTGATATCGCGGAAACCCTCGGCCTTTGCGGCGGTAGTGTAGATCTCCTCGACGAGCTCGGCCTTCTTCTTGCCGGTCGTCTCGATCTCGAACTCCTTGGCCTTCTCGCGCAGCTCGGCGACCTTCATGGCCGCGAGCTCCTCGCGCGAAAGCGTGGGCTCAGTCGGAGCGGCATTGCGCTCCTTATTGCGCTGCTTGCGGTCGCGCTGACGGTTGCGGCGATCGTTGTTACGCTCGTCCTTGCGCTCGTTGCGGTCATTACGCTCGTCGTTGCGCTTGTGCTGACGGCGGTTGGGGCGAGCGCTCTCTTCGGTCTCGACGGGGGCGGTGCCATCGGTTGCGGAGGCGTCTTCGTTAGCCGAAGCATCATCGCTGGCCTCGGCATTGGAATCGCCCTGCGGCTCGGCCTCGGCATGCTGCTCGACGGCCTTGGCCTTAGCGGACTTCTTGCGACCGCGCTTGGGCTTCTCGGACGCAGACTGTTCGACGTCTTGGGGCTCGGCGGCATCAGTCGATGCATCGGCGGTCGTCTCGGCGGAAACCTCGGACGCACCCTTCTTGGCAGCCTTGGCCTTGGACGTGCGCTTAGCAGCAGTACGATGGCTGCGACCAGGACGGACGTCGGCGGGCTCGACATCGGCAGAAACGGCCTCGGAAGTCGTAGCATCCTGGACGGGCGCGTCGGCAGCGGTTGCAGGCTCGGCGGTCGCCGCAGCATCCCGAGCGGCGGCGGCTGCGGCTGCGGCCTTCTCGGCCTCGACGAAAGCCTTGGGCTTGCGACCGCGACGGTGCGGGCGCAAAGCCGGATCGACAACGGGAACTTCGCTGGCCTCGACAGGCGCAGCGGGCTCAACAGGCGATGTGCCCTCCCCTGCCGCGGAACGGACCGAAGCCTCAGCGAGCTCGGGGGTTACCTGATCGGCAACCTGCTCGGCCTTAGCAGCCGTGCGACGGCGTGTGCGCGGTACCGGCTTCTCGGTTGGCTGGTCGGCGACAGGGGTCTCGGTGGCGGCAGGCGTCTCGGGCACAAACGGAGCTGCAAGCTCGGTCAGAGCCGCGGCCTCACGCTCGGCAGCACGACGGCGGGCGCGCACCACCTGAGCCTCGCTAATCTGCGCCAACGCACGTGCCTGCGCGACCTCATCGGAAATCGGCGCCGAGGAGTCAGCTGCAGCGGTACGCTTGGCGCGCGTCGTGCGCGTGGTACGGCGCTTGGGCTTGGTGACCTCCTCGCCGTCATCGGCAGGCTTGGCCGCGCGGCGCGTACGCTTGGGCTTTGCCGGAGCAGCCTCCTCACCAGTTGCAGACACGGCCTTCTCAGCCGCTACAGGCGTAGGCGTCGAAGCAGCCTTAGGCGTCTCAGGAGCCGAGGCTTGCGCGGGCGCCGCGACCTGGTCCGACGCAACCGGTGCAGCGGGAGCGGCTTGCGTCGTCGTTATTTCGTTTTCTTGCTGTTGATCAGACACAGTGTTTGCTCAACTTTCTTTTCAAGCCCTGTGATCACATGCTCCCTGCATAAACCTTCAGGGCGGCTAAACAGTCTAGCTCCGTCAAATACCGACGGACATCATTGATCTGTATCGAGATATTTGCGTCATATACGCAGCTTTAGTGTAACACAACCGCCGCCACCTGCAACTTAGTCATTGGACGTTCTTAAACGCCCAGTCATCAGGGACACTCCTCCTCAAAAGCGCCTTGAAATGTCGCGCCAGAGGAGTGAAGCCGTGGCACCTGGAATAGCCGCGCCACGAATCGCGCCCATCTGCTACGTTTGCCCCGAGCCCCTGACCATACCCTTGTTTTTTCAAAAACAACGAGTCTGCTACCTGCGGTTTTAATATCGTACTTTTCGGCATGGTTCGGGATATGCGTCCAAACGTAGGAGATGAGCCCAATTCGTGACGGACGGTATCCCGCCACCCCTCTTCGAGACAAAAATGATCCGTTTTCCTCCGTCCCCAAGGGACAATTTTCAAAACTACGCCGGATTACGGGGCCAGGATGCTGCAAGCCAACCATACCCTGCATTATCAAGAAACAATAAGCCATCTACCTGCGGGTTTAATTTCACTATTGGCACCATGGTCGCCAGTTGGCGATTCAGCCCCGTAAACCGGTATAGTTGCAATTT
>JAUUMM010000035.1:0-22508 GCA_030839365.1 Collinsella sp.
CAGCAGAGCCTGCGCCGCCAGGTTGCCTACGTGCCGCAGGAGGCGCTGCTGTTCCATCGCTCCATTCGCGAGAATATCGCCTACGGACGCCCCGACGCCACCGACGAGCAGATCCGTGAGGCGGCTCGCTTGGCTAATGCGACCGAGTTTATCGACCGCTTGCCCCGTGGCTTTGACACCATGGTGGGTGAGCGCGGCGTCAAGCTCTCGGGCGGCCAGCGTCAGCGCGTGGCTATCGCTCGCGCCATCCTAACCGACGCGCCGATTCTAGTGCTCGACGAGGCGACGTCTGCCTTGGACAGCGAGTCCGAGGCGTTGGTGCAGGAGGCGCTCGAGAACCTGATGCGCGGCCGCACCTCCATTGTGGTGGCACATCGCCTGTCCACCGTGGCGGCGCTCGACCGCATTGTGGTGCTGGCCGATGGCGAGATCGTCGAGGACGGCACGCATGCGCAGCTTGTCGAGGCGGGTGGCGAGTACGCGAGCCTGTGGAGCCGTCAGACCGGCGCATTCTTGGAGGCGTAAGCGTCTCGGACGTGGGACAATTGTGCCCATAAGTTTATTGTGCCGTTGAGCCGAGGAGTCGTTATGCCACGCGAGACCAATGCCGCCAAGCGCGAGCGCGCCATCGAGGTGTGTGAGCGCCTCAACCGTCGCTATGGCCCGGTCGAGTGCTTTTTGGACCACGAGAATCCCTTCCGCCTGCTGATCGCGGTGCTGCTCTCGGCGCAAACGACCGATGCGCAGGTCAACAAGGTGACGCCGCGGCTGTTTGCCCAGTGGCCCACGCCCGAGGCCATGGCCGGGGCGAGCGTGGCTGACGTGGCAGACACTATCAAGTCACTCGGCTTCTACAAGAGCAAAGCCAAGCATGCCGTCGAGGCCGCGCAGATGATCGTCGCCGACTATGGCGGCGAGGTGCCGGCCGACATGAAGGAACTCGTGAAGCTGCCGGGCGTGGGACGCAAGACGGCGAACATCGTGCTCAACGTGGGGTATGGCATCGTGGAGGGCATTGCGGTGGACACACACGTCAACCGCATTGCGCACCGCCTGATGCTGAGTCCCAAGACGCATGCAAAGGAGCCGCTCAAGACCGAGCGGGATTTGCTCAAGATTTTGCCGCACGAGTATTGGGAGTCGGTCAACCATCAGTGGATCACCTTCGGTCGCGAGATCTGCGACGCCCGCAAACCCAAGTGTGACGAGTGTCCGCTGGCAGATTTGTGCCCCAGCGTGCGCGTAGCGGGGTAGGGCGGAACGCATCTTCGTCTGGCGTTTTTTGCGGGGCTGAGTTTGCCCTTGAGCCGGAGTCCTCTCCATGCGCTACCATGACAGACAATGTATTTGACGTACGACCCGCCGAGCTTGCCCCGGCGGGCTTTTGGCGTTGCGATGCCGGAGGAACAGCATGCTCATTCACCGTATAGCCGCGCAGCTCTACACTGCCGAGGCGCTGCAGACCGTCGAGGCCGGACTCGATGCCGGCGAGGACGTGACGCTGGCCGTGTCGCAGTCGGGTCGCACGCTTATGGCGGCCGCTCAGTTTGCGCGCCGCCCGCGCCCCACGGTCTACGTTGTGAGTGGCGAGGATGCGGCCGATCGCGCCGCTCGTAGCCTTGCCGCCTACGTGGGCCTGGCGCATGTGTGCCGTTTTCCTGAGCGCAAGGATTATCCGTGGCGCGAGCAGGCCCCCGACGACGCCGTGGTAGCGCAGCGCTGCGAGGCCCTGGGACGCATCGTGCGCGGGGACAACTGCATCATGGTTGCCTCGGCTCGCGCGTTGCTGCGCTGCGTGCCGCCAGTCGAGAGCCGCTACTGGGAGTCCACTACTTTTGCGGTGGGCGAGGAGATTCCTTTTGACGAGGTGCCGCGGCGCCTGGTGGGCATGGGCTACACCAATGCCGGCGCTGCCGACGCGCCCGGCCTGTTCCGCGTGCACGGCGACACCGTCGAGGTGTTTCCCGCGCAGGAAAAGGCGCCCGTGCGCATTGAGTTTTTTGGCGACGAGATCGACCGCATCCGCCGCATGGTGAGTTCAACGGGCCAGACCATCGGCAACGAGGACAGCATCGAGATCTTCCCCTGTCGCGAGCTGGCGCTTACCGACGAGGCCGTTCACAACATGCATGTGGCGCTCTACCGCGCCAGCCAGGACGACAGCAAGTTGGCGGCGCTGCTCGAGATGGTGGATGCGCGCATCGTCACGCCTGAGCTCGACCGCTTTTTGCCGGTGATGTACGGCCAGACCGTGAGCCCGCTTTCGCATGTGAGCGGCAAAGCGCTCGTAGTGCTGTCCGAGCCGCGCTCGCTGTTCGACGATTGCCTGCGCGCCTACGAGGATATCGAGGCACGTGCCGGCGAGGCGGGGGTCGACCGTCTGGACGGCCTGTATGTGCGTGCCCAGCAGCTCGATTTTGGTGCTCAGCAGCGCCTGAACTATGTGAGCCTCATCCGTGCCGGCGGTGCGGTGACGGCAGAGCTCAAGATTGAGCAGCCGGCCATTGCGGGCTCGGACAATCGCTTTATGACGCGCATCCAGGAGGTCGTGGGCAAGCGCTATGCCTGCGTGTTTGCCATCCCCGACCGCGGTGCGCGCGAGTCGATGGAGCTCACCTTTGGCGACGAGGGCATTACCTTTGAGGAATCGCTGACCGCCGCGCCCGAAAATGCCGGCGCTATCGGCGACCGCGTGCGCGTGGCAGCGGCGGATTCCGCCGACCGTGCCGCACGCCAGGAGGCCCATGCTTCCATTCGCGAGCGTAAGGCCGATGCGCTCAACGCCCGCTCGCTCGAGGCGGGTGCCGCCCAGGCTGCCGCCGGCGCCGCCGTGCCCACCATCTCGCGCGGGCGCGTGACCTTTGTGGACGCTGCCCTGCCGCAGGGCGTGGTGGTGCCCGATGCCAACCTGGCCGTATTCTCGATTGCCGACCTCAACGCCCGCATGGATGCCAACCGCGCGCGCAGCCGCCGCAAGGTTGACATTACGCAGATCACCTTCCCATTTAAACCGGGCGACTACGTGGTGCACGCCACTCACGGTATCGCGCTCTTTAGCGAGATCGCGCGCCAGGAAGTGGGCGGCAAGGAGCGCGACTACTTTTTGCTGGAATATGCCGACGGCGACAAGCTCTACGTGCCGCTGGAGCAGGTTGACCGCATTACGCGCTACGTTGGTCCCGACGGCGATAAACCGCGCTTGACCAGGCTCAACACCGCCGACTGGACGCGGGCCACCAACAAGGCGCGCAAGAATGCCAAAAAGCTGGCGTTTGACCTGGTCGACCTTTATACGCGCCGCTCGTCGATTACCGGTATCGCCTGTCCGCCCGATACGCCCGAGCAGATCGAGATGGAGGAGAGCTTCCCCTACGACGAGACGCGCGACCAGCTGGAGGCTATCGCCGACATCAAGGCCGACATGGAGGCGCCCAAGCCCATGGACCGCCTGCTGTGCGGCGACGTGGGTTTCGGCAAGACCGAGGTCGCCCTGCGCGCGGCCTTTAAGTGCGTGGACTCCGGCCGTCAGGTCATGGTGCTCTGCCCCACGACCATTCTGGCCCAACAGCACTACGAGACATTCTTTGAGCGCTTTGCCCCGTTTGGCCTGGAGGTCGAGGTGCTCAGCCGCTTCCGTACCCCGGCGCAGCAAAAGCGCGCGCTCAAGGCGTTTGCCGAGGGCACGATAGACGTGCTCATCGGCACGCATCGTCTGCTTTCGGCCGATGTGAACCCCAAGAACCTGGGCCTGGTGATCATCGACGAAGAGCAGCGCTTTGGTGTGCAGCACAAGGAGCAGCTCAAAAACCTGCGCGAGCAAATCGACGTGCTCACACTCTCGGCAACGCCTATTCCGCGAACCATGCAGATGGCCACGAGTGGCGTGCGCGACATGAGCCTGATCACCACGCCGCCGACCGGGCGTCGTCCCGTGATCGTGCACGTGGGGGAGTACGACCCCGACGTGGTGAGTGCGGCGATTCGCCTGGAGGTGGGCCGCGGCGGTCAGGTGTATTACGTGTCCAACCGCGTCAAGACCATCGACGATGCCGTGGCGCGCGTGCACGAGGCCGCGCCCGAGGCGCGCGTGGGCGTGGCACACGGCAAGATGAGCCCGCGCGAGGTCGAGGACGTGATGATCGAGTTCGCGACCAAGAAGATCGACGTGCTTATCGCCACGACCATCGTGGAGAGCGGTATCGATAACGCGACCGCCAACACGCTCATCATCGAGGACTCGCAGCGTCTGGGTCTGGCACAGCTCTACCAGCTCAAGGGCCGTGTGGGTCGCTCTGCCACGCAGGCCTATGCGTACTTTATGTTCCCGGGCGAGCTGCCGCTTACCGAGGAGGCCACGGCACGCCTGACTGCACTTTCCGAGTTCCAAGACCTGGGCAGCGGCATGCGCATCGCCATGCGCGATCTGGAGATTCGCGGCGCCGGCTCGCTTATGGGAGCCGAGCAGCACGGTAACCTGTCGAGTGTGGGCTTTGACCTGTTTACGCAGATGCTGGGACAGGCCGTGGCCGAGGCGCGCGGCGACGACGATGCCGGCGTGGAGGCGGCGAGCGTGGGCATCAACCTGCCGGCCGACTACTTCTTGTCCGAGGAGTACATGCCGGCGGTGGACCAGCGCGTGCTCGTGTACCGCAAGCTCGCGGCGGCTGAGGACCTGGAGAGTGTCGACGAGGTGCAGGAGGAGACCGAGGCCGCGCACGGTGAGCTGCCGTTGGCGGGGCTCAACCTGTTCAATCGCGCGCGTATCCGTATCCGCGGCGAGCGCCTGGGGCTCGAGAGTGTCACGCTCAGCGGTGGGCGCATTACCTTCCTGGGGGTTGACGTTCCCAAGAAGGTAGCCTTTGAGTTCAAGAATCGCTATGGCGCGGTGAACTTTCCCAAGAGCCGCAAGCTGTCGGTGCCCTACAAGGCGGGCGCCGGCGCGGGCAGCGGCCTGGGCCGCGGCCTCGACGCCAACGACGGCACCGGCCCCGTGGCGGCCGCGCTCATGCTGCTGCAGCAATTGGGTGCTAGCGACGACGACTAACGGGTCGACGCTGCAAACGCCCCATTTGGGCAATCTGACCCTCACTCGTCGGTCGCGTACGCAAGTACGCTTCCCTCCTCCTTCGGGCCACCTTGCCACAAATGGAACGTTTTCGCTTACTTATGCTCAACCTGTAAGGGTATTTACGGGACAAAGCCATCTTCGTCTCACCCACATTGCAGGTTGACTGCCCTTCGCCCGACCGAAAGGAAAGCATGTTCGGATACATCTATAAGAAAGATGTCGCCATTATCGCGGTTGTCCTGTGCCTTTGTCTGGGCGTGGGCAGCTTCTTCGATTATCAGATCTCGAGTGCGCTGTTCAACATCGGCAGCATGTACGGCCGCTTTATCGAGGCGGCCGGCGAGCTGCCGTTCGAGCTGACGGCGAGCATCGCGGGCGTTATGCTCGTGCGCTCGGCGCGACCAGATTCCAAGACGAGCAAGTGGCTCGCCGTGCTCGGCATCCTCGTCAACGTTGGCCTGACCGGCTACGAGATCGTTTCGTCCCTGAGGGTTGGCGGCAAACTCATCGCGGCTCAGTTGGTGCTGACGTTTGTGCTGGTCATTGCTGCCAACCTCATCGTCTATCGCTTTACGCGCACGACCGAGCCCGACGAGCTCACGCGCTGGGCGTTGATGGTGCTGGCCGTGTGGGTCGCTCAGGCCATCATCCTCAACGTCATTGTTAAGCCGTTATGGTCGCGCCCGCGCATGCGCGTGATCGAGGTCACGCCGGGGCTCAATTTTCAGCCGTGGTGGGTGATCGGCAACCCCGACAAGTGGGCCTATATCGCCGCCGGCGTGATTAAGGACGGGTTCAAGTCGTTTGCGAGCGGACACACGGCGCATGCGGCGATTGGCCTTATGCTCGCCGGGCTTCCCGCGGCAGCCTTTAAGGAAAAACCTTCGCGTCGCCGCGTGATCTTTTGGGCGGCGGCTGTGATCGCGGCGCTCGTCGCCTTTGGGCGCATCGTGATTGGAGCGCACTTTTTGAGTGACGTGAGCTGCGGTTTTGCCCTGGTACTGGCACTTGAGTGCCTTGCCGCGCGCATCGCCTATCCCAACGGCGTACAATAGCCCCGTTTGAATCATCTGGCCGATACCCGGTAAGAGAGGATTGCCATGCTCGCGTTTAACAACGACTATTCCCACGGTGCACATCCGGCGGTGCTGCAGGCGCTTGTCGACACCAATATGGAGCCGCAGCCCGGCTACGGTACCGATGCGCACACCGAGCGTGCCAAGCAACTTATCCGCGAGGCCTGTCAGGCCCCCGATGCCGACGTGTTTTTTCTGGTGGGCGGCACGCAGGCCAACGCGACGGTGATCGACATGTTGCTTGCGCCGTACGAGGGCGTCGTTGCTGCCGAGACCGGCCACGTCGCCTGTCACGAGGCAGGCGCCATCGAGTTTGGCGGCCACAAGGTGCTCACCATCCCCGGCTACGAGGGCAAGATGCACGCCGAGGACCTCGAGAACTATATCCAGGTGTTCTACGAAAACGAGAGCTACGAGCACACGGTGTTCCCGGGCGCCGTGTACGTGAGTCTATCGACCGAGTACGGCACGCTGTACTCCAAGGCCGAGCTCGCGGCGATCCATGCAGTGTGCCAGAAGCGCGAGATTCCGCTGTTTGTGGATGGCGCCCGCCTGGCCTATGCGCTGGCGGCCGATGAGTGCGACATTACCCTGCCCGAGCTGGCGCAGCTGTGCGACGTGTTCTACATCGGCGGCACCAAGTGCGGCGCTCTGTGCGGCGAGGCTGTGGTGTTTTGCGGCATGCACACCCCGGCGCATCCCATTCCGCGTATTAAGCAGCACGGCGCGCTGCTTGCCAAGGGCCGCCTGACGGGTGTGCAGTTCGAGGCCCTTTTTACCGATGGCCTGTATTTTGAGATTGGTCGCCAGGCGATTGAGACCGCTCAGGCGCTGCGTCGCGTGCTGCACGAGCGCGGCTACCAGTTCTTCTTGGAGACGCCGACCAACCAGCAGTTTGTGATTCTGCCCAACGAGGACATGGCCCGCATTCGCGAGCATGCCTCGATCGAGTACTGGGAAAAGTACGACGAGACCCACACGGTGGTGCGCTTTTGCACCAGCTGGGCCACGACGCAGGAGGATATCGACGCGTTGGCGGCTGTCCTGTAGCCTGATGTAATGACAAGGGGCCGCCCTGCGCCTGAGCTTGGCGCAGGGCGGCCTTTGCTTTTGGGGAGAAGGGTTGTATGACCGAGATGTCCGAGCCGACGATTCGCCTGGCGACGCCCGATGATGCGCCGGCGTTGCTTGCCATCTATGAGCCGTATGTGCGCCAGACGGCGATTACCTGCGAATACGAGGTGCCGAGCGTTGAGGAGTTCGCTGGGCGCATCGAGCGTACGCTCAAGCGCTATCCATATTTGGTGATGGAGTTGGACGGGCGTCCGGTAGGCTATGCCTACGTGAGTTCGCTTAACAGCCGCGAGGCGTACGACTGGTCGGTCGAGACGTCGATCTACCTGGCACGCGATGTGCGCCATGGCGGGCTGGGTCGCAAGCTGCACGACGCGCTCAAGCAATGCCTGGTCGCGATGGGCATCACCAACATGTGCGCGCTCATTGCCGTGCCGCACGACAAGGACGACGAGTACCTGACGCACAACAGCCAGGATTTCCATGCCCATATGGGATATCGCCTGGTGGGCGCCTTCGACCGCTGCGCCCAAAAGTTCGGCCGCTGGTACGACATGTGCTGGATGGAGCTGGTCCTGGCCGAGCGCGTCCCTAACCAACCTAAGCCAACCTGGTTCCCCGACCTCCTCGCCTAAAACCACCACAAAGGTGCCTGTCCCCTTTGTGGTGGTTTTGGTGTTGGTTAGCCGATGGGTTCGGTGTATTTGGCACGGTCGGTGCGTTGGATGCGCTTGGAGACATGGAGCGGGCGGCCGTCGGTGTCGTAGACGTAGTCGGTGATCAGGATTAGTGCCTGCCCGCGCTCGACGTTGAGCAAAAACGCCTCGTTTTGCGAGGCGTAGCACACCTCAAAGGTCTTATGCCCCTGTGCCGGCGCGCGATGGAATTCTTGGCGCAGCGTCGCGTAGAGCGAACCGTTGATATCGCGATCGATGAGCGTCTCGAAGCTTGGCGGCAGGTAGGTGGTCTCCAGGCACAGCGGCACGTCGTCCAGGTAGCGCAGACGGACAAGTTTGACGAGCTTGCTGCCCACGGCGGCGTCAAAGAACTTAGCTATGCTGCCGGCCGCCTTGGCAAAGCCCGAGTCCACGGTGCGCGTGGTGGGCTTCATGCCCTGACCTTCGACCTGCTTGGTATAGCTCGAAAACACTAGGTTGTTCTCGTGGAGCGCGGGCGTGTCGGCCACAAAGGCGCCACGCCCGCGCTCGGTGCGCACCAGGCCCTCATCAACGAGAACCTTAAGGGCGTGGCGCACGGTGCTGCGCGACAGCCCCGATTCGTCCATGAGTTCCATCTCGGACGGCAGCTTGTCTCCGCGTGCGTAGATGCCGGCGGCGATGCGGTCACGCAACATGCCCGCCAAGCGCTCGTATTGGTTCAGTTTCTTTTTAGACGAAGCGTTCATGTGATCAACCTGTATCTAACTTGTATGCCTATCTAAGCAAGCATGTATTCAATACAACAACAAAACCGCTGGTAGCCAGTTGTCGAAAACCGCATCAGCAAAATATCTAAGACAAATATAGCATACAACTAGTCGACATAACCAAAACATGTATGTAACTTGTATGCCATCGAGAGCATCAAACGAGAAGAAAGGCTGATGCACGATGACTACTCAGGAACAGGTTAAGGATGTCGTCTCCCAGGTTTTGGCTGACAAGGCAGACAAGGGCGGCATCAAGCGCGTCGTGTGGATTGGCGCTGGCGGATCCAACGGCGGCAACTATCCTGCCCAGTACTTTATGGAGCACGAGGCCACGCAGGTCGTGAGCTCCAGCTACACCAGCAACGAGTTCGTGCACGCCACCCCGGCCTACGTCAACGAGAACACCCTGGCCGTCGTCGTGTCCATGCGCGGCACCAAGGAGACCATCGTTGCCGCCCAGGTCGCCAAGGACCACGGCGCCAGCACCATCGCCATCTATGTTGACGAGTCCGGCCTCACCGAGGTCTGCGACTACAAGATCCAGTACGACAGCCTGGCCGTCGACGAGTCTTGCATGGGTCGCACCAACTCCGCCGTCGTGACCATGATCGCCATGGAGCTCACGCAGCAGACCGAGGGCTATGCCGAGTACGAGACCGCTATGGCCGCGTTTGACTTGGTCGACCCCATCTATCGCAAGGCCGTCGAGTACACCCGTCCGCTCGCTGCCAAGTGGGCCGAGCAGAACGCCGACAAGCCCTGCATCAACGTCATGGCCCAGGGCCCGCTCTTTGGTGCCGCCTACGTCTTTAGCATCTGCAACGTGCAGGAGATGCTGCAGATCGACTCTTGCACCATCAACACCTGCGATTTCTTCCATGGCCCCTTCGAGATCCTGGACAAGCGCACCTCGCTGTTCCAGCTCATCAGCGTCGGCCGCAGCCGCTGCAACGACGAGCGCGGCATCCGCTTCGTCAACCAGTACGGTGGCGAGCGCGTCTATCAGCTCGACGCCAAGGAGCTCGGCCTTAACGACATCAAGGACAGCGTGAGCGAGTACTTCAACCACCTGATCTTTGCCCCGATCCTCAACAACGTGTACATGCGCGCGCTCTCTGCCGTCACCCACAAGGACTACATGACGCGCCGCTACATGTGGAAGCTGGACTACTAGGGGATGGAGCAGCCTAACAGCTCGATGTCCTCATAAGTTGCGGTGGAATAGTTCCTGTTTGGGGGTCTGAAGCCTCTATTCAGGAACTATTTCACCGCAACCGCCAAGTAATCCGCTGGGGACGGAGGAAAACGGATCACTGACTCAGACCAGCCCCTCAGTGATCCGTTTTCCTCCGTCCCCAGCGGATCATTTTTCCGTTTGGCGATTTGTGTCTTGAAAAATGTATATAACGACTATAACGTAGTGTGAAACATATTGGAAACAATACCGAGGAGGCTGCGTTGAAGAAAAGCAATCTGGGCTATGTGCTGGTGCTGATCGCCGCGCTTATGTGGGGCAGCATCGGAATCTTTGTAAACGGCATTGCGGCCATGGGCGTTTCGTCCCAGAGCATGGCTGCCTTTCGCTTGTTGGTCGGAGCGCTTGTCTTGGCGCCGGTTCTGATGTTTATGGGCTGCCGTCCGGGTGAGGGGTCTACCGTGGCTCAGGGTCCCCTGGCGCTATTCAAGGCAAGCCCCAAAGAGCTCGTCCCCTGCGCACTTGTCGGTATCGTCGGCTTGGCCGTCGCCAACACCTGCTATTACGAGTGCATGGGCGAGGTCGGCATGTCCACGGCCTCGGTGCTGCTCTACACCTCGCCGGTGTTTGGCGTCATGCTCGGCCGCGTGCTTTATCGCGAGGACGTGACCCCCAACAAACTCGTTGCCATTGTCTTTAACATCGTTGGCTGCGTGCTTGCAGTGACCAATGGCGACCTTTCCGGTTTTCATTTTTCGGTTTGGGGCGTCACGTCGGGCGTGATTGCAGGCTTTTGCGGTGCGTCGCTCGCGGTGTTTAGCCGGATAGCAACCAAGACGGTCCACCCGCTGGCTGTCACGTTTTGGGGCTTTGTTTTTGGCGGTGTGGTTATGGCAGCTATCGCGGCTCCGTGGCCGGATGTCGCCGCGGCAATGTCGCCACAGCTGCTGCTGTTGTTCCTTGGCTTTGGACTCATCCCCACAGCCGTGGCCTACATCTTATATATGCAGGGTCTGTCCATGGGGCTCGAGACATCGAAAGTTCCCGTCGTAATGTCTTTCGAGACGGTCGTCACCGTACTGGTGGGCATTGGTGTCTATGCCGAGCCCGCCGGCGCGATCAAGGTCCTGGGCATCGTGCTGGTGCTCGCGTCCATCCTGATCATGAACACCGATTTCTCCAAGCTGCGCAACAGTGCCTTTGTCGGCCATATCGTTGAGAGCATGACCTTTAAGCCCAACGCGTGGTGGACGGAGAAATCGCAGGACATGGATCTGTTCCGCGAGCGCACCGGCATCGCGCTGGAGCCCACCGTGCAGGAAAGCCCCTGGTACTTTGTGCGATAGGGGATTGGCGAGGCGTCTGATCTGGGGTTATCCAGTCAGCGCCGGCCAACCCAGCCCCAACGTTTCAAGTACGTTAAACCCGTCAACGGTCGATTTTCATCCGCGAACGGTCTTTATACTAATTAGCAATATCCGCAACGTATAAGACGTTATAATGACCATAACGAAAAGGAGGAGGCAAGATGAATCAGATCATTCTCGCATCTCATGGCGGCCTGGCCGCAGGCGCCAAAGACACGCTCGAGATGGTTCTCGGCGACGTGTCGAACGTCCACGTCGTGTCGCTTGCTCGTGACGACAAGGAGCCCATCACCAATAAGGTGGACGCCATGATCGCCACGTTCAACGCGGACGACACCGTCTATGTGCTGACCGATATGCTCGGCAGCTCGGTCAACAACAGCATGGTCGAGCTTTCCAAGAACGGCACGAAGTTCACGGTTGTCAGCGGTTTCAACATCCCGCTGGCGCTCACGCTCGCTATGAGCCCCGTCCCCGTCGAGGGCGCCGAGCTCGCGGCCCTCATCAACGAGGCCCGCAACGGTCTGACCAACCCCAACGCACCGGCCCAGCCCGCCGCGGCTCCCGCCAAGAAGGCCAAGGCGTCCCGTCACAGCTCCGGTCCCGCCAAGATCGTCCTCGCACGTCTTGACTACCGTCTGCTGCACGGCCAGGTCGTCTTTACCTGGACCACCAAGGTTCAGGCCGAGCGCATCATCGTCGTCGACAACGCTGCCGCCAACGATGACATCAAGAAGGGCGCTCTTAAGCTGGCCAAGCCCCAGGGCGTGCGCCTGAACGTCTTCACCGTCGAGCGTGCCCTCGCCAAGATGGACAAGCTCAACACCCTCGGCGAGCGCGTCATGTTCGTCTTTGGCAACACGGCCGAGATGCTGCAGTTCTGCCAGGGCTACAAGCTCGACGCCATCAACTTGGGCGCCACCGCCAACCACGACGGTGCCGATCAGGTCGGCGGCAAGGACAGCTCCGTCTTCCTCGACGCCACCCAGAAGGCCGACATCAACCAGCTGCTCGACATGGGCATCAAGCTCTATGTCCAGCAGACCCCTACGTATCAGAGCGTCGACATCGACGCCAAGCTGTAATCAACCAGGCTTTTGCCTGACTGAAAGGAGAAGGGTATGAATACGTTCATCAGTGCGGTGCTCGTCGGCCTCGTCGGCGTGTTCTGCATGTGGGACTCCCGCCTGCTCGGTCGTCTTAACTTCGAGCAGCCCCTCGTTGGCGCTACGCTCGTCGGTCTGCTGCTGGGCGATGTGCCCACCGGCCTTGCCGTCGGTGCCGCCGTCGAGCTCGTGTCCATGGGCCTGGTGCAGGTCGGCGCTGCCGTTCCGCCCGATATGGTCCTGGGCGGCATCGTGGCCGCTGCCTTTGCGTGCCTGACCGATGCTTCCGCCGAGACCGCCATGACGATCGCCATCCCGGTCGCCGTCCTGGGTCAGCTCCTCGGCATCGTGTTCCGTTCCATCATCGCCGTCCTCACCCATGTGGCAGATAGCGCGATTGATAACGGATAGTTCAAGACCGCCTACCGTATGCACATCTGCGCCGGCTCCGGTTTGTACGCCATCATGTACTTCCTGCCGATTTTCCTCGCCGTCTTTGTTGGCACCGACCTGGTTCAGGCCATCGTCAACATGGTTCCCGAGTGGCTGTCCACTGGTCTTAACGTTTCGACCAAGATCATGACCGCCTACGGCTTGGCTCTGCTGCTCACCATGATGATCAAGAAGGGTATGACTCCGTTCCTGTTCATCGGTTTCCTGCTCGCCGCTTACCTCAACCTGTCCGTCATCGCGGTCGCTCTGATCGGTGTGTGCCTGGCTGTCGTCTTCATGGGCTTCAAGTTCAACGGTTCCCATGCAGCCGCCGGTGTCGATTCCGACTACGATCCGCTCGAAGACGACGAAGACTAAGGAGGAACACACTATGGCAACCGCAACCAAGGACGTGTCCCTGAACAAGAAGGTCAGCCAGTTCTTCTGGCGCTCCTGGGCCATCCAGGCCTCTTGGAACTACGAGCGTCAGATGAACATGGGCTTCCTCTACGGTATGGTTCCCACGCTCGATCGCCTCTATCCGGACGAGTCCGACCCCAAGCAGCTTGCTGCTAAGAAAGAGGCTTACCACCGTCACATGGCGTTCTACAACTGCACCCCGCAGACGAGCGCTTTCATCCTGGGCCTCTCCGCCTCCATGGAGGAGGAGTACGCCAAGGATCCCGAGAACTTCGATCCCGATTCGATCAACGCGGTCAAGACCTCCCTCATGGGTCCGCTTTCCGGCATCGGTGACTCCTTCTTCCAGGGCACCATCCGCGTTATCGCCTTTGGCCTTGGCGTTCAGCTGGCTCAGCAGGGCTCCATCATGGGCCCGATCCTGGCCATGCTCATCTCCATCGTCCCCTCCGTGCTGATCACTTGGTTCGCAGCCAAGATGGGCTATCAGGGCGGCCACGAGTACCTGAGCAAGCTTCAGGGCGGCGACCTCATGGAGAAGCTCATGTATGTCTGCGGCATCGTGGGTCTTATGTCCGTGGGCGGCATGATCGCTACGCTGATCGGCGCCACCACCCCGCTGCAGTTCGCTGAGGGCACCGTCGTTATCCAGGACATCCTGGACGGCATGATGCCCCAGATGATCTCCCTTGGCCTCACCGGCCTTATGTACTGGCTCATCAAGAAGAACGTCAACACCGGTTGGCTTCTCGTGATCGCCATCGTGGGCGGCATCGCCCTCTCCGCGGCCGGCATCCTGGCCTAGTCGCGACCAAGCGTCTAACCGCTTTCCCCCGGGGGCCTGCCTGGCATCCCATACCCCAGGCAGGCTTCCATTCCCAAAATGCGACAATGGGACAGTCCCCTTGTCGCATCCTCAACGGGCCGGCGACTCGGTCCAAACCACGGTAACCCTGCGAGCGCCCGGCAATGTGGCGCCGCAAAAATCGAAAGGAATGTGTCAGATGTACGAGATCGACCTTAACCTCCCTAAGCAGATCGTCGCTGACGTCCTGTCCAACCACGAGATCCACAGCGTCGCCTTCGTCGGCTGCGGTGCTTCCATGTCCGACCTTTACCCCGCCAAGTACTTCCTGGCCAACAACACGGACAAGCTGAACGTTCAGATCTTCACCGCTAACGAGTTCAACTACGACACGCCTTCCTGGGTCAACGAGCACACCTTCGTGATCACCTGCTCCCTCGGTGGCTCCACGCCCGAGACCGTCGAGGCCAACAAGACCGCCAAGAAGCACAACTGCCCGGTCGTCTCCCTCACCAACAAGGCTGGCTCCGCTCTGACCGTCGACGCCGACCACGTCATCGTCCACGGCTTCCACGCCAACTATGCCGCCAAGGCCGAGAAGCCTGGCTACGCCATCGCTCTCGCTCTCGAGATCCTTCAGCAGACCGAGGGCTATGATCACTACGAGGATATGATCACCGGCCTCACCAACATCTTCGACCTGTGCGAGAACGCCGCTCAGCACTGCACGAAGCTTGCCAAGAAGTTCGCTGAGGACTTCAAGGACGACAAGATGATCTACTTCATGGCTTCCGGTGCCTCCGAGAAGATGGCCTACTCTCACGCCGCCTTCCTGTTCACCGAGATGCAGTGGATCGACGCCGCCGCCTACAACACCGGCGAGTACTTCCACGGCCCGTTCGAGGTTTCCACCGAGGGTAAGCCCTACGTCTTCTTCATGTCCGATGGTGCTACCCGTCCGATGGACGCCCGCGCCCTCACCTTCCTTGAGCGCATGGGCGCCAAGGTCGCTCTGATCGACTCCAAGGACTACGGTCTGGCCGACGCCGTGCCGGCGAGCGTCATCACCTACTTCAACCCGCTGCTGCACCTCGCCGTTATGCGCGAGTACGGCAACCAGATCGCCGAGGCCCGTCAGCACCCGCTGACCATGCGTCGCTACATGTGGAAGCTTTCCTACTAATCACAAGTAAGTAAACCTTACGGGTTGATTGAGAGGGGATGGGGTTTGTGCCCCGTCCCCTTTTTGCTTTGGGGAGGGCGTGTCTGTCGCGTCGCAAAACCCCAGATAAAACCTACCAAAATAAACCTGTCCCTTTTTGGCAGGTGGGAGGAGATGCGTATGATCAAAGCAGTGCTGTTTGATATGGACGGCGTGCTGGTCGATACCGAGTGGTTCTACAACCGCCGCCGCGTGGCGTTTATGGAGGAGAAGGGGTTTCACTTTGACGAGATCCCCGATCTTTCGGGGTCAAACGAGCCAGCCATTTGGAAGGCGCTGGTGCCCGATGATGTTGAACTGCGTGAGCGCCTGCGCGTGGAGTACAAGCAGGTCTACAGCCCGGTCCATCCCGTTCCGTATGCCGAGCTGCTTAACGAGCAGACGGCGCCGGTAATGCGTGCGCTGCACGAGCGTGGCGTGAAGTGCGCCATCGCGAGCTCGTCCTATCGTGAGCTTATCGACGAGCTGGTGGAGATTGCCGGTATCGCCGACGTGCTGGACTACACCATCAGCGGTCACGAGTGCAGCGCGTTTAAGCCCGACCCCGAGATCTACCAGCGCGCCATGGAGGCGCTGGGCGTGGAGTCTGCCGAGTGCCTGGTTATCGAGGATTCGCCTTTGGGGATCGAGGCTGGCAAGCGCTCCGGCGCCCGAGTCCTGGCGCTGCGTCCGCACGAGGGCGTCAACCTCGATCAATCGCGAGCCGATGCCGTTATCGATAATCTGACCGACATTTTGGCCGCTTTGTAGTGTCAATCCGCTGCGAGAAGCACGGGTACAAACGTTTTTTGCGGTGGATTGGCTCAATTTGGTTTCGATTTTGGTTCGTTTGGCTTCGATTCGGGCTAAGTGAGTAGACTTTTTGGCGCTGGCCGAGCACAATGCATATCTTCCTTTGTAAAACCGCAGGTCACAGGGGTGGCGGTTTTGGGTGTGCTCGGCAGATCGTAAAAAGTCTACTCACTTGTAATTTGGGCCTTTGGTCGTGGGGGTTGCTGGTCCCCCTTTGGTTGTCGAGGGAGGGTGAATTGAAGCGCCCTCGCACGCTCCGTGCTACAATCGCCGACATGCCCCACAACTAGATCTGCCTTCGAAAGGAGCCTACGTGGCGAACGCCATCGATCAGCTCACGGACCGCGTGCTCGTGCTCGGCCGCCTTGCCATCGTCCGTCGCGCCATCACTGCCGTGGCGGTCACCATATCTGCCATTCTTCAAACGTTTCTGATCCAGGCGTTCGTTCAGCCCGCCGACCTGCTCCCGAGCGGCCTCACCGGCGTCGCGGTCCTGCTCGATCGCGTTACCTCGCTCGGCGGCGTTCACATCGACATCTCGCTCGGCATGCTCGCACTCAACATCCCCGTGGCGCTCCTATGCTGGAGCGGCATTAGCAAGCGTTTCGTCATCTTCTCGATGATGCAGGTCGTGCTCTCGTCGCTGTTCCTCAACATCTTTCACTTTGCCCCGTTTTTGGGCGACAAGATCATGCTCATCATTTTTGGCGGCGTGGTCTCGGGTCTGGGCGCTGCCATCGCGCTTAAGTCCGGCGCATCCACCGGCGGCACCGACTTTATCGCGCTGTGGGTCTCCAGCCACACGGGCAAGACCATCTGGGGCGTCATCTTTGGTTTCAACTGCTTTATCTTGGCGATCTTTGGTTTTATGTTTGGCTGGGACAAGGCGGCGTACTCCATCGTGTTCCAGTTTATTTCGACCAAGACCATCGACAGTTTCTATCGTCGCTACGACCGCGTGACGCTGCAGATCACGACGCGCAAGGCGGACGAGGTCATGACCGCCTATGTTGACCATTTTCAGCATGGCATTAGCTGTGCCGAGGTCATTGGCGGATACAGCCGCGAGAAGATGTACCTGCTGCACGCCGTTGTATCGACCTACGAGAGCCAGGACATTATCAAGCTGGTGTGTGACATTGATCCCGGCGCCGTGATCAACGTGTTCCACACGCTCAACTTTGTGGGCGGCTGGTGGGGAGGTCATGTCGACGAGCCCATGCCCACGGCCGTTCCCGATCCCGACAAGCCCGCACGCATGGCCAGCAGGCAGGCGCGCCTCAGCGAGCAGGACAGCCTGCAGCAGGACGACGGCAAGTAGGGTTTTGGCATTTTGCCGGCCTGGCGCAATCCTGTCCGCTTGAGTCTCCCGAAAGCCTCGCTGCTTTCGGGAGACTCTCGTTTGCCCAGATAAAACCTGCCAAAATGAAGCTGCCGCTTTTTGGTAGGGAGGGTGTATCGTTTTATCAATATGAGGTAACATGAAACTAGACGTTATATACGTATTAGTTATTTCAATATTTCGATAAGAGTGATTAGATATGCCTGCGCCCAAAAATGCACCGCTTTACCAGCAGATTTATGACGAAATCAAGGACGCGATCGAGAAAGGTGTTTATGCACCCAAGGAGCGTATTCCGTCCGAGCTTGAGCTAGCCGAGCAGTACGACGTGAGCCGCATTACGGTGCGCCGCGCCGTCGAGGAGCTGTGCTCCGATGGCTACCTGGTTAAGCAGCAGGGCCGTGGCACCTTTGTCTCCACGCCGCACATCAACCGCCAGTTCCACGCTTCGACGCTGCAGACGTTTACCGCGCTGTGTGCCGATAATGACATGAAGGCGGGCGCGCATGTGGTCGATCGCCAGATTGTGCCGGCACGTCAAAACGAGATGGAGTTCTTTGGCCTGCAGAAGGACGCGCTGCTGCTGCACATCAAGCGCGTGCGTACGGCCGACGGCGAGCCCATTTTTGAGGAGAACATCTTTGTGCCGTTTGACGCCTACCGTGAGCTGTTGACGGCCGATCTTGAGGACAAGTCGATTTTTTCCGAGGTCGAGCGTGTTGGCGGAACGCCGATTGTCTCGGTTGGCTACCGCACGGTCGAGGCCGTTCGTGCCAATACCGAGCAGGCGGCCGAGCTGGGCATCGCTCCGCACGATCCACTGCTCAACCTGCGTGCCGGCTTTATCGGCCCCAATGGCGAGCCGGTCCTGATGGGTAAGCAGTACTACGTGGGATCGCGCTACGTTATGGTGATGTAGGTTACGCGGTTTTGCCAAACCGCGTAACGGCTTGACGCTGCAAACGCCCCTAAGCGGCAATCTGACGTTCAATCGTCGGTCGCGTACCAAAGTACGCTTCCCTCCTCTTTCACGTCACCTTGCTCGCTTAGGGGCGTTTTCGCTGACTTTTGCTCAACCTGCGGGATTTCCGCGCTTGTCAAGAGACTAGTCGTTGGGGACGTTCTTAAACGACTGGTCATTCAAGAACGTCCCCAATGACTACCCGCAGAATGAGCGTGGCCGACAGCCGCGCGGCACCGGTCCGCGTGGCGGCGTATAATCGGCGGCAGATGATTCTGACGTTAGGAAACCATGACCGATAGCATGCAGCAGATGGCGCTCGACACGCTCGGCGCCTATTTTGGCTACACCTCGTTTCGCCCGGGACAGGATCGCATGGTGGATGCGATCCTTGCCGGCCGCGATGCGCTCGGCGTTATGCCCACAGGCGCCGGCAAGTCCATTTGCTACCAGGTGCCTGCGCTTATGCTGCCCGGCATCACCTTTGTGGTGAGCCCGTTGCTGTCGCTTATGGAGGACCAGACCCGCGCGCTGCTCGCGGCGGGTGCGCGCCCCAGTTATCTCAACTCCAGTCTTACCCCGGCTCAGCAAAATACCGTGCTCAAGCGGGCGCGCGAGGGCCGTTATCAGCTTATGTACGTGGCACCCGAGCGTCTGCTCGAGCCGCGCTTTTTAGCCTTTGCGCAGGAAGCCGCGGCCGAAGGCGGCATAGGCGTGCCACTCGTGGCCATTGACGAGGCTCACTGCGTGAGCCAGTGGGGCCAGGATTTCCGTCCCGCTTACCTGCAGATTCGTGAGTTTATCGATTCGCTGCCGCGGCGCCCCATCGTGGCGGCCTTTACCGCCACGGCGACCGAGCGTGTACGCGCCGATATCCAGCAAATGCTCGGCCTGCAAAACCCGGCGACCGTGGTGACGGGCTTCGACCGCAAGAACCTCTACTTCGGTTGCGAAGAGATGGGCGACAAGGCCAAGACCGCGTGGGTGCGCGACTATGTGATCGCGCATTCGAGTGAGAGCGGCATCGTGTATTGCTCGACCCGCAAGACGGTCGACGCGCTGGCAGGCGAGCTTGCCGAGGCACTGGGCCCCAGCGGCATTCGCGTGGGCCGCTACCATGCCGGCATGGGCAACGATGCCCGCCGCCAGAGTCAGCGTGCCTTTATCGACGACGACATTCAGGTGATGGTTGCCACCAACGCCTTTGGCATGGGTATCGACAAGCCCAACGTGCGCTATGTGATTCACAACAACGTGCCCGAGAGCATCGAGGCGTACTACCAAGAGGCAGGCCGCGCTGGCCGCGATGGCGATCCGGCCAGCTGTCACTTGCTGTGGAACGGTAACGATTTTCGCATGCGCCGCTTTTTGATCGACCGCGGCGATGCGGCCGACGAGGCGCTTGACGACGAGCAGCGCGCGTGGGCGCTCCAGAACCGTTATCGCCTGCTCAGCCAGATGGAGGGCTACTGCAATACCACCGGCTGCCTGCGCGAATACATGCTGCGCTACTTTGGCGACGAAGCCGCGGCCGAGCATGCGGTTGCGGCTGCTGCGGGCGGCACCGCAGACGACGCCGAGGGCTGCGGCAACTGCAGCAACTGCCTTACGCAGTTCGAGGTCGAGGACGTCACCGATATGGCCCGCGCCGCTGTGCGCTATGTGGCCGCGCGTCCCATGCGCTTTGGCAAGTCGCTGATCGCCGATGTGCTTCACGGCGGCAACACCGAGCGCATTCGCCAGATGCATCTGGACGAGGACCGCGGCTACGGTGAGCTGTCGGGCGAATCGGTCGGGCGCATCAAGGACATCATCGGTCAGCTGTGCGGCCGCGGTTACTTGGCCACCTCGCAGGGGCAGTACCCGGTCGTGGGGCTGGGCCCGCGTGCCATCGAGGTCGAGGACGAGGCGTTCGCCTTTACCGTTAAACGTCGCGCGTCCAAGCGCAAGGCCTCGGCCCGCGCCCGCCGTGCGGTTGATCTGCTGCGCGAGAAGGCCGAGCTGGATCAACGCCCGCGCGTGGGCGACGATGCCGAGCTGTTCGAGCGCCTGCGTGCCCTCCGCAAGGAGATCTCGACGGAGCTGGAGATGGCGCCGTACATGGTCTTCTCCGACAAGGCCCTGCGCGGCCTGTGCCGCCTGCGCCCGCAGACGCGCGACGAGCTGATCCAGGTCAACGGCATTGGCGAGAAAAAGGCCGACGCCTTTGGCGAGCAGTTTATGGCGGCGATTGAAGAGTTTGAGTCCGAGCATGCGCGGGATGGAGCGTAACGATGGCTTTCGATAGCAAGACCGACCGTACTGACGTGTCCGCCGTGCCGCTGTACCAGCAGGTCATGGACGACCTAAAGGGCGAGATCGCGCGCGGCGTGTACGCTGCCGGCTCGCGCATTCCTTCCGAGATGGAGCTCGCGAAGTCCTACGGCGTGGGGCGCGTCACCGTGCGTCGCGCCATCGAGGAGCTGTCGCGTGCGGGGTATCTCAACCGCCAGCAGGGGAGGGGCACCTTTGTGTGCGCTCCCAAGCTCAAGCGCAAGATTCGCCAGAAGGGTGACGTCCAGAGCTTTACTGAGGGTTGTGCTGCCAACGACATGGTGCCGGGTGCGCGTCTGGTGTCGCGCACGGTGGTCGCAGCGACGCACGAGGATGCGGCGTTCTTTGGCGTGGAGCCCGGCTGCGAGCTTATCGTGGTCGAACGCGTGCGCACAGCCGACGGCATCCCTGTCATGCTCGAGAACAACGCCTTTGTGCTCGCCGACCATCCCTACCTGCAGACGCTTGCCGACAAGGACCTCACGGACAATTCCATCTTTGCGCTCGTTGCCGAGCATTCGGGTCGCGCGCCGCTCAAGTCCGACCCCTGCACCGTGGAGATTGCGCTTGCCGATGCTCAGACGGCCCCGCTGCTGGAGGTGCCGGTCGGTGAGCCGCTCTTCTATATGGAGGCCTACTTTACCGACGCCGGTGGGCGCCCTTTACTGCTCGGCCGCCAAAAGATCGTGGGCTCGCGCTACGTCTTCGACATCTAACGTCCACAGATAGAACAACATAGAACAACTTTGCTAAGATGACTTCACGGGCGTTGTTGCACGTGTTATAAATAGGACAACATAGAACGACAGCAGGTACGAGCTGCCGTCGCTCAAGGCCGCCCCACAAGGAGGAACATCAGGATGAACGCACATGATCTGGTTCAGGAAATCATCGAGCGCAAAGGCAGGATCAAGAACGTCTTTTGGATCGCTTGTGGCGGTTCGATGATCGACCTGATGCCGGCCAACGAGCTGCTCAAGCGCGAAGCCACCACGTTTACCTCGGCGGTCTACACGGCACGCGAGTTTTGCCTGATGGCCCCCAAGAGCCTAGGGCCGAAGTCGCTCGTTATTGCCTGCAGCCACAGCGGCAACACGCAGGAGGTCGTCGACGGCTGCGAGATGGCGCTGGCCGCCGGCGCCGAGGTCGTTGCCCTCACCGACTGCGAGGGCTCCAAGATCGACAACGGTAAGTGGACCACCTGGGTCTACCCCTGGGGCGAGGGCGTGTCGCAGGCCGAGGTGCCTCAGGGCATCGGCGCTCTGATCGCCGCCGAGCTGCTCGACCAGCAGGAATGCTACGAGGCGCTCGCCGACATGTACGAGGGCCTCAAGCAGATGGATGCGCTGCTGCCCGCCGCCCGCGAGAAGGTCAACGCCGAGCTGGGCGCCCGCTTTGCCGAGCTCTGCCAGCAGCACAAGTTCTTCTATATCCTGGGCTCCGGCCCCAACTTTAGCCAGACCTACGCCATGGCCATCTGTTCGCTCATGGAGATGCAGTGGCAGCACTGCTGCTACATCCACTCCGGCGAGTACTTCCACGGCCCGTTCGAGGCCACCGAGCCCGGCGTGTTCTACTTTGTGCAGCTTGGCGCGGGCGAGTGCCGCCCCATGGAGGAGCGCGCTCTTGCGTTCCTCAACACGCACACCGATACGATTATGGCGCTCGACGCGCTCGAGTACGGCGTGGGCGACGTACCCGCCAGTGTGCGTTCGTACTTGGAGCCGATCTTCTTCTACAACATGAGCTGCGAGCTGCGTGCCGCCCGCGGCAAGGTCTTCGACCACAGCCCCGAGGTTCGTCGCTACATGGGCATCGAGCAGTACTAGGTACCGGGAATTATCTTTTTTGGGCTCTTCGGTGGTTTCTGTGGGAGAGATTCCGGCATAGGCCCAGCTCAGCGGGC
>JAUUMM010000036.1:0-22457 GCA_030839365.1 Collinsella sp.
GTTGCCCCAAATGGAGGAGCAGCCGGTGGCGTTGGAGATGAACATGCGGTCGCCGGCAACCTGGGTCACCAGACGTGCATAGGCGGTCTCGGCGCAGCCGGCGCAGGAGCCGGAGAACTCCAGGTAGGGCTGCTTAAACTGGCTGCCCTTGACGTTGGCCGCGATGAGCTCCTTCTTCTCGGAGACGTTCTCGACCATGTAGTCCCAAACGGGCTGCTGGTCCATCTCCTGCTCGGTGGGAACCATCTCGAGGGCGCCCTTGGGGCAGACCTTGACGCAGTTGGTGCAGCCCATGCAGTCGAGCGGGGACACAGCCATGGTGAACTTCATGCCCTTGGCCTTGGGGCCCATGGCGTCGAGCGTGCGGGTAGCCTCGGGCGCGGCGGCAGCCTCGTCTTCGGTCATCGCGAACGGACGGATGGTGGCATGCGGGCACACGTAGGCGCACTGGTTGCACTGGATGCACTTGGTCTCGTCCCAGTGGGGAACGACCACGGCGACGCCGCGCTTCTCGTATGCGGAGGCGCCCAGCTCAAACTGGCCATCGGCGCAATCGACGAAGGCGGAAACGGGCAGGCTGTCGCCGTCCATGCGATCGATGGGCTCGAGCAGGTTCTTGACCTGCTGGGCGATAGCGGACTTGGTCTCCTCGGAGAGCTCGACGGGAGCGGCATCCTCGGCGGTAGCCCAGTCGGCCGGAACCTCGAACTTACGGAAGGCGGTAGCGCCGGCATCGATGGCCTTGTGGTTGGCGTCGACGATAGCCTGGCCCTTCTTCATGTAGGACTTGGTAGCCGCGTCCTTCATGTACTGCAGGGCGTCCTCGGCGGGCAGGACCTTGGCCAGCGCGAAGAAGGCGGACTGGAGCACCGTGTTGGTGCGCTTGCCCATGCCGACCTTGGCGGCCAGGTCGATAGCGTCGATCAGGTAGACGTTGACGTTGTTGTTCGCGATGTAGCGCTTGGCCACGGCGGGCATGTGCTCGGCGAACTCCTCGTCGCTCCACTGGCAGTTGACCAGGAAGGTGCCGCCCGGCTTGACGTCGCGGACCATCTTGAAGCCCTTAACGATGTAGCTGGGGTTGTGGCAAGCGACAAAGTCGGCCTTGGTCACGTAGTACGGCGAACGGATCGGAGAATCGCCAAAGCGCAGGTGCGAGACGGTGACGCCGCCGGTCTTCTTGGAGTCGTACTGGAAGTAGGCCTGGACGTACTTGTCGGTGTGGTCGCCGATGATCTTGATCGAGTTCTTGTTGGCGCCGACGGTACCGTCGCCACCCAGACCCCAGAACTTGCACTCGATGGTGCCGGGGGCTGCGGTGTTGGGCGTATCCTCGGCCTCGGGCAGGCTCAGGTTGGTCACGTCATCGACAATGCCGATGGTGAACTCGCGCTTGGGCTCGTCCTTCTTGAGCTCCTCGAAGACAGCGAACGCGGACGCAGGAGGCGTGTCCTTGCTGCCCAGGCCATAACGGCCGCCGACGACCTTGATGCCCGTCTTGCCGGCCTCGTAGAGAGCGGAGACGACGTCCTGGTAGAGCGGCTCGCCGATGGAACCCGGCTCCTTGGTACGGTCCATGACGGCAATCTTCTGGACGGTCTCGGGGAGAACGTCGACGAAGTGCTTGATGGAGAACGGACGGAACAGACGAACCTTGACCAGGCCGACCTTCTCGCCGTGAGCGTTGAGGTAGTCGATGACTTCCTCGAGCACGTCGCAGAAGGAGCCCATGCACACGACGACACGATCGGCGTCGGGAGCGCCGTAGTAGTTGAACAGGCCGTAATCGGTGCCGAGCTTCTCGTTGATCTTCTTCATGTAGCCCTCGACGACGGCGGGAAGCTCGTCGTAGACCTTGTTGCAGGCCTCACGGTTCTGGAAGAAGATATCGCCGTTCTCGTGGCTGCCGCGGGTGTGCGGGTGCTCAGGGTTGAGCGCGTGGTCGCGGAAAGCCTGGACGGCGTCCATGTCGCACATCTCGGCCAGATCCTTGTAGTCCCACATGGCGACCTTCTGGATCTCGTGGCTGGTGCGGAAGCCGTCGAAGAAGTTAAGGAACGGGGTCTTACCCTCGATGGCGGCAAGGTGAGCCACCGGCGAGAGGTCCATGACCTCCTGGACGTTGCCCTCGGCGAGCATGGCGAAGCCGGTCTGACGACAGGCCATGACGTCGGAGTGATCGCCAAAAATGTTCAGGGCGTGGGAAGCGACGCAACGCGCGGAGACGTGGAAAACGCCCGGGAGCTGCTCGCCTGCGATCTTGTACATGTTCGGGATCATCAGGAGCAGACCCTGAGAAGCCGTGTAGGTGGTGGTCAGAGCACCGGCGCCCAGCGAACCGTGAACGGTACCGGCTGCACCTGCCTCGGACTCCATCTCGACGACCTTGACCGGGGTGCCGAAGATGTTCTTGCGACCCTGGGCCGCCCACTGGTCGACATGGTCGGCCATCGGGCTGGACGGCGTAATGGGATAGATTCCCGCTACCTCGGTGTACGCATACGAAACATATGCGGCCGCCTCGTTGCCGTCCATAGACTTAAACTTACGCGCCATATACCCCTCTCCTCTCATATAGGTATACAGGCCCCGGCGATCGCCGGGATGTTGGCGTGATGGGATTTTCGCTGTTGCTTCCAATCATCTGGCAGGCAGGCTCAGCAGCAGGTACATGGCGTGGAGAGAAGGCATGCCGAGGCGAGGGCCAGCTGATGCGCCCCACAGACCCGACCGCCCGTCTTGCACATGACCGAGCGCCGCAAAGGCCGCATGCCGGATGCTCCCGGGCACGCCCCGGCGATGGGAAGCGCCCGCAACGGAAATCCGCATGCGGGTTTATTGTACCCCGCCGTCAAGTGTAATTTCGGCAAATATAGGCGGGCGGTAAAGGTTTACCTCGGGTGACTGCCGGGAGCAAAATGATCCCTTGGGGACGGAGGGACCATTTGGCAGGACTGGCTAGAGGGCACCGAAGAGAATGGCGTAGGTAGTGGATTCGCCGAGCTTGAGCTCGTCGCCGGGATTGAGTTGGGCGGAACGGCCGGGCTCGACCTGAATGCAGACGCGCGTGGCCCCGTTTACCACCACGGTTCCGTTGGTGGACGACAAGTCCTCGACGTGCCAGATATTTTGAGCATCGCACCAGATATGGGCATGGCGGGCCGAGACATCGTCGCCGACGTCGGTAATATCGCCCTCACCAGTGGCCAGTGCGCCAATCTCAACACCCTGCTCGCTCGGCTGAATCCAGCGCGGGGCGCTCACGACAAAACTGTTTTGCACGCGCAGCAAGCCCAAGGGGTGCGCCGGGGCGGGTTCGCGTTCGCCCGCGGTCATCGACATGCCAAGCGAACGCGGCGTGGATGTTCCTCCGCCACAGGTCGCGTGCGCGTAGTCGATGGCATAGTTCACCGAGGACCGCACATCCGCCGAACAACCGACAGCGACAAACAGCACCAGCACGGCCTCGGCGCGCTCGGCGGGCATGAGTTCCGCCGCCTGGGACAGGCGATCGAGCGCGTTGCGATAGAGATTCGTGTCCTGGTGGCACTCTTCGAGCGCGCGTACCATCGGTTCACCTGCAGGACCGCACACCATATTGATCACAGCCGTGGAGTCCATGGGATTTCGCTGGCGCAGGGCCAGTTGCGACATAATACGCGCAGCCGAGGTACCGTATTCGGCAAAGTAGCGCTGCTGAAGCGTGCCGACCGGCGCGCGAACGATAAAGCGGGAAACCCAAGAGCGATCGGCGGCTCGACTCTGCGGGCTGCGGCCGTCGGCGAGCGGACGGGACGAAAGCACCAAGCCGCACAGCTCGATATGGCTCAGATGCGCCGCGCGCTTAAAGATGTCAAACATGGCCCCGCATGGGGTGAGCTCAACTTGAGATGCCATGACCTAGGCCTCCTTGGTCGTAGAAATAGAATCGGACGATACTTCAACAGGTCCGCCAAAAGTACGGGCAGCTGCGGCTCCACCGGCAAGCGGAGTCGCCATCTGGGCTTTTGTGCGTCGCGGTGCCGAAACGGGAAGTTCAAAGGCAAAGCCCATCGCAAGCAAAAACCACGTAAGCGTATAGGTTGCAACCAGAGCGGCAACAAGGCCGCCCATCACGGCGCGTTGGGAAAATACGCTACATGCAGCCACAACCAGCACCGGAACCTCGCAGGCAGAAAGCGCAAGCACACCCTGCAGGAAGCCCGAGCGCCGATCGCGCGCAAGCGCCCCCGCGGCAACGCCGGCTATGCCTGGCAGCGCCAACGCCAGTGCGGCAATAATACCCGGTAGCGACCCAGACCACACGAGCGATCCCAAAGTCGCCGTCACGCGAGCGCCCGACGCCAGCAGCGCGGCCGAAACCACGATCACAGCCCAAACCACGCCACAGACGACCGTCGCGCCGACCATCAGCGCGCGACGAACCGCGCGGCCAGACGCATCCATGGGGCACGGCGTGAGCGGCTCGCCGCGGAGCGAACGGCCGACATTTTGCGCATAGTGGTCACAAAACGCTGAGAGCGCCGCCTCGACCGCCGCCGGCTCGGGACGATCTTTTTGATGGCTGGACAGACAGGCCATCACCACGTCGAACAGCTGGGCATCGACAAACGCCAGCGCATCGCGTAGCTCTTCGGAATCCGGCTCAAGCCCTAGCTGCTGGGCCTGCTCGGCCGCGGCGAGCGCCACATCGGGCTCACGACGAAGCAGCTGAGTCAAATCACAACCGGGCGCATGGGCACCAATGGGATAGTCGGGCCGCGTGTCCATCTTGAGACGGTAGGGGCTCGCGATGTCGCGCGTCTTTTTGCGCGAACCCGAGGTGCCCGAAGTGCTCGGCGCGGCTTCGTATGGCGCGACGCCGGCAATGAGCTCGTAAACCGTGCTTGCCGCGGCATAGACGTCGATCGCCGGCGACATACGCAAAGCGCGCAGATCGGGAATATCGTCGGTGAGCATCTCGGGCGGGGCATAGGCAACCGTCGCGCGACGCAGCGTGGCATAGCGCTCGGTAAAGGATGCCTTGCCGCCGGTACCGGCCACGGCCGACGCAGGCTCAAGCGCCAGCGACGAGCCAAAGTCGATCAGGCACAGGTCAAAGGTGCCCTCGGCAAGCTGCCGGTCAAGCGGTAGACGCGCCGTGCGCACCATAATATTAGCGGGCGAGATATCGCGATGGACAAAGCCCTCACCCACCAGGCTCATACGGCAGAGCAGATCGAACAGGTCGCGACCCAGACGCGCCGCCACAAGCGGCGACAGGCGTCCGGCATCGTCCACGGCGAGTCGCGAACGCAAGCGGGCAAGCGTCTCGCCCTCGACCCATTCCATGACAATTGCAGGCACACCGTCGACCTCGCCCCAGCCATAGAGGCGGGGAAAGCCCTTAAGGCCCGAAAGGGCGCGATGGCATTCGTATTCCTCGCGAAACGCCGCCTTGAACTTGGCGACCAGCGCCTCGTGAGCGGCATCGTCGTCAAACTCATCGCGCGTCGGCAAGATGAGCTGCTTGAGTGCCACGGCCTCGCCTTGGGCGTTGACGGCACGCGTCACGCGGCCGATACCGCCACGGCGCATGGTGGCATCGTCGGCAAACAGCATCGTAAAACGACGCAGATAGGCAGGCAGTTCGTCCTGACCGAGCGCAATGGCCGGCTCAAACCCGTCGACACGCGCCAGGCGCAGGCCGACCATGGGATCGCGACCGAGCGATTGTGGTGTGGTGGATGCAAGATCGGTCATCATAGGGCAAGCGCCGCCACGTTATTGTTGAAGTTACCGAGCGCGACGTCATCATCGCCGTAATGGCCGACCCATTGACATAGGTTGGTGTAACAGCCCCACAGATTGGCATACTGCTGATACCACTTTGACCGGGGCGAGAATGTCTGACGACCGAACTCGGCTCGAATGACAAACATCTCCCCGACCAGGCTGTCGCACGGCCTGGGATCTCCCGTAGAGTTATAGGTCGAGACCACGTCATTGGCACGAGAAACGTAGCCGTCGAGCATGTTGTACTTGGTCACAAGCCAACTGTGAATGCTCTCTTCCTCAGCAGCGGAAAGGCCACCGGAGTTTGCATCGTTGTCAGTGTTGCCGCCCGTCGAGCCGCCATTTCCAGACCCTCCGGTAGAGGAGCCCGACCCAGAGCCGCCGCTCGAACTCGACGAATTCGAGCCGGAGCCAGAAGTATCCGAGCTACCGGGCTTTCCGGACTGCTGGGCGTCCTGCTCCTTCTGCTGCTCGACCTTATTCACCGTTGCCGCCACGCTATTGTTGGACAACCGATCGATGATCTTGGTGTTGGTGAGCACGATGGTTTTGCCATTGGCAAGCGTGACTTCGTTGTCCGGGGCCTCGGCGCCGTCCGCATCGTCGGTGCCAAACACAATATGCGCGACCACACTTGCCCAAGCATATCCAGTCGTGGTACCCAGATCACTTTTGACCTCATGCCCCACGCACGGTTCGCGTGCGGCATGCGCCTGCATCATGGACGGCACGGTCATGCCATAGGCAGAAACGCCAGCTATGACCAGCACCAGCGAGCAAGACAGCAGTGCGTACGCCCGCGGCGCCAAGCCCAGTCGGCGCCGCATGCGCACCGCGGCGCCGCGCTTTGTCTGAGTGCCACCGGGCCGCATGCGTTCTCCTCCAACAAAAACACGCCGCTTGGGAGCGGCGCATTCATTCAAATCCATATTTGAGTGTATCAGCGAACCCAAAAGGTTGCGCAACGAATGGGCAAATTAAGGATGCGAGCGGAAGCATCCATGCGATAAGCGGATACGAAGCATCTTTGTTGCACAACAAACTCACAGTCGCACGGGGAAATTATGACTACCCCGTGCGTCGCGAGGAAAACATACGGCAGGAGCAGGCTCGCCACCTAAATCGCGCGACGGGCCTCGATGGCGCGCCCAAGCGTAAGCTCGTCGGCATACTCCAGGTCGCCGCCCACGGGAAGGCCGCTTGCCAGACGCGATACCTCGACGCCCAGCGGCTTGATAGTGCGGGCCAGGTAGCTCGCCGTGGTCTCGCCCTCAATATTGGGGTTGGTGGCGATGATGACCTCGTGGATGTCCTCGTGGCCCAAGCGTGCCAGCAGCTCGCGGATGTGCAACTGCTCGGGACCAATCTTGTCCATGGGGCTGATCACACCGCCCAATACGTGGTAGAGGCCGTGGTAGCTGCCCGTGCGCTCGATCGCCTGGACGTCGCGCGGCTCGCCCACAACGCAAATGCGAGTGGTATCGCGCATCGGGTCCTGGCAGATGGAGCACTCGTCGGCCGTGGCGTAGTTAAAGCAGCGGCTGCAAAAGTGGACCTCCTGCTTGACCTCCAGGATGGCCTCGGCCAGGCGGCGCGCCTCCTCGGCGTCGGCCTCCAACAGGTAATAGGCGATGCGCTGGGCCGACTTGGGACCAATGCCCGGCAGACGGCCCAGCTCATCGAGCAGTTTTTGCAGACTGTGGTTGGCACTCATATATATGCGTGTCTTAGAACGGCATGCCCGGGATGTTGAGGCCGCCGGTGATGGCGCCCATCTGCTTGTTGGCGAGCTCGTTGACGCCGCGGACGGCCTCGTTGACGGCAGCCATGATCATATCCTGCAGCATATCGACGTCCTCGGGATCGAGCGCATCGGGATCGATGGTGAGGTTGACGAGCTCCATCTCGCCGTTAACGGTCACCTTGACCATGCCGCCGCCGGCAGAGGCGTCGACGGTCTGGGACTTGAGGTTCTCCTGCGCGGCGGCAAGCTGCTCCTGCATCTTGCGAGCCTGCTTCATCATCTGCTGCATGTTCATACCGGCCATGATGGCTCCTTTACGTGCGGCCGCACGCCGAGCTGCAAGGGCAGCCGGAGCACGGCGGGACTTTCAAACTCAAAAATCGTACCACGGCGCGCGGCGAGAGAGCGGGGCGGACGTGTTACCTCAGTCGATATACATGTCCTCCAATACAAACCGCACTCAAAGATTATGCAAGGTCGAATTATGCAAGGTTGCATAATATCGCACACTCAATCTAGTAGAGCCGAATCCGGCATTTCATGTGCGCCACTAAATAGCTAAATGCCGAACCGCTGCTCGAGGCGGCGCACATGGCGGCAGGGTATAATTTGATTGCCATAGATAGTAATTTGGAGGTGCCCCATGAATGCCCCCAACGCGCTCCAAAACATCCGCTCAAAACACCCCGTTGCATATGTGGTTCTCTATCTCTTTGTCGGCTGGGCATTGCTGGTTGTCATCACCCATGCCATAGCTTTTGGAGCAGAACTGCTGATAGCCAGCTCGGACCAGCCCGTCGTCAAATGGGAGACGACCGATGAGTGCACCGACGGAACCCGAACCGTCTACTACAACAGCCCGTCCCTCTATCAAGAGTTCAAGGTCAAGATAAAGGACTTCAAGATTGTCGATGCCGAGCTAGGCGTTTATTTGGCAATCGGAGCAACCATTAACGCCGAGCAAGTCGAGTACACGGACAGCCATGCGACGTATCGTATCGACCTCAGCATCCTAGGCCGACCGTCACGCACCTGTCTGCTCAAATGCGACATACGCGGCACCACACTACACATGTCCGAAATACAGATGCGCCCGGACAAGGGGTCCTCTTCTTGAGCAGTATACCCGCCTGCGCAGCTACTCCACCGGCTTGAAGATGGTGGCCTGGCCAAAGACGCTGCGGATGAGGTCTTTGGCCTCGTCCTCGGTCTGCGGGATGCTCGGGGCTGCGCCCTGGTGGCCGAAGGGGCTGCCGGCGCCGGGGTTGGACTCCCAGGGAGCTGCAGAAGCGTCCTCCTCTTTGGGGGCAGCTACAGCGGACTTGGGCGCGGGCGTCGCACCCGGCACGTCGAACGGAGGAAGATCGTCCCCGCCAGCATCGGCAGCAAAGCCGCCGACCATGGCGTCGTCGTAGGGCACCTGCTCGGATTCCCACGGCGCGGACTGCGCGACAGGCTGAGCCTTGGGGGCAGCCGAGCGCTCGGGCGCACGGGGTGCGGGCTCGGTCGGGAGCTTACCCGTGGCAGGAGCACCGGCGGGGTTGTCGGAGCGTAGCCAGGGGGCTTTGCCCAGGTCAGACGACTTGGGCGCGGGCGAGACGGGCTTGGGCGCGGGTGTCGGAGCAGCCGGTTTGGGCGCCGCGGGCTTAGGCGCCAACGGGGTCGATGCCGTTACCGGTGCCGCTTGCTGCTGCGGCGCGCTGGCGCTCGAGGATACAGGGGCCGCCAAGGACACGGGTTGCGGGTCCGCAGATGCCGCAGCCCGTGCAGATGGAGAATGCTCCTCATGTTGAGGAGCCGGCGTGCCACCCCCATCCAGGACATAGTCGACGGTACGACGACCGAAGACCGCGCAGACCGTCGGTAGGACCACCGACTGCGTATCAGCGCGACCGAGCATCTTAATGGCAAAAGTCGAACCCGCGGGGAACGAGACCGTGAGCTTGGAGCCGTCGTCGGCCGTGGCGCGGGCGTTGAGCAAAAGCCCTGCGTAGGAAGCCTGACGCGCCTTGACACGCTCGACAACCTCGGCCCATTTGCGCTGCAGCTCTCCGGCATCCTCGACCGCGGGCGTCTCGGCGGCACCGGCGGCGGCAACCTGGGCGGCGTTGTTGGACTGGGGCTTAGGTGCCGGAGCGGTGGCAGGCGCGGGGGCCGCAACGGGCTGAGGCGTCGGAGCCGGCGCAGGCTGAGGTGCAGGCGCTGCAGGCTTGGAAGCTGACATGGACGCAGAACGGGGCGCAGGCTGAGCCGTCGGAGCGGCAGCACCACGGTCCCAAGGCATACCGCCCTGGCGCGCGGACGTAACAGCGGGGGCAGCGGATGCCGCCGGGGCGGCAGCGCGGGCGCCCGAAATGAGCGTCGGCTGTTGGGCAGCAGCGGGTACGGATGCTGCAGGCGCGGCGGCCTGAGCAGCAGCCACGCTCGCCGGCACGGCGGCGTTGGCAACCATGGCCTCCAGACGTGCCACGCGCTCGGCCAATGCCTCAATCGTTAAATCAGCCTCGGGACGCGCCAGACGCGTGCAGGCAATCTCGAGCACCAGGCGCACGTCGCTCGCGCCCCTCATCTCCAGTGCGGCATCGTCGAGCACCGTCAGCACGCGGGCCAGGCGGTCGGCAGGATGCTCGCCAAAGGCAGCGGCCTCGGCAGCAAGCGCCTCGGCCTGCTCCGAGCCGCCCTCAAACAGCTCGGCACGGGCACCGGCAACGCAGGCAACGTACACGTCACGCACATGCGCCACCAGGTCGCGCGTCAGCTCAAGCAGGTCATTGCCCTCCTCGACCTGCACACGAATCAGTCCATAGAGCTCGGCAACATCGCGATCGGCAATGGCGCGGGAAAACTCGCCCAGGATCTGGTCCGAAACCTCGCCCAAAAGCGAGCGGGCGTCGTCCGCATGCACAGAACCGTTGCCAAAGACGCTCAGCTGCTCCAGCGTGGACAGCGCGTCGCGCATGCCGCCCTTGGCATGGCGCGCCACGATAGCCAGCGCCTCGTCGTCGTAATCGAAGCCCTCCTGCTCGCACACGTATGCCAGGCGATGCTCGATATCCTCGTTGCCGATGCGATGGAAATCGAAACGCTGGCAGCGTGAGAGGATGGTCTCCAGAATCTTTTGCGGGTCGGTGGTGCACAGCACAAAGATCACGTGTGCCGGCGGCTCTTCAAGCGTCTTGAGCAGCGCGTTGAACGCCGCCGTCGTGAGCATGTGGACCTCGTCGATGATATAGATCTTGTACTTGCCGCGCACCGGGGCAAAGTTGACGGAGTTGATGATCTCCTCGCGCACATTGTCCACGCCCGTGCGGCTTGCGGCATCGAGCTCGTAGACATCCGGGTGGTTGCCCTCGGCAATGAGCTCGCACTCCTCGCAAGTACCGTCGGGCATGCAGCCGCTTGCACCCTCGGCGCGCGCTGCCTCGGCATTACGGCACAGCAGCGCCTTGGCCAGAATGCGCGCCATGGTGGTCTTGCCCGTGCCGCGCGGTCCACAGAACAGGTACGCGTGGGACAGGCGTCCCTCGGTGATGGCGTGCTCGAGCGTCGAGACGATATGCTGCTGGCCCACCACGGAGTCGAAGGTGAGCGGGCGATACTTTCGGTACAACGATTCCATGGGTGCTCCCCCGGGTATACTGAGTCTTGTTGCCGCGACGGCCATGCGGTCGCACGGCATACTGCATTCATAATAACCCGTACGGCGAGCCCGCCGCGATAGGAGTCCAAAGAGCATGGCAGACGCAGAGAGCAACCTCGTTCCCTCCGAAGCAGCCGACCAGGTCGAGGTCGCGCTCGAGGAGCAGGCCGCAGCCGATGACGGCATCCTGTACCTCAACGAGTACCAGTACGAAAACGACCTGGTCACCGACTTCGCCCGCCTGGTCGCCTCGCCCAGGCGTCGCGGCTCGCTGTATGTCGCCGCGGCAATTGCCGCGCTCATCGGCATCGGCATGCTGGTGGCCGGCGGCAACTGGATCAAGTTTGGCGTCGTGTTGATCGTGTTCGGCGCCTTTTTGGCCTGGTGGAGCAAAAACCTGCACCACACCCTCGCCCGCGACTTTATCGATTCCGTCGAGGCCGACGAGTCCATGGGTGGCCGCTATCGCCGCGTCGCCGCCAACGAGGACGGCCTGATGGTTTGGGGCAAGAGCGGCAAGTCGCAGTTTTTCCCGTTTGAGAAGCTCGACCACGTGCTCGACGGCGAGCGCATCTTTGTGGCCATGTTCGCCGACCAGGGCGTGACGATCCCTAAGGACACCTTTGTCCGCGGCGATGCCGAGCAGTTTGGCACCTTCCTTAAGGCGCGCATCAACAAAAAACTCCGCATCGAGACCAAACGCAAGAAGATGAAGGCTGAAAAGGCCGCCGCCGAGGCCAAGCAGGGCGACAAGCCCCAGGAGACCAAGGGCAAGCAGCGCAAGCAGAAGAAGAACAAGAAGAAGCGCTAAGGCCAAGACAGACAGGCAGCCTCGCATCCCGTTATCCTCGCCATCCGCCCGAGCGTGCTACACTAGCAGCATCTATGCCACCGCGAATGGCTCGGCCCCGCGCCCGCCGCTCGCAAACGAACTTTAAACGCACGAGGGTTGGCCATGCCGCTTTTCCCGCAACATACCGCCCGGTTCTCGCCGGACGTTCCTTTGGAGGGCACCAGCTCTCGCGAGCTGCTCAAGCGGTACCAGCCGCTCGAGACACTTGCGACCGGCGGTTTTGGCTCCATCGAGATCTGCCGCGACACGCACCTGCGCCGCCGCGTCGCCATTAAGCGCATCCCCCTTATCAACGGCGCCGGCATGCCCGCCAGCGACATCATGGATGTCCTGCGCGAGGCACACACCGCCGCCATGCTTCAACATCCCAATATCGTGCAGGTTATCGACTTTACGCACGATACCGCCTATGCCTACCTCGTCATGGAATATGTCGACGGCATGTCGCTCGCCGACTTTTTGCATCGCGTGGACGGCCATTCGCTCACCTTTGACGAGGCCGCGGCAATTGCCGACGCGCTGGGCCAGGCGCTCACCTTCGCCCATAGCAACGGCGTGCTCCACCTGGATATTAAGCCCGCCAACGTGCTCATCGACCACTCGGGCAACGTAAAGCTCACCGACTTTGGCATGGCGCGACTGTCGTCTGCCGGCGGCTTTGGCGGCTCGCGCGGCGGCACCATCGGCTACATGCCACCCGAGCAGCTCGATATCGAGACCGGCACAGTCGACGAGCGCGCCGATGTCTTTGCCCTCGCCTGCGTGATCTACGAGGGCCTGTGCGGCAGCGCCCCCTTTATGGCCGCCACGCCCGGCGACTCGCTCGGCCGTATCATCGGCGGTGCCACCTACCCCAGCGAGCTCATCCCGCACTTTCCCCCGGGAGCCGAGGCTGCGCTCATGAGCGCCCTCTCCCCCATGCCGCAAGACCGCCCCAACAGCATCGAGGCATTTTGCGACCAGCTGCTCGCCGGCTTGGGCAGCGTGCGCGAGGGCCGTCGCAGCCTGGAGCAGATGGTGGGCGAGCTGTCGGATGACGAGCGCGCGGCAGACGATATCGAATCGTTACCCTATGAGGACGACACCATCGAGGTCGACCCCGCACTCGGCTGGGCCGGCACGCGCTGGAGCCACGCGCGCGATTACACCATGCGCGCCATCTCGGCGCTAACGTGCGGTGCCTTTAGCTTTTTGATCATGCAGACGGCTGGCGTCGCGGCGCTTCCCGGACTTATTGCCGCGGCCATCGCAATTGGGGCGGCCGCCGGCCTGGCCCCGCAAATTGGCTCGGCCATCTCGGCCGTGGGCTTTTTGGTACTTATGGCCAACGCCACCATGCAGACGCAGGGCATCCTGTCGATGCTACCCGTCGCGGTGCTCTTTGCCGCCACCATGTCCGGTTGGTGGATCGCCTGGGGCCGCACCGAGGCCGCCGCGAGCGCCGCGCTCACCTGCGCGGTGGCACTTGGCTGTCTAACGGGCGACGCCCTCCTTGCCGCCGGGGTCGCCGCCGGCATCGCTGCCTTTTGGCTCGACCCGGCAAGCGCCGCGGCCGCCACGGGGATGGGCGCACTTTTTGGCCGCCTGGCTACGGTTGCGCTTTCCGCCGGAGGCGTGCTGGGGCTCGGCAATGTTGCCGCGGCGCTGGGAGACATGCTCTTCTGGGCTGCCGTTGTGCTTGTCGCGGCGACAGCTGCACTGACATCTCTGCTGCTCAACGCCCATGCCAGGCGTGCCGAGCAGGGCTCGAACCTGGCTGCAATCGCTGCCATCGCCGGCTGCGGAATAGGCACCGCGGCGTCGCTCTGTCTTGCACACCATATGGAAATTGCCAGCCTTGCGGCCGCGGTCGTCGTCAAGGCGGCGGTTGCGGGAACCCTATCCTCTATAATCGTTGGGATATGCCTATATTTGCTCGGATACCAAAGAACCTATACGGAGAGTGATCTTTCGTGAACTTCCTGAACATCTTCGAGGACCACGTGGCCGGCATCTTCGGTGCCACCCGTGCCCCGTTCTCCTTTAAGAAGCTTGCCAAGCAGGCCGCTCGCGACATGGAGGATCAGACTCTGGTGATCAACGGCGTCAACACCGCGCCGGCACTCTATACCATCCTGATCGCCGCCGACGACGATCCCATGCTCGCCCCGTTCTACCCCGAGCTTTCACGCGAAGTCCGCGAGTTTGTGAAGGCACAGGCCGAAAAGCGCCGCTATGTGTTTGTCGGCGAGCCCCTCGTTCGCTTTATGATCGACCCGCAGCTGCGTGCCGGTAAGTTCTCGGTCTTTGCCGAGAACGTCGACGCCCCCACGCTCGGTCGTCTGTACGAGGAAGAGCGTGCCTACCAGAATGGCCTGGGCCAGAACAACTCTGCCGCAAGCCGCGCCGCCAGCGCTCCCCGCGCCGGCAAGCAGCAATTCGCAGCTCCGCAGCAACAGCACCCCGCCGCCATGCCCCAGCAGCCGACGCCCCGTGCCGCCGCTCCCGACCCGCTCGCCGTGGCCGATCCCTTTGCGCCCAACGCCCCCGACCCCGCCGCCGCGCCCATCCCCGTGCCGCAGACCGTCTCTCGTGACGCCCTCGCCGGTATGGGCGGAGCCGCCGCGACCGGTGCCGCCGTGGGCCTTGGCGCCGCGACCGGTGCCGCCGTGGGCCTTGGCGCCGCGGCCGGTATTGCCTCCAACATGGCGAGCACCCGCGCCCCGCAGCGCCCGCTCGCCCAGCTCGTCGATGTCGTGAGCGGCGAGAGCCACAGCATCACTTCCGCGCAGGTGACCATCGGTCGCGAGCGTTCGGTTTCGGACATCGCCCTGCGCGACCCCAACGTGTCGCGCCGCCACGCCCAGCTCACCTTTACCGGTTCGGACTGGTCGATCGAGGACCTCAATTCCACCAACGGCACGCTCGTCAACAACCGCCGCATCACGCGCTGCCCGCTGCGCAACGGCGATCTGCTGACGTTTGGCCTGAGCACCTTTGAATTTAGGGGATAGTCGCTTATGAACATCGATATCGTCCTTTTTGCAGGCCGCATCGTCCTGGTCGCCCTGCTCTACATCTTCCTGTTCGCCGTCATGAAAACCGGCGTGGGACTCGTACGCGGCCAGCGCCGCGACTCCGCTATCTGGACGATCGATGTGGACAAGGGTCCGCGCGGCATCCGTGGCATCCATGTAGACATGCTCGGCCCCGTCATCGTTGGCCGCTCGCCGTCCTCGGACATCTGCATCAACGAACCGTTTGTCTCGGCCTCGCACGCACGCTTTTCGCTGCAGGGCCCGGCACTCATCATCGAAGACCTCAACTCTTTGAACGGCACGCTCGTTAACGGCCGTCAGCTGGTGGAGCCCGCAACGCTGCGCGAGGGTGACGAGGTCCAGATTGGCGACGTGGTCATGAAGGTGAACCGTCGATGATCGACGAGGAGAACAAGTCCGCAACCATGCCCGAGACGCCAACTGTCCCCGCAGCTGCGCCGGCTCATGCCGCTCCGGCGCGCCCTGCGACCGTGGAGCCCGAGGACACGGTGTTCTCCCTGCCTCTTTCGCATGTAACTCAAGAATATCCGGCACTCGTCGATGACGAGGACGCCGGCACCGAGCAGCTCGACGCCCCCATCGGCGCGCACGCTGCCGAGCAGCCCGCGGAACCGGAGCCAACGCCCGCACCGGCTCACTTCGCCGAGCCCGTCGCCGAGGCGATTAACGAGAGCGCTGCCGTGTTTGCAGCCCCCGAGCCTGCCGCGCCGGTATTCCCCGTCGCCCCGGCAAGCGAGGCGGCACCCGCATCTGCAACGCCTGCCGAAGTCGAGCAGCCCGTTGCCGCGCCCGCCGCAGCTCCCGAGCCCTCTGCTCAACCCCAGAGCACGCCCGCGCCGTCGCACTTTGCGACGCCCGAGCCGACGGCTGTCGAGCCGCAGCAGGACGGCGACCCCGCCGACCGCGTAACCGAAGATCTCAACCTTCCGGACGTCTCCGATGCCGAGTCGGGCAACGATGCCGACACCGTCTCCCCCGGCGACACCGCCGAGATCGATGTCGCCGCCGTGGAGGCAAAGCTCAAAGATCCCGGCTCGACCATGAGCTTTGAGCCGCTGACCGACGAGCGCATCGAGACCGACTCGACCTACGACGCCGGCACCACCACGCAACTTATGTGGGGCGCCCGCTCCGACGTCGGATGCGTACGCCCGCACAATGAGGACTCCTATCTGGTGCAGTCGCCGCTCTTTTGCGTGTGCGACGGCATGGGAGGACACGCCGCCGGCGAGGTGGCATCCTCCATCGCCGTCGAGACCATCGCCAAGACGGCACCGCAGTCCGCCGACGCCGCGCGCCTGGCCGCAGCCGTCGAGGCCGCCAACGCCGCCGTGATCGAAGCCGCCCTCAACGGCCTGGGCAAACCCGGCATGGGATGCACGGCCACCTGCGCCTACATCGAAAACGACACGCTCGCCATCGCCCATGTGGGCGACTCGCGCGCCTACCTGCTCCACGAGGGCACGCTCATCCGCGTGACCCGCGACCACTCCTACGTGGAGGAGCTCGTGGATGCCGGCGAGATTACGGCCGACGAGGCCCGCGTCCACCCCAACCGCTCGGTCATCACCCGCGCGCTGGGCTCGGATCCCGCCATGTATGCCGACCACTTTACCCTGCACATCGAGGAAGGCGACCGCCTGATTCTGTGCTCCGATGGTCTTTCGAGCATGATTCCCGATAGCGATATCGAGAACATCGCTACGCAGTCCTCGAGCGCACAGATCTGTGTCGACAACTTGGTGGACGCGGCGCTCGCCGCCGGCGGCCACGACAATGTGACCGTGGTGGTCGTCGACCTGGTCGACGACGGCGTCATGCGCGAGGCAAAACGCGTCCGACGCCGCAATGTCACCATCGCCACCGTCTTGGCCCTTGTCTTTGTGCTGGTAGCAGGCATCTGGGCATACACGGGCGTCACCGGCTCCTATTACTTGGGAACCTACCACGGCAATGTCGCCGTCTGGCGCGGCCTGCCCGGCAAGACGCTCGGGGTCGAGCTCCACTGGCTCGAGAGCGAAACCAGCATCAAGCTGTCCGACCTGCCCGAAGACACGCAAAACCGCCTGAAGGCAGGCATTCCGCAAACGAGTGTCGACGATGCGCAGGACACCATTTCCAAGTACCGCCATCAGATTGACGAGGAGCAGACCCGTCAGGTGATTGACGCGCAAACGATTCGCAACAACACCGATCAGGAATCCACCTCCGAGTCAGATTCCGAGAAAACCGCCGAACAGTCAGCCGAGGCCGAAGCCTCTGATAAGAATTAGAAAGGGAGTGCCGCTTATGAGTCGCCGCAACACCGAACTGCTCTTGCTCATCGCCTCGGCGTTCCCCGTCATCCTGCTCTATGCGATGTACGTGCTCACCGCGGGTGCCACGATTTCCTTTGAGACGCTCGCCGTGCCGATCGGCCTGTTCGCCGCCTTCGCCGCGGCGCATATCGCCGTGCGCATCCTGGCGCCCGGCGCCGACCCCGCCATCCTGCCCATCGTCTTTGTGCTCTCGGGCATCGGCATCACATTCGTGACGCGCCTGGCCCCCGACCTCGCCATCTCGCAGCTCATCATCTTGTTTGTCTCGGTGGCGCTCATGGTGGGAACGCTCGCACTGGTCAAGAACCTCGACGTGGTCATGCGCTACAAGTACACCTTTGGCATTATCGGCATCATCCTGCTGATGCTGCCGATCTTTATCGGCACCACGATCTCGGGCTCCAAGCTGTGGATTCGCATCGCGGGCTTCACCATCCAGCCCGGCGAGTTCGCCAAGGTCTTCATCGTCTTGTTCCTGGCAGGCTATCTGGCCGAGAACCGCGAGCTGCTCTCCATCTCCAACCGCAAGATCTTGGGCCTCAAGATTCCGCGCTTCCGCCTGCTGCTGCCGCTGTTTGCCGTGTGGGGCGTGTGCCTGCTCATCGTCGTCTTCGAACGCGACCTGGGCTCGGCCGTCCTGTTCTACACCATCTTTTTGCTGATGCTCTATGTTGCCACGGGACGCTTTTCGTACGTCATCATCGGCCTTGCGCTGCTGGCCGTTGGAGCCGTGGGCGCCTACAAGTTCCTGTCTCACGTGCAGGTGCGCTTTCAGGTCTGGGTCGATCCGTTTAAGGACGCCCAGGGCCAGGGCTACCAGATTGTCCAGTCGCTCTTCTCGCTCGCCGACGGCGGCCTGGTTGGCGTCGGCATTGGCAACGGCATGGCAAACAACATCCCCGTCGTCGAGTCCGACTTTATCTTCTCGGCCATCGGCGAGGAAATGGGCCTTTTGGGCGGCGGCGCCGTGCTCATCCTGTTTATGCTTTTTGCCGTGCGTGGCCTCACCACGGCCGCCCGCGCCAAGTCCGACCTTGCCGCCTTTAGCGCGACCGGCCTTACGGCGGCCATCAGCTTCCAGGCATTCTTAATCGTTGGCGGCGTAACCCGCCTGATCCCGCTGACCGGCGTCACCCTGCCCTTTATGAGCCAGGGCGGCTCCTCGCTGCTGGCGAGCTTTATCATCGTCGCGCTGCTGCTGCGCGCCGGCGACGAGGCAACCGGACGCGAAGCCGAGCTCACCGGCACCGGCACCATGGCCGCCATCACCGATGATCAGGTCGCATCCGCCGCTGCCCCGACCGGTACGCGTTTTGCCAACGCACCTTCCTACAGCCACGGCAACCACTCTGCGGGTTCTCGCATGCGTCGTCGCCTGCTCGACACGCCAGAGTCCGGCGTGCTCGGCCGCGTTGCACTTGCCAACCGTCTGACTCGTGCCGTGTTTGCTTTCACGGCGCTGTTCGCCATCCTTATCGGCAACCTCACCTATGTCCAGGTCATCAAGGCGAAGGACTATCAGGACATGCCGACCAACAACCACACCATCGCCCGCTCCAAGTACATCCAGCGTGGCTCCATCATCACGTTCGACGGCGTGACACTAGCCGAGTCGCTGCAGCAGGAGGACGGCACCTACGCCCGCTCCTACCCCAACGGCAACATGGCCGCGCACGTGGTGGGCTACGTGAGCCAGCAATACGGCACCGCCGGCATCGAGAGCGTCATGAACGATACGCTCACCGGCTCCAAGGATTACTCCAGCTGGAACAACGCCATCGCATCGCTCGCGGGGCAGACCCAGCCGGGCAATACCGCCAAGCTCACCATCGACTCGCGCATCCAGACGGCTGCCGAGCAGGCGCTCAAGGGCTTTAAGGGCGCTGTGGTGGTCATGGATCCGCGTACCGGTGCGGTCCTCGCGTGCGCGAGCTCGCCCACCTATGACAACACCAACATCGATGCCCTGATGCAGTCGGGCGGTGGCGAGGACGGCTCCATGTACGACCGCGCCATGGACGCGCTCTACACCCCGGGCTCGACCTTTAAAGTCGTCACGCTCTCCGCGGCGCTCGAAACCGGCACCGCCAGCCTTACCAGCACGTACCAGGCGCCCGGCTCCATGGATATTGGCAACGCGCCGGTCACCAACGATGCCAACGAGAGCTACGGAACCATCAGCCTGCAGCAGGCCTTCGCCGTGTCGTCCAACGTCGTCTTTGGCCAGGTGGCCAACGAGGTCGGCGCCAACTCGCTCGTCCAGTTTGCCAACGCCTTTGGCTACGGTCAAAAGCTCGGTCAGGATCTGACCACCGCGGCTTCCATCATGGCCGACCCGTCGCTTATGACCGAGTGGGAGACCGCTTGGGCAGGCGCCGGCCAACCCGTCGGCATGGACCACACACCTGGCCCGCAGACCACCGTCATGCAGAATTGCGTGATCGCTGCCGCTATCGCCAACAGCGGCGTGGTCATGAACCCGTTCTTTGTGTCCCAGATACTCGCCCCGGACGGAACCGTGGTTAAGACCACGCAGTCCCGCTCGCTGGGCCAGGCTGTCAGCTCTGCCACGGCCGACCAGGTCAAGCAGGCCATGCTCGCCGTCGTCCAGTCCGGTACCGGCACCGATGCCCAGATTCCGGGCGTCAAGGTTGCCGGCAAGACCGGTTCGGCCGAGACCGGCGGCACCAACGTCAACTCTATGTTTGTTGGCTTTGCGCCTTACGATTCACCCACGGTTGCCATCTCGGTGGCCCTGGAGGATTACGACAAACACGACGTCGAGGCGGCCAAGATTGCCGGCATCGTCCTGACCGCGGCGCTCGCCGCACAGGGAGCGTGATGCCCGTGATCAAAGCGGATACTTGGGGCGCGCCGCGGCCGATGAGCTAGCGGCAACGCGCCACACGGCCCCAGCGGCCACACATTTGGTACTACACACATCGTTGAGCGAATAGTTATGTTAGGAGCAGGAATGGAACAGAGGGTCCTCGGGGGAAGATACCTCCTCAAGGATAAGGTGGGAACAGGCGGCATGGCGACCGTCTACCGTGCACAGGACCAGGTCCTCGACCGCACGGTAGCCGTCAAGATCATGCTGCCGCAGTATGCTGGCGACGCAACCTTCGCCGCACGCTTTAAGCAGGAGGCCCAGGCAGCAGCCGGTCTCTCCTCCCCCTATATCGTGGGCGTCTACGATTGGGGCAAGGACGGCGACACCTATTACATCGTCATGGAGTACTTGCGCGGCACCGACCTTAAGAGCGGCATCAAGAGCCACGGCGCCCTCGACCCCAAGAAGGTCGCCCAGATCGGCTCGCAGATCAGCTCCGCGCTTTCGGTCGCCCACAAGCACGAGATCATCCACCGCGACATTAAGCCGCAGAACATCATGGTGCTGCCCGACGGCAACATCAAGGTGATGGACTTTGGCATCGCGCGCGCCAAGAACAGCCACCTCACGCAAGACAACAACGTGCTGGGAACCGCCCACTACGTCAGCCCCGAGCAAACCCGTGGTCAGGACCTCGGCCCCACCTCGGATATCTACTCGCTGGGCGTCGTGATGTATGAATGCGCCACCGGCCGCGTTCCCTTTGACGGTGACGACGCCATTTCGGTCGCACTCAAGCAGGTCAACGAGTTGCCTATTCCGCCGAGCCAGATCAACTCCGGTGTCGACGCCGACCTTGAGCGCATCATCCTCAAGTGCATGGAGAAGGACCCGGCAAACCGCTTCCAGACCGCCGACGAGCTGCGTCAGGTGCTCAACAGCTACCTGTCGGGCCGTGCCGTCAACGTCTCGGAGCCCACGCGCATCATCGGTGCCCCCGGTGAGCTGGGCGCTACCAAGACCCGTGAGCTGTCTGACTCCACGCGCGCTATGGTTCGCCCCGTATCGGGCGTAAGCGGACAGACCAACCCCCGCAGCGCCGTCTCGGGTTCCACCGGTTCCTACGAGGTCGATCAGCCCAAGTCCAACAAGAACAAGATTATCGCCGCCGTAGTCGCCGCAATCGCCGTGGTTGGCGTTGTGGTGGCCTTCGCCACCGGGCTCTTTGGGGGCGAGCAGGTTACGGTGCCCGATGTGCTTAACAAGGACCAGCAGACCGCTATCGAGCTGATCAAGGAGGCCGGCCTTGAGGTCGGAACTGTCGACCAGAGCTATAACGACGATGTCGACGAGGGCAAGGTTGCCGAGCAGACCCCCAACGGCAACACTAAGAAGCCCAAGGGCTCCAAGGTGAACCTGGTGATCTCCAAGGGCCCCAAGCCCTCCGAGAAAGTTGAGGTTCCGCAGCTCGTCGGCCTGACCAAGGACCAGGCCGAGGCCGCGCTGGCAAGCGTGGGCCTGAAGGGCAACGCAACCGAGGAGGCCAACGAGGCCGACGAAGGCCAGGTCTTTGAGCAGGGCACTGATGCCGGCAAGGAAGTCGAGAAGGGCACGACCATCTCGTATAAGGTCTCCAGCGGTCCTGACACCACCTCCGTCCCCGATCTGACCGACATGACCGAGGCCCAGGCACGCAACGCTCTCGACATGGCTGGCTTTGGCGTCGACGTGAGCTACCAGGAAAACGACTCGGTTACCGAGGGCACCGTAATTAGCTGGAACCCTAGCGGCAAGCAGAAGCCCGGTGCCACGATCACCGTCGTCATCGCCAAGAAGTCCGGCAAGGCCAGCGTTCCGGGTAACCTGTACGGCAAGAGCATCTCCGCCGCCGTCACCGCGCTCAACAACGCCGGTTTCTACAACATCGCATTCTGCGATCAGAACGGCAACCCCGTGAGCGGCAACGAAAACGCCACCGTTACGGGCGTCTCCCCCACCGGCAAGCAGTCCACCGACAGCACGATCACGCTGACGGTTTCGCTTTCTGGCTCTGCCTCGGGTGACGATTCCGACACGACGACTAACTAGTCGACAACCCATCACCTGCAGCGGCTATGGCCGCAAACATATTCGCTCAACGGCGCCCGCTTGCTCCCCAGCAAGCGGGCGCGTTATTTATCGACAGGCCAGGGCTCCATAGCAATCAAAACCACCCCTAAAAGGGGTGGTTTGCTCTTAGGGTATAACCCTTGGATT
>JAUUMM010000037.1:0-22230 GCA_030839365.1 Collinsella sp.
GACTTGCAGCGACGGACCTCAGGACACTCTTACACCACGTCTGCGCGCGCGACCTGGAGTCGGCTCGAAAAGAGTGATTTTGGGTTGTTTGCTGCGGGTGTGGGCTTAGAAACAACGCTCGGGGTGGCGAGGCGCCCAGAATTCGGTCGCAAGGAGGGCGTTCCTCGGCTGTGCCAGGAGTGTCCCTAGGTGCCGGCACATAAGGAACGTCCCTAACATCCGGAGGGGGTGCCTGCCGTGGCAGGCACCCCCTCCGGATGTGGGAAGTTTGCGCTGCAGGTTACTTGTCGGTGCCCAGCTTGTGCGGCTTGAGAGCGAGCGCATTGACGAGCGCGTCGGTGGCAGACTTGACGGCTGCCGGCTGCGGATCGTTGACGTGATCCTCGGGATGCACGGGCAGGTCCTTCTTAACGGCATCGTGGATCAAGTTGAGGTACTCAGTCACGCCAGTGGTCGACAGGTGCGTGCCATCGCCATCGAACAGGTCGTTGCGGTTGGCACTGTATCCGTACCAGTCGATAACGCGCACGTTCTTGTAGCGCGTAGCGGCGTTGGCGATGGCCTGGTTGGTAGAGCCAACCCACGGCTGCCGGCTGCGCGTGTTCACAAACACCACAATACGCTTATCTCCTGCATCGGTCATGATGGCGTCGATCTGGTCGTCGGTTACCAAGCCGTTGGTGCCCAGTGCAAAGACCACGATCTTGCCGGCAAGGTTCTGTTGGAGATAGCCCTCAAATGTCGCGCGGCCCGCATCAAACTGGCGGCCCTTTTCGGCATCGATGTGACTGTGGGGGAACACGCCGTCAAAGGAATCAACGGCGCGCAGCGACACGGAGTCACCGATCATCAGCAGGTCGTAGGAGCCATCGGGGAAGCCGTCGTTGTCCTTGTCGGTGTCGTCGGCTGCCTGTTGGTCCGTTGGCGCGGTGTTTTTGGCTTCCTTGTTGAGGACTTCGGCGCCCTCACCGCTCAGTGCGGAGGTCTCCGGCACAAAGATCAGGCCGCCCAGCGCGATAACAAGCACGATGCTGCAAGTGGCGCACACGGGAATATGCGCGCGTGCCCAGTTGGCGGGCGTGGTGGTGCCGTCGCGGAACTCGGATACGGTGCGCCCAAAGGCGCCCTTTCTAAACGGCGTCTCGATAAAGCGATATGAGCATTCGGCTACGGCGACCACCAACAACACCTGCAAAATGTACTGCCACCACGGCGTATCGTTGATGTTGGCGACCGGGTTCATGAGCAACAGTAGCGGATAGTGCCACAGGTAGATGCTGTACGAGCGCTTGCCAACCCACACGAGCGGCTCGGCGGACAGTGCGCGGGCAACCATTCCCTGGGGTTGCACGCAGGCCGCGATGACCATGAGCGTGAGGATGGAGCATAACAGCGTGCCGCCGCGATACTGGAACGCGGTGTAGCCGTTGGTGAGCGCGACCATGGCGGCAAGGCCAACCAGACCCACGACGCCCAGCACATCGATGGATGCGGGCGAGGACCAAAAGCGCACGAGGGCGCTCGGCTGTGCCGGGACGGTCTCGGCTGCGCCGTCGGTCGTAGCGTCATGCTTGCCCTCGGCGTTCTTGCCGTGCTTGGCGGCGCCAGCCAGGCGATTGAGCCCCAAACGACGAGCGAGACGCACCGGCGCCAGGTCGCGATCGGGGATAAAGGCCATCCAGGCGCCCAGCAGCAGCGAGAACACGCGGGTGTCGGTGCCGTAGTACACGCGGCTGGGGTCGGCGGCGGGGTTATAGAGCACCATCATGGCGATGGCGGAGACAGCAGCTAGGCCCAGAACCACGCGGCGCGTGTTGGGCTTGCTCACATGCATGGATACCATGGCAAACAGCAGTGGCGGCCAAATCAGGTAGAACTGTTCCTCGATGGCAAGCGACCAAAAGTGCGTGAGTGGCGAGGGGTCGCCCAGAGCATTGAAGTACGAGACGTTTTGGGCAATCTGCCACCAGTTGTTGAAGAACAGCAGCGACGGCAGGATGTCGGGGCGCATCTTGGTGAGCATCACGTGGTTAAAGATGGTGCACAGCGCGCAGGTCACCACCACGACGGTCACCACGGCGGGGACCAGGCGACGGATGCGGCGAATCCAGAAGCTCTTGAGGTCGATGCGTCCGGTCTTAGCGACTTCGTTGAGCAGCAGGCGCGTGATCAGATAGCCCGAAAGCACAAAGAAGATCGTGACGCCAAGCAGGCCGCCCTGAGCCCACGTGAGGTTGAGGTGATAGAGCACCACCGCGACGACGGCAAGCGTGCGCAGGCCGTCGAGCGCAGGGATGTAGCGGGACTTGGGGCGAGCAGGCGTCTGCTCCGCGGCGGGAGTGTTGGCGCGGCCCGCGTTGTTGGCAGAAGCGCGATGGGGGCTTGCGGTGCGTCGCGGCTCGTTGGCACGGCGCTCGCCCTTCACGCGTTCGTGCGGCGCCGGCTCGTTGCCCGTGCGGCGTCGACCGCGCGAGCCCGATTGCGAGAATTGTTCCATAAAACATCATCCAATGACGAGAATAATCAGCACGTATTCATTGTAGCTGCCTGCCCCTGTGAATGCTTGCTGCTGGCGCAAGCTCAAGCGCGCGTCCACATCAAAGTGGACTAAAGTTATAGGGGGTGCGAGAGTGCACAATCGTTGGTCGACGGTGGGCGCAAAGCCTGAAGGCGAGGAGGTTTCCATGGCGGATCACAGCATCGTTGCGGTGTTCGGCAGCATGAACATGGACCTTTCGGTGGCGTGCGAGCGCATGCCGCGCGCGGGCGAGACGGTCGATGGCAGCGGTTTTATCACCAACGCCGGCGGTAAGGGAGCCAATCAGGCCGTTGCCGCTGCGCGCATGGGTGCGCGCACGTGCATGATCGGCGCTGTTGGGCGCGATACCTTTGGCGATGCGCTCGTGGCAGGGCTCCAGGATGCCGGCGTGGGCGTTGAGTTTGTGGCGCGTCGCGACGACGTGGAGACTGGCACCGCGACTATCATTCGCTGCGAGGGCGACAACCGCATCATACTGTCACCGGGCGCCAACCATGCGCTTGCGGGTGCGGACGTTGCCTGCGCGTTGAGGCGTCTGGTGGCCCATGAGCTCGACGGCGACGCCAGCGAGATTGCCCCGGCTGCCGGAAGCGTCTTTATCGCCCAGGGTGAATGTGACCTTGCAGCGACGGCCGAGGCGCTTGTTTGCGCTCACGAGCTGGGGTTCTATACGGTCTTTAATCCAGCGCCCGCCTGCGAGCTGCCTGCGGAGGTCTGGCCTGCGGTCGACTTGGTCTGCCCCAACGAGACCGAGTGCCAGGTGCTGACGGGCATTCTGCCCACGGATGATGCGAGTTGCGTCGCCGCGCTCAATGCGCTGCTCGACAAGGGCGCCGGAGCTGCGGTCATCACGCTGGGTGGTGCCGGCTCGGTTACGCTCGGCGATGACGGCGAGCTGCTGCGCATGCCGGCGCTTTCGAGCACGGTAGTCGATACCACGGCCGCCGGCGATACGTTTATCGGCGCGTTGGCGGCGGCTCGCCTAGAGGGTTTGCCGCTCTTTGAGTGCATGGCCGCGGGCGCTCGCGCCTCGGCAGTGACGGTGTCGCGCCTGGGCGCTCAGCAATCGATTCCCACGCGCGCCGAAGTTGAACATTGGTTTGGTTAAACGATAAAGACGGAGAAGCGGAGTAGAACAATGGCAATCAAGAAGCTGATCCTTGATCTGGATATGGGTGTTGACGATGCGATGGCGCTGGCCTATGCCATCGCGAGCCCCGAGGTGGAGCTCGTGGGCATCACCACGTGCTTTGGCAACGTGCGCGTCGAGCAGTCGGCGCACAATTGCCTGGCGGTGCTCGATCTGCTGGGTCGCCCCGAGGTTCCGGTGTACCTGGGTGCCGACCGTCCTCTGCAGGCGACTGAGCCCTATACGCCGCCGGCGTCCACCGCGCTCATTCACGGCAAGAACGGCATCGGCGGCGCGAGCGTGCCCGCGTCGCCCTACGAGCCGGTGGGGGCGACCTCGGCCGACGGCAACGCTGCGGTCGATTATCTGATCGATGCCGCGCGCACCTATGGTCCCGATCTGGTCTACGTAGCGACTGGCCCGCTCTCCAACCTGGCGCTCGCCCTGGAGCGCGATGCGGCGGCGATGATGTCCATCGGCCGCGTGGTCGTGATGGGGGGCGCCCTTACCGTGCCCGGCAACGTGAGCGCGGGCGCCGAGGCCAACATGGCAAGCGATCCCGAGGCGGCCGATGCCGTGCTACGTTCGGGCCGCAAGCTCACCATGGTGGGTCTGGACGTGACGCATCGCGTGGCGCTCACGCGTCGCGACATTGCCGGCTGGACGGGTTCGGGCACCATGGCGGGCTGTGCGTTTGCGAGCATGGTGGAGCACTACATTGGCTCGTACGAGATGAACGCCCCCTACCTGGGCGGCTGCGCGCTGCACGATCCACTTGCCGTCGCTGTGGCGATTGACCCCACGCTCGTGGGTGCGCTCGGCTGCAATCTGCGTGTTGATCTGCTGGGCGAGTATCGCGGCCGCACCATTTGCGACGAGCGCCGCCTATCCGATCCGGACAAGAGCGCGCTTGTAGCGCTGACCGTGGATGCCCCGCGCTTCCTGTCCGAGTTCAAGACGCGCATGGCCCGCGTCCTAGGCTAGGCTCGGGATCGAAGCACGCCCATCTGCTCGATGTGGCCGCTGGCGGGCCGACATCTACCGTTCGCCAGCCCGATGGTCCCCGGGGCGGGGAGAGCGCTATAATGCATTCTGCATCTTGGATTGTTACTCCTGTGTGGAGGCATGCCCAAGAGCAATACAACACGGATTGTTACGTAAGGCATGACCGCAATAGCACTGCTATTGGCTATCATGCCTTTTTCTGTGAGTGTTCTTGAAAGGAGGTTCACCATGCTTGCAATTAAAGAGCTTAACAACAACGCGGTTCTTTGCCGTGACGGACAGGGGCGAGATGTCATCGCCATGGGCAGGGGCGTCGGTTTCGGCGGAGATTTTCCTCGAGAGCTCCCTCTTTCTAAAAACGAGCATACGTTTTACGACATTGATCCTAAAGGACAAGATGTCATGAGGGATCTTCCCTCGGATATCGTGATGTTTGCGGCGAAAGTTATGGACATCGTTGCCAACGAACTGCCCTACGACCTCTCGACCAATGCGACGCTGTTCATGGCTGATCACCTGTCGTTTGCCGTTGCGCGAGCCCAAAAGGGGGTCCGCATCGCGATGCCTCTTGCCTATGAAGTGCGGGAGACGTATCCGAAGGAATACAAGGCTGCCCAGTTTATCGTCATGCGACTCGAGAAGGAGCTCGGAGAGCGGCTTCCCAAGGATGAGATTGCCAGTATTGCGATGAATCTCGTGAACGCACGGGTTGTTGAAGCCGTCAAAGCCACGGCCGAGCCCGCAAAGCAGTTCGACGATATGCTCGAGGACGTTATCGAGATTCTCGAAAGCGATTTCCGCATTATTGTCGACCGCGATTCCTTTGATTTCACCCGCTTCGCCACGCATCTGCGGTACCTGTTCAAGCGCATTCAAGCCGGCGAGTCGCTGAACAGCGCCAACATGCAGATGTACAAGAACTTTCGTGAGGAGTTTCCGCAGTTGGCAGAGTGCGTGAAGCATATCGGTTCCTATTGTCGTGAAACGTGGGACGCCACGCTCTCCGAGGAGGAGGAACTCTATCTGATGATCCATCTCAACCGGATCATCTCCAAAAAAGGATTGTAACCCGTAGCCATTCGGGGCATGACCTTTGCCGATTCGAACAGTAAGCCAAGATTGTGCAAAGGAGCCAATGATGGCAAATTACAAAAAGGTGGCAGAGCAGATTCTCTCCACTGTGGGCGGGGCGGAAAACGTGGCTTCGGTTACGCATTGCATGACGCGCCTGCGCTTCAACCTCAAGGATGAAAGCCTCTCGAATGATGAGAAGCTTGAGGACATCTCGTCTATCATCAGCGTCGTGCACGCCGGAGGGCAGGTGCAGCTGGTGGTCGGGCCCACGGTCGACAAGGTCTACGACGAGGTTTGTAAGCAGGGCGGATTCGAGGTCACGGTATCGATTGACGAGGAACTCGATGGCCCTCAGCTTAGCTGGAAGGAGCGCTTGGCGCCTAAGCACCTCTTCAATCAGCTGCTCGATGCCGTGAGCGGCGCTATCACCCCGATCCTTCCGATCTTTTGTGTCGCCGGTATCTTCAAGATGCTCGTTATTCTGTTTGGGCCCGAAGGCGCCGGTTTTATGTCCGAAACGAGCGACCTGTATCGGATCCTTTCCCTGGTGGGCGATGCGGCGTATTACTACTTCCCGGTGTTTGCCGCCTATAGCTCGGCTAAGAAGTTCAAAACGAGTCCTGTGCTGGCACTGCTCATCGCTGTTGTGATGATTTATCCCGACATGCTCGCTATTGTTGAGGACGGAAAGCCTTTCAGCGTCTTCGGCATCCCCATGCAGCTCGTCAACTACACCCAGGCTGTTCTTCCGGTCATCTTGATCACCTGGGCCCAGTCCTATGTTGAGCGCTTCTTTAAGAAGATCTCGCCTGATATGTTGCGCATTCTGATCGTACCCGTGGGTACGGTGCTCGTGATGTTGCCGGTCGCGCTGTGCCTCTGCGGCCCTGCCGTCCAATTTGTCATGGGCCTTGTGGCCGATTTCATCATTTGGCTCGCCTCTGTTGCCGGTCCCGCTGCGACCGCGGTTATCGGCGCATTCTGGAATCTGATCATCGCCACCGGCATGCACGTGCCGATCTATACCGCCATATTGCCCGCCGCGCTCCAGAACGGTTACGACGCCATCTTATACCCCGGCACCGCGGTTGTAGCCTACACCACGCTTGCCATCGCGCTCGCCTATGGCCTGCGCGCTAAGGACAAGGAGAGTCGAGCCACGGGCTGGAACTTGTTCATCACCTATGCCTTCGGTCGCGTGAGTGAGCCCATCATCTACGGCATCCTGTTTCGCGACAAGAAGGCTCTTGCCTGGAACATGATTGGTGGTGCTGTCGGTGGTCTGCTGGTAAGCCTTCTTCATGCCAACGTCTATATCTTCACTGGCGTTGGTTTCCCATGGATGAACGTGCTCATGTTTGCTCAGGATATCATCCCTGGCACCATCGGGTGTCTTGCTGGCGGTGCCGTGACGTTTGCGTTGGCGATGATTTTTGGATTTGAAGGACAGGAGAAGATGCCGTTGAAGTCCAAGAGCGGCGATTCTGAGGCCGTTGAATCCGTCGAGGCATAAGAGGCTACTACACAAATATGCTCCCCAGCCGTTGCGCGGTCCGACCCCTTGGCCGCGCAACGGTACTGTGCTGTTGCGCGGCACTTGCCGAGTCCGTTGCGTTCGACAGTGTGGGCCGGGAATTTGATAGAAAGGACGACACCATAATGTTTAGAGAAGATTTTTTATGGGGCGGGGCTCTGGCTGCAAACCAGTGCGAGGGAGGATGGAACGAAGGCGGTCGCGGTTTAGCCAATTCCGACATGCTGCCGTTTGGCGATCAACGCATGGACGTCATGCGGGGAGACCTTGATCCGCGTGCGTTGGCACCCGACAGCTTCTATCCCGCTCGCAAGGGCATTGATTTTTACCATAGGTACAAGCAGGATATTGAACTGTTTGCCCAGATGGGTTTTAAATGCCTGCGCTTATCAATCGCCTGGAGCCGCATTTTTCCCAAAGGAGACGAAGCCGAGCCCAATGAAGAAGGCCTTGCCTTTTACGAGGATGTTTTTAGGACGTGTCGCGCGCATGACATTGAGCCTTTGGTGACGCTCAACCACTATGATGTCCCCATGCATCTCGTCGATGCGTATGGCGGATGGCGCGATCGCAGGTTGGTCGACCTGTTCGAGCGATATTCGCGTACCGTGTTCGAGCGCTATCGGGGATTGGTCAATTATTGGCTGACCTTTAACGAGATCAACATCATGACGCAGGCGTGCTTTATGGCGGCGGGGATCATCTTCGAGCAAGGGGAGAATCGCTATGCAACGGTTCACACGGCCGTGCACCATGTATTGGTTGCGAGCGCCCGTGCGGTCGGGGCGTGTCATGAACTGTGCCCTGGGGCGAAGATCGGTTGCATGCTCAACGCAGGTGTCTTCTATCCGGCTACATGTGATCCGGACGATGTGCTGGCTGCGCAGGCTGAGAATCGCAGCCATTACATGTTTACCGACGTCCAGGTGCGCGGTGCGTACCCGAGCTATGTTCTCAAGGAATACGCCCGCCATGGTTTTGAGGTGCCCTATCGGGATGATGACCGCGAAGTACTGGCTGCAAACCTGGTCGATTTCGTCTCGTTTTCGTATTACTCGACGCGCGTCGCAAAAGCGCATGCGGAAGGTCAGTTCGATTCGAACCTTCTTCGCTCGGCGCCTAATCCGTATCTAAAACAGGAGCCTTGGGGGAGGTTTATCGACCCCAAAGGGCTGCGCGTCACCATGAATGAAATCTGGGATCGCTATCAAAAGCCGCTGTTCATCGTCGAAAACGGTTTGGGTGCTCCTGATGTGCCGGAAGATTCGGGTGAAATAGAAGACGACTATCGAGTTGAATACCTGCGGGCCCACATCGAGGCGATGAGGGAGACCGTCGAGCTCGACGGGGTGGAACTCATGGGATATACCTGTTGGGGCCCGATCGATTTGGTTTCGGTCGCCACAGGACAGATGCGTAAGCGCTACGGGTTTATCTATGTCGATCGAGACGATAGCGGTGCGGGCTCGTTTGAGAGACGTAAAAAGAAAAGCTTCGAATGGTACCGACGCGTAATAGCAAGCAATGGCGAAGACCTTGCGTAATAACGTTAAGATGGACAAATGCGCCCGTTGGGGGAATAGTCGTGCCACTTCGCTTGACAACAGGCTAAACTAGCTAATAAACATTTACTATTCTGTTTAGATTGAATTTGCGGTCGTTTAGGTGCCGAGCCACGGGGCGGTCAAGCCACGATGCTCGGCCGCGACCGATGCTAGGGGGAACGATGGCTAAAGCAAGCGTCCGCGAGATCAGCCGCATCACCGGTTTTTCGCCCGCAACCGTGTCCAATGCGCTCAACCGCAAGCGCAGCGTGAGCGAGGAGACCGCCAAGGTCATCCTGGAGTGTGCGCAGTCGCTCGGCTACCAGCAGTCGACGCAGCTCGAGAGCATCCAGTTTGTGCTCGCGCGCAAGACGGGCGCCATCCTGGACGAGAGCACCTTCCATCCCGCGGTCATCGAGGGCGTGGAGCGTCAGGCTCGTCGCCACGGTATGAGCACGAGCTTTGTCTCGCTCGACTTTAGCGACCTGGACGCCGTGCGTCCGCAGGTCGAGGGCCTGATCGCCGATCCATCGGCCGCCATCGTGCTGATGGGTACCGAGCTGGGCGAGGAGGACTACGCCCTGTTCGCTAACGCGGCGGCCCACCTGATTGTGCTCGACGGCTGGAGCGATCGCCAGTACTTCGATGCCGTAGTCATCGCCAACACCGATTCGGTGCTGCGTGCCGTGGATTACCTTATCGAGAAAGGCCACAGGCAAATCGGCTATCTGGCGGGCGACCTTCGGATCCGCAACTTTAAGGACCGCGAGCGCGGCTATCGCCAAGCGCTTGAGGACGCGGATCTTGAGGCCAACCCGGCATGGCACGTCACGCTGGGTACCACGCTCGAGGGCGCTTATCACGACATGGGCGTGTGGCTCGACAACGTCTCGCGCGACGATCTGCCGACGGCTTTCTTTGCCGAGAACGACGTGCTCGCCGTGGGCGCCATGCGCGCGTTCAACGAGCACGGTATTCGCGTGCCCGAGGATGTCTCGATCATCGGCTTTGACGACCTGTCTTTGGGCGCCTTCTCCAACCCGCCGCTCACCACGGTGCATGTTCCCAAGCACGAGGTGGGCGAGATCGCGGTGCGTCGCCTGGTGGGCAACATCCGCAACCCCAAGAGCTATACCTGCAAGACGGCCGTGTCGACCTATTTTGTCGAGCGCCAAAGCGTGCGTGAGATCTAGGCAAAGGCAACGCTAGGCCGTAGGGAGGTAAAGCTCGCTAAGGCAGCCATACATAACGCTACTAAGAGAGGGTCCTTCGGGGCCCTCTTTTTGATGCCCTTGTATGTTCAGTTTGTTTACATACCGTTTAGGCTGATTTCTCTACCGTTTACGGGTATTTCGCGTTAAACTTCTAAACAGAAGAGTAAAACATTTAGTAAACAGAACAAAACGAAACATGCGTCTGTTTACTGAACATGTGACTAGGGGAGGACGTACATGGATAAGATCAAGCTCGGTTTTGTGCCCACGCGCCGCAGTATCTTTAGCGCGCCGGACGCGATCAAGTATCGCGGCTTGACGGCTGATCGCCTGCGCGAGATCGGCGTCGACATCGTGGACATCGACGACATTAATGACGAGGGCCTGCTGTTTGACGACAGCCATATCGAGCCTATCGTCAAGAAGTTCCGCGCCGAGGGCGTCGACGGCATCATGCTGTGCCACGCCAACTTTGGCACCGAGTACGTTTGCGCCCGCCTTGCCCGCGAGCTCGGTCTGCCTGTGCTGCTGTGGGGCCCGCGCGACGAGCGCCCCGAGCCCGACGGCACCCGCCTGCGCGATAGCCAGTGCGGCCTGTTCGCCACCGGCAAGGTTCTGCGCCGCTTCCAGGTTCCCTTTACCTATATGACCAACTGCCGCCTGACCGATCCCGAGTTCGAGCGCGGCGTCTGGGACTTTTTGGCCGTGTGCAACGTGGTCAAGACCTTCAAGCACACGCGCATCCTGCAGATGGCGACCCGTCCGTTCGACTTCTGGTCCACCATGTGCAACGAGGGCGAGCTGCTCGAGAAGTTCAATATTCAGCTTTCGCCCATCCCCATGACCGAACTTGTTCAGGCTGTGCACGACGCTCAGAGCGACGAGCAGGCCATGGCCGCCATGCTCGACCACATTCGCCGCAGCTTTGAGATCTGCATACCCGAGGACAAGGTCCCCGCGGTCGCAGGGCTCGCCATCGCTATGAAGCGCCTGGTCGAGAAGTACGGCTGCAACGCCGGCGCCATCCAGTGCTGGAACGCCCTGCAGGACGAGCTGGGCATTATGCCCTGCGCCGCCAACGCCATCCTCAACGAGATGGGCATTCCTATCGTATGCGAGACCGATATCCACGGCGCAATCACCGCGCTGATGGTCGAGGCCGCCGACCTGGGCCGTCACCGCGGCATGTTCGCCGACTGGACCGTGCGCCATCCCGATAACGAGAACGGCGAGCTGCTGCAGCACTGCGGCCCCTGGCCCTGCAGCTGCGCGGCCGTCAAGCCCAAGCTCACCTACCCGCTGGCTTTCGACCACCCCGGCGCGCTGACGGCCGAGGCCAAGCACGGCGATCTCACCCTTGCCCGCTTTGACGGCGACAACGGCGAGTATTCGCTGCTGCTGGGCAACGCCCGCGGCATCGACGGCCCGGCCGGCATGGGCACCTACCTGTGGGTCGAGGTCGAAAACCTCAAGCGCCTCGAGGCCAAGATCGTCGAGGGCCCCTACATTCATCACTGCGTCGCTATTCACGCCAACGTGGTACCGGTGCTCTACGAGGCGTGCAAGTACCTTGGCATCCAGCCCGACCTGTACGACCCCATTGAAGAAGACGTCAAAGCCTACCTGCGAGGAGAGTAGAAATGGCAACTATCGAAGAGCTTGAGTCCCTGCGCTGGGACCTTCGCCGCGATTGCGTCGATATCATCATGGCTGGCGCCGGCGGCCATATTGGCGGCGACATGTCGGTGATCGACGCCCTCATGACCCTCTATGCCAACCACCTTAACATTTCGCCCGAGACCGTCGACGATCCCAACCGCGACCGTTTTGTGCTCTCCAAGGGCCATGCCATGGAGGCATACTACGCGGTGCTGTGCCACGAGGGCTATCTGGACCTCGACGACGTCAAGGCCCGTTTCTCCAAGTTCGGCAGCCCCTACATCGGCCACCCCAACAACAAGCTCAAGGGCATCGAGATGAACTCCGGTTCGCTGGGCCATGGCCTGCCCGTGGCCGTCGGCATGGCGCTTGCCGGCAAGATGGACGGCCGCGACTACCGCGTCTACACCATCATGGGCGACGGCGAGCTTGCCGAGGGCTCGGTCTGGGAGGGCGCCATGAGCGGTGGCAACTACCAGCTCGATAACCTGTGCGCGCTCGTGGACCGCAACCGCCTGCAGATCAGCGGCAGCACCGAGGACGTCATGAAGCAGGATTCGCAGGAGGAGCGCTGGGCTGCCTTCGGCTGGAACGTGCTCTCCATTCCGGGCAACGACGTCCAGGCCATCGACGCCGCGCTGACGCTTGCGGCCGAGACCAGCGGAAAGCCCACGGTCATCATCCTCAACACGGTGAAGGGCTATGGCTCGCCCGTCATGGAGGACAAAGCCGCCTGGCATCACCACCTGCCCAACGATGAGGAATATGCCCAGATCATCGCCGATTTCGCTGCCCATAAGGAGGCCATCAATGGCTAACAAGATCGCCAACCGCAAGGTTATCTGCGACACGCTGCTCGAGGCCGCCGCAACCGACAAGGACATCGTCGTCCTGTGCTCCGACTCCCGTGGCTCCGCGTCGCTCACGCCGTTCTTCGATCAGTATCCCCAGCAGTCCGTTGAGGTCGGCATTGCCGAGCAGGATCTGGTGAGCATCGCCGCCGGCATGGCTTCGTGCGGCAAGAAGGCCTGGGCCGCCTCGCCGGCATCCTTTGTGACCACGCGTTCGTATGAGCAATGCAAGGTCGACGTTTCGTACTCCAATACCAACGTCAAGCTCATCGGCATCTCGGGCGGCGTGTCCTACGGCGCTCTGGGTATGAGCCACCACTCCGCGCAGGACATCGCCGCCATGAGCGCGATCCCCAACATGCGCGTGTATCTGCCGAGCGACCGCTTCCAGACCGCCGAGCTCGTGCGCGCCCTGGTCGCCGACAACAAGCCCGCCTACATCCGCGTGGGCCGCAACCCGGTCGAGGACGTGTACGCCGAGGATGAGTGCCCGTTCCAGATGGATCACGCCACCTGGGTGCGCCGCGGTACCGATGTGACGATCGTCGCCACCGGCGAAATGGTTCGCCACGCCGTGGACGCCGCCGACCTGCTGGCCGAGCAGGGCATCTCTGCCACCGTGCTCGACATGTACTGCGTCAAGCCGCTCGACGCCGAGACCGTGATCGAGGCCGCCGGCGCCACGCGTGCTGTTGTGACCGTCGAGGAGCATAGCCCCTTTGGCGGCCTGGGTTCCATGGTCGCGCAGGTGGTGGGCGAGCATTGCCCGCGTCCGGTCAAGTGCCTGAGCCTTCCCGACGCGCCGGTCATCACCGGCACGAGCCCCGAGGTCTTCGCGCACTACGGCCTGACGGGTGAAGGCATCGCTGAGACCGTTGCCGAGTTCCTCGGCAACTAGTAGACACAGACGCTGCGCGGCCGCCAAGCACCGCACCTTGCCGTTCAAACCGTCGCTTGCGTACACAAAGTACGCGGCGCTCCTCTTTCACGGCAATCTGCGGCACTTGGCGGTCGCTCGCTCCTTGTCCGCCAGGCTGTCTTTGATTTGGCGGAAGGAATGGGAGAGTACATGAGCAAATACATCATCGGAATCGATCAGTCCACGCAGGGCACCAAGGCGCTGCTGGTGGACGAGGGCGGCCATCTGATTCATCGTGCCGACCGCGCACACCGCCAGATCGTCAACGAGGCCGGCTGGGTGAGCCATGATCCGGCTGAGATTGCCGCCAACGTCCTGGCCGTGGCGCGTGCTGTGGTGGAGGAGACCGGGGTTAACCCGGCCGACGTCGCCGGCATCGGCATTTCCAACCAGCGCGAGACCACCGTTGCCTGGAACCGCACGACGGGCGAGCCGCTGTGCGACGCCGTGGTGTGGCAGTGCGCCCGTGCCCGCGAGCTGTGCGACGAGCTGGCCGCGCGCGAAGGCGTGTCCGAGTTGGTGCGCGACACGACGGGCCTGGTGCTCTCGCCCTACTATCCGGCGGGCAAGATGGCCTGGATTCTCGCGAACGTGCCGGCGGCTGCTAAGGCCGCTGCGGCGGGCGAGCTTTGCTTGGGCACCATCGATGCCTGGGTGGTCTGGACGCTCACGGGCGGCACCGAGTTTCGTTGCGACTGGTCCAACGCCAGCCGCACGGAGCTGTTCGACCTGCGCCGTGGCTGCTGGAGCGAGCCGGTGTGCGAGGCCTTTGGCATCGACGCTGCTTGCCTGCCGCAGGCGACCGATTCCGACGGCCTGTTCGGCACAACGGACCTGGGCGGCTTTTTGCCGGCGCCCGTGCCCATTCACGGCGTGCTCGGCGACAGCCACGCCGCCTTGTTTGCGCAGGGTTGCCACAGCCGCGGCATGGCCAAGGCGACCTATGGCACCGGCAGCTCGGTTATGATGAACGTCGGCGACGAGTTTGTGGCCAGCTCACACGGGCTTTCGAGCTCGCTTGCGTGGCGCATGGACGGCGTGACCGAGTACGTGCTCGAGGGCAACGCGAGCTACGCCGGCGCCGTCAAGACCTGGCTGCGTGACGACCTGGAGCTCATCAACAACCCCGAAGAGGTCACCGACCTGTGCTATGCCGCCAACCCGGCGAGCCGCGTCTACTTTGTGCCGGCGTTTACCGGCCTGGGCGCGCCGCACTGGGCAAGCGACGCCGAGGGCTGCGTCTTTGGCATGACGCGCACCACGGGCCGCGCGGAGTTCGTGAAGGCCGCCGACGAGTCGATCGCCTATCAGATCTTCGACGTGATCGATGCGATGGTCGAGGATTCGGGCGCGGCGCTGGCCGAGCTTCGCGTTGACGGCGGCCCCACGCGCGATGCGTACCTGATGCAGTTTGAGAGCGATCTTGTGGGCTCGCCCATCCGCATCGCGAGCAACGACGAGATGAGCGGCCTGGGCGCGGCTTGGGCCTGCGGTATCGCGCTGGGCATGTATACGCGCGATGTCGTCGACGTCTACGGCGCCCGTGGCATCGTGGAGCCGTCGATGCCCGCTGACGAGCGAGCCAAAAAGATCGCCGGCTGGCGCCACGCCGTACAATCTACGATCGCGTACACCGCCTAGCATGATTTTTCTGGGACGGGGATCAAATAATCATCGGTCCTCGTCCCAGGTGGCTAATTTGGGACGGGCTTTTTTGACTGGTATGATTGGTGTGACCATTCGAACCAGCTAAAAGAGCCCCGTCCCAAATTGACTATCGAGAGGATCTGCCATGGAGCGCATTGCGAGCTTTTCTGTCGATCATCTGCTGCTTGAGCCCGGCGTATACGTGAGTCGCATCGACCGCGATCCGGCGACCGGCGCTGCCGTCACCACCTTTGACCTGCGTCTGACCACGCCCAATAAAGAGCCGGTCATGAACACGGCTGAGTGCCACACCATCGAGCACCTGGGTGCGACCTTCCTTCGCAATCATGCCGAGTGGTCGAGCCGTATCGTTTACTTTGGCCCCATGGGCTGCCGCACGGGCTTTTACCTGGTCGTGTTTGGCGAGGTGACGAGCGAGGAGATCCTGCCGCTCGTGCGCGAGCTCTTTGAGTTCGTCGCCGACTTTGAGGGCGATGTCCCCGGTGCCGCTCCCGAGGAGTGCGGCAACTACCTGGACCAGAACCTTCCCATGGCAAACTGGCTCGCGCGCCGCTACCTCGATCGCGACCTGGCCGATATCGACGAGAAGCACCTGCACTACCAGCAGGCGTAAGGATTGCCTTCTGCTTCTAAACCGTTCACATGGAGATATCGACCGTTTAACTGTTTAGTAATGTTTACACGAGGTCATTTACGGTGTTTCGCTTAAACTAGCAACCAGAGTGATATTCAGGCAAGGCTCCTGAAGCAGCATCTGTCGACATTGATTGTCGGATTCTGCTTCGGGAGCCTTGTTTTGTTTAAGGGGGACACATGGAAATCGTTAAACGAATTAACACCAGCGCTGTCCTCTGCATCGACGGAAATGGCAGGCAGCTGGTGGCATTCGGGCGTGGCCTGGGGTTTAAGGACGTTGGCGATGAATTACTGCTCTCGGAGATTCAACGAACGTTCTATAACGTTAGTTCCCGCTACATCGCTCTCATTGATGAAGTCTCGGATGAACTTCTCGAGCTGACCTCGGATGTTATTGATATGTCGACAGGACTGCTTCCCTATGAAGTAAGCCCTAATTTGCCGTTTATTCTTGCGGACCATATCGCGTATGCAATTAAGCGCAAGGAGCAAAACATTGTTGTCCATATGCCCTTGTCTTTTGATGTTCGCCAACAATATCCCGTCGAATTCAAAATCGGCGAGTACGCGCTTCGAATAATCAGGAAACGTCTCAATGTTAGGCTTCCCGCTCATGAGACAGTTGGAATTGCCATGGCGTTTATCAATAACATGGCCGATTCGGATTCATGTGAGCTGGCTGAAGAGTTTGGCACGGACGTTTACGATCGCGTTCTCGAAGAATCAACTATTGCTGTTGAAAGACGGCTTGGTATTCAAGTTGATCGGGAGGGCTTCGATTATGCAAGGTTCGCAACCCACCTTCAGTACCTATTCAATAGGTTGAACTCTGGCGAAAGTATCGTAAGCAACAACCGCAAGATGTATCTCTCGCTCAAAGATGAATATCCGGTGGCATCGGCGTGCGCCGATGACATCGCTTCTGTTCTCAGCCGGCTGACGGGCCAAGAACTTATAGACGAAGAAAGACTCTATCTGATGATGCATATCAATCGAATCGCATCGAAAGCTAGGTAATTGGTCGGCGAAGGCGCGCGCTTTGCCGATGGTTACATATAAAACACAACATGGGAGAAATGGTATTTATGGCAGATACAACCAAGCTCGCTGCCGAGATTCTCGAGATGGTGGGCGGTGCAGAAAACGTTACATTTGTAGCCCACTGCATGACTCGTTTAAGGTTCAATCTTAAGGACGAAAGCATCGTAGATGATGCAAAAGTCAAGGCAATCGATGGTGTGATCGATATTCGCCATTCAGCAGGGCAATACCAAGTGATTGTGGGGCCCAAGGTCGATAAGGTCTACGAAATCGTTGCAAAGGAAACCGGGGTTGACACCGGGAAGTCCGCGGCAGATGAAGGCGAGACCAAAGGTTTTCTGGGAAAGCTGATGAAGCTGATCAGCGGCATCATGATGCCCGTTCTTCCCGCCTTGATTGCATGCGGAATGATAAACGCCGTCCTTAGTATCCTGACGACGGCAGGTGTCGTTTCCGCTGAGAGCGGAATTTATACCCTGCTGTACGGCATGGGAAACGCCAGCATGTATTTCTTGCCCGTTCTCGTCGGATCGTCTGCGGCCAAATTCTTTGGAATCGATCAATATATCGGTGCGGTGCTCGGTGCAATCCTGCTTTACCCGACTTTTGTTGCCGCAGCTGGAGCTGGTGATGCGCTGGATTTGTTCGGCATGAAGTTCACGATGGTGAGCTATGCCTCGACGGTGTTTCCCGCTATCGTGGCGGCTTGGTTCGCATCCGTTCTTTATAAGTGGCTGCGTGCGGTTCTTCCCGATGCTTTGGCATTTGCACTCGTTCCGTTCCTGACAGTTGCTATTGCTGCCCCCATCTCGCTTCTTGTGGTTGGCCCGGTTATCCAACAGGCGAGCTCCTTGCTTGCGACTGCCGTACTGGCGGTCTATCAGTTCAGCCCCATTCTTTGCGGCGTTATTCTTGGACCGATATTTGGCCTCGTCATGATTCCTCTTGGACTCCATTGGGCCCTCATTGTGATCTCCATCAACAATATTATGACCGTCGGTTCCGACCCTATCCTTGGACTTCTTTGCGGTAGCATGGGTGTCGTCGGCGCTTGCTTGGCGTTTGCTTTCCGCTCGAAGGATCCGAGCGAAGAGAGCCTTGGATTCAGCTGTGCCATTACGAGCCTGTGCGGAATTACAGAACCTGCCCTGTACGGCATAGTTTTGGAGCACAAGAAGATCATCGTCGCTTCCATGATTTCTGGTGCAATTAGCGCTGTTATCCCGGCTATCTTCAATACCCGCACGTTCGTTATGACGTCGAGTGGTATTTTCAGCTTCCCCGGCTACATGAATCCTTCCGGTGATATGAGCAGCCTTATTGGTGCGATCCTTTGCAATGTCGTTGGTTTTATTCTTACCTTCGTCCTCGTCTACATCATGTATCGCCCTGATGCAGACACGTCGGCGGAATAGACAATTATTCGGAATGTAAGCTGCTGAAAACCCCGCGGCAGATTGCATATGGTGGGCTTGCGATTGATCTGCGCGAGCCCACCTCGTTTTTGGAGTGACTGGTTATGACAATTACTGCCGATATGACATTTGGAGAAATCGCACTTCTTCCTGAGTTCGCTGGGTTCGGTGAGCATCTCATGCTTTGCCGACCTTCAACTTGGGAGCGCATGTGGAATAAGCCCATCGCGGCCCATTTGAATTCCGACACTAATCCGTATGAAGTTACTCGTGTTCTGCGCGGGTTGAATCGGATTGTTGAGCTTGCGGATGACGGGAGGCAGGTTGCATACGATATTTGGGATGAAGCCGATTGTATTCGCGATCCGACCCGGCGCAACGCAAAGCTGTTTTTCTTTCCGGGGCGACCGGGGGCGCCATTCGTTATCGCGATTTCGGGTGGGGGCTATCAGAGCGTTTGTCACCAAATGGAAGGTTTTCCCGTTGCTCCCGAGCTCAACGATGCGGGCTATAACGTGTTTGTGTTGTCATACAGGGTGAGGGTCGAGCCGCTGATGCCGCGTCCGATCGATGACCTTAATCGCGCAGTCCGTTTTGTCCTCGAGAATTCAACGCGATTTAATGTGGACAAAAAATATGCGGTTATCGGTTTTTCCGCTGGCGCGCATTTGACCGCCGAGTGGGGGACGGATAACAAGGGGTTTGCATCTTACGGATGCGAGCCGCCAAAAGCTTTGGTTCTGTGTTACGCCCCGATTGACCTTCATGAGTCCGAATGTGCGTCAGACCATAGATTTCTTGATTCGGTGTGCGGTGGAGCTGGGCACGATGCGATTGATGATTTCTGCATTGATCAACATGTGTGGGAACGGTATCCGCCGACATATCTTTGGCAATGCGCCGACGATGATGTCGTATCGCCCGGCAATCTCGGAAAGATGGTTGACGCACTGGATGCGGCTGGGGTGCACCACGAGGAGATTGTGTATCCAGAAGGAGGACATGCGTTAATGAAACCTCATGCGCCGGAAACTGATCACTGGTGCTCGGGTGTCATTGAGTTCCTTAAGGGCTATCTCGGCTAAGTAAAATACACGCCGCCCTTTTGCCCATGTGACTCTGGTGCGTGTTGTTTGCGGTATTGACTCCATCAAAAGACGGCTAATGGTCTAGAATGTTTATATAGTCACATTTACGAACAGGAGCGAACATGCATATCTACTCTGTTACCGATCCCGAGTTCAAGTCCTACGGCCGCGTGTGGGACGACGTACCCTCCAGCCTGACAGCTCCGCTTGTCGAGGCACTTTCCGCCACGCCCATTCCCGAGGGTAGCAAGTATGTGGCCTCCGCGCCCGAGCTGGAACAGGTCGAAGGTGCCGACACGCTCGGTCTGCTCATGTACGGCGGCCGCCCCTTCCAGCTGGGCTGGTGCAACGGCCGTAACACGAAGCTCAACTGCCTGGAGTATCACCGCGCCAGCGAGTTCAACCTGGGCGCCCGCGATTTTATCCTGCTGCTGGCCAAGCGCGAGCAGATCGTCGACGGCAAGCTCGATACCGCGCAGGTCAAGGCCTTCCGCGCGCCGGCCGGCACGCTCGTCGAGGTCTACGCCACGACGCTGCACTACACGCCGTGCATGGTCGACGACGGTGGCTTCCAGGTAATGGTAGCGCTGCCCGCCGGCACCAATGGTCCGCGTCCCGAGGCCGCTGCCAACATGTCCGCCGCCGGCGACAGCTACTGCTACTGGAAGGCCGACAAGTGGGTCCTCTGCCACGCCGATAGTCCCAAAGCAGCCGAGGGCGGCTACGTAGGCCTAACCGGCAAAAACCTCGACATCACCTGCGACTAGCGCTTCGTCTCAATCCTGTAACATCTAGCAGCCAAAATCGTCTCTACCTGTTACAGAACGAGACAAACTGCAGGGGGCTGCCCGAAAATCTCAATCTGTAACACCAGGCTCGGTTTTGACGGTCTAACTGTTACAGACCGAGACAAACCGGTCAAAACCACCACAAAGGTGCCTGTCCCCTTCGTGGTGGTTTTCCTACAGCTGACTGCGCAGGTAGTCAGCCATATAAGGAACAGCGAAGCGCACGTACCCGCGGCGGGCCTGTTCGATTACGCCGGCGTCGATAAGGCGCCGGCGATACTTTTGTGCGTAGTCGGGTGTGACCGACATGCGCTCGGCTACATCAGAAATGCGCGACACGGTGTCTTCGTCATCCGCCATTGCGGCAAGAAACGCAACGTCTTGGTCCGAGAGCGCGGCGAGCGTCGTCTCGCACACATCGTTTTCGAAATCGACCTTTGACGCCTCGATGGCTCCGTCGACTAGCTCTCGTGTTGCGCGTTCTCCTGCCTGGCAACGATTGGCGATGTTGTAACCGATGAGCTGCAACATGTAGGGCGAGCCCTGGGTTGCGCGAGCGGCATCTAGTCGAAGATCGCTTGGGATATCAAGGTCGAGTTCTTCGAAAGCCCGCTGGTAATAGGTGTCGACGTCTCCGACTGAAAGCGGTTCGAGTGTGACTTTGCGAGCGCGGTTGAGAAACGTCAGCACGCGGTCATTGAGCGTCGCCGAGACCGCTCCCGGAAGGCCCGCCATAACGAGTGCGACGTTGAGTCTCTCGCCGACGAGTTCTTGATAAGCGGTGACGAGTTGTCTGATCTCGGGCGAATTAGCCTGAAGCTCATCGATGAGGATGAGGATGCCATGTCCTTGCTCGGTTAGTTTGCGCGCCAGTTGCGTGAGCTTGAACTGGAAACTCTTGGTTTCCTGCACATCGCGCGTGAACTCAAGGCCGGCTGAGAAACCGAAGACGCTCAGGCTGCCGCCCGTGAGTTTAGGGAGATGGCGTTTGTTGGCATAGGGCTCGCCCGCCTCTTGGATTTTTTCAACAATGCGCTCGAGCATGTCCTCGGAGGCAACGGTGGGCGTGGCGACGACGAAGCCAAGCTTGCGAGCGCGATCGGCGAGCTCCCACAGGAGAACCGTCTTGCCGCTTCCTCGCTGGCCGAGCATGAGCATGGCGCGGTCTCGATTGCCCGGCTCCTGTTCAAGGCCGGAGATGAATGTTGAAATTACATTTCCTCGCCCAACGAGATAGGATGGGCGATTTCCAAATGAAGGGGAGAAGATGGTTTCAGTCATAAGTCTCCTTTCCTTTTTTTCCTATTTTTTCCTTTTTTTCCTATTCAGTCAAATTGACTACTGGTCGAGGGCGGCTTCAGGGGGGGGGGCTCATCGAAAAGAACCTCGACATCAACGAAGACCGGGACCTTCTGTCTCGTTCTGTAACATCTAGCAGGCTAAATCGTCTTTTCCTGTTACAGAACGAGACAAACTGCAGGGGGCTGCCCGAAAATCTCGATCTGTAACACCAGGCTCGGTTTTAACGGTCTAGCTGTTACAGATTGAGACAAACCGGCGGAGCGGACTATCTCTCGGGTCCAAACCACCACAAAGGTGCCTGTCCTCTTTGTGGCGGTTGGGTATCAGAAAGTGTCAGGCGTGGGCGGCTGTTGGGCGCCTGCGTACGAAAAGAAGTGTCGGCCTGCGTCGTTGTCGTTGAGCGGCGCGCTGTTTGTGGGGGATACTGAAACCACGACAAGCAGCGTATGAAAGGATCGATGCATGGCTTTCCGTAATGACTTCCTGTGGGGCGGCGCGACGGCTGCCAACCAGTGCGAGGGCGCCTACAACGTGGACGGCCGCGGCCTGGCCAACGTGGACGTGGCCCCGCACGGCTCCGAGCGCTTCGCGGTGGTCTCCGGCCAGCGCAAGATGCTCGACTTCGAGGACGGCTACTACTATCCCGCGCAGACCGGCATCGATTTTTACCATCACTACAAGGAGGACATCGCCCTCTTTGCCGAGATGGGCTTTAAGACCTTCCGCATGAGCCTGGCATGGACCCGTATCTTCCCCAACGGTGATGAGACCGAGCCCAACGAGGCCGGCCTGGCCTTCTACGAGGACGTGTTCCGCGAGTGCCA
>JAUUMM010000038.1:0-21386 GCA_030839365.1 Collinsella sp.
GGCCCTTGCGGCCTAGTCGCTATTTAGGGCGTCCAAGATTTGGGGCGCGGTTCACTGATGAACTGCCAGCGGGCTTTTTGTTGTCGAGTGCTGCTGCCGGCCTTACGCCTCGCGCTCGACCTCGCTCACACACTCATTTTTGATGGTACCGACGAGCGCCTGCAGCGCATCGACCACATGCGGGCGAATGTCTCCGCCAATGAGCACGAGCATGATGTCGTCGCCCACGGTAAGCTCGCCACTCGCCAGCCACACGCGCACATAGCCGATACCCGGCATCGCGCTCGTGGCCTCGATAGCAGCCTGCACCTTTTCGGCATCGAAGCCAAACACCATGCCGCCCACTTTATGTCCAGGCGCCACACCATCTGTCTCGACCCCACGCACCTCGGACTTAGGCGTCGCACGCACCACGCCATTGTGTGTCAGGTACATCCCACAATCAGCCGCCGAAACATCGGCCTTGGCTTCGCGCAGCCAAGCATCAACCGAAGGCATCGATTTGCCGCTTTCAAGCATCATATCTCCTTTTGATTTCCAGGGTAGTCTTTTTGGGACGGGGCTCCCGGACACTTTATTCCTCGACCGGCGTGAGCACCATGACGGCACGTGTGTTGCTCAGCGATAACGAACGACAGGTCACAAGCGTTACGACCTTGGTTGCCGAAGCGGCACGATCGGTGGCATCGCTCGCCACGGCAGAAGCACCGTCGAGCATCTCGGACAGGTAGTTCTTGAGCCCATCATCGCCATCAAAATTAGGCGTGCGCGCCTTGGCATACGTGTCCTCGACAACTTTGGTCGCCAGTGGTCGCAGCTTATACGTAGCATCCCGTGTGATGTAATACACAAACTCGATGCTATCAAACGTCGCCTGATCAGTGGTGTCCGAAATCACGTTGAACATCGATCCGTCGTTCATGTGGTGACCATAGATCGTAGTCTGCTGATCCACCATACCCGGCGCGGTGTCGTCGCTATCCAAGAAGATGGCTCCCGAGGCATTGGCGGTGCCGTCGAACAGCGTGTTGAGGTACTTGGAGTTGTTGTTGGTCTGCACCACGGGGTAGTTGATGTTGGTGCCGGGCGCGTAAATCCAACCCACAACCTCGGGATTTGTCTGGGCAAGCGCATTGAAGTCGATAATTGGCACGCCGCTTGCGTCCTTGTCGCTCACATATTGCTTTTCGATTTTTTGATACGACTCGCTCGCCTGCTTATAGCCAATCTGCGCGTTGATAAAGATGGCGGCCGCAGCAACGATCAGGCCAATGCCGATGATGATGAGCAGAATGGGAATGACGGAGCGGCGCTTTTTGCGCGGCGGCTCGGTATAGCTCGATGGCGCGGTATGCGCCGAAGAGCGAGGTGACTTCTTGGCCGTACTGTATGACGAAGGATGATATGCAGCCAGCGTATCCTGACGGCGATGCTTCGCCGGCGTCACGGGGCGCGGCGCGCGCGGCTGTTGAGGAGAGGATGTCCGACCCTGCTGCGGCGCGCGGGCTGCTCCCGACTTGGCTGGATCGGGAATCCGAGAAGCCGAAAAACGCTTTCCCTGATAGTCGGACATGGCTCTCCTTATGCTACAAATGGACTGGCAGAGCGCTTAGGCGTCAGCCATCTCCTGCTTCATCTTCTCGATAACCTTGCGGTACTCGGGGTCGCATGCGCCCAGAATCTGCGTGGCGTAAATGGCAGCGTTCTTGGCACCGTTGATGGCCACACAGGCAACGGGCACGCCCGAAGGCATCTGTACCATCGACAGCAGCGAGTCCATACCACCCAGATCGCTCGTCTTCATAGGCACGCCGATGACCGGCAGCGGCGTAAACGCAGCCACGACGCCGCCCAGGTGAGCAGCCTTGCCGGCGGCAGCGATAATCACCTTGATGCCGCGGTCGGCAGCGGTCGAGGCCCACTCATGGACCTTCGCCGGTGTGCGGTGTGCACTTGCAATCACGAGCTCATAGGGCACGCCCAGTGCCTCGAGCTCGGCGGTGCAACCTTCCATAACGCCCAGATCGGACTTGGAGCCCATGATGATCCCGACAACCGGCTTCTGATCTGCCATAAACAAAGACCTCCTGTTGAGAGCGGTGACGCGGCGAATCCGCGACCCTTAACTACTGAGAGTAGTATAGCTGCTCCCGTCCCTGCGGTCTTTGTGGTGGCGGCTGAGCCTTTCCCTCGGGAACTGGGCTTCGCGAAGTTTCCCGAGGGAAAGGCTCAGCCGCCACCCTGCGACCTACCGGGGATTGCCATGACGTACGTTGGCTGAAATATTAACGTGGGCTCCGCCGGTCGAACGAACGGCGGAGCCCACACTCACTTTTTATTCAGCCCTAGTCATCGCGCAAAGCCCCTTCGGCGGCACACGGTGCAATTGAGTCACCGTAGGCCGGGGCGGGAGGGGCCGTGTTTCCTCCTGAGCGACTCTGCTTGCAGCCGGAGCGAAAGGGGGAAATCTCGGCCCCTCCCGCCCCGGCCGGCCAGGTCAACTACACCGTGCGCTGCGGCAGGTCCTGCAGGGCGATGACGTCCATGCCCATGTCGTTGGCGCTGCCGTGACCCTGCTGGTCCTCGCGCACGGCCTCGATGGCGCTCACGTACGTGTTGGCCGCAGACATCGCCGTCACGCAGGTCACGCCGCGGCGCACGGCCTCGGTGCGCAGCAGGTAGCCGTCGCCACGAGAACCCGGGCCGTACGGCGTGTTGATGATCACCGCAATCTTGCCATCGGCGATGAGGTCGCCGATGTTGGGGCACTCGCCGTCGTGCGGGCCGCTGATCTTCTCCACGACTTCGCACGTCACGTTGCCGCCGCGCAGGACGCGCGCCGTACCCTCGGTGGAGCAGATATCAAAGCCCAGGTAGCGAAGGATACGCGCGACCGAAAGGATATGACGCTTGTCGCGGTCGCACACGCTGATGAACACCTTGCCGGCGCTCGGGTCGGGCAGCTTGTAGTCAATCGCCAGCTGCGTCTTAGCGTATGCCTCGGGATAGCTCTTGGCGATACCCATGACCTCGCCCGTCGACTTCATCTCGGGCCCCAGGATAACGTCGGCGCCCGGGAAACGACCCCAGGGCATAACGGCTTCCTTCATGCAGAACCAGTCCAGCTGACGCTCGTCGCTCGGCAGGCCCAAGCTCGAGATGGAATGGCCCGCCATGATACGTGCGGCACACTTGGCGAGCGGCACGCCGGTGGCCTTGGAGATAAACGGCACAGTGCGGCTGGCACGCGGGTTGGCCTCGATCACGTAGACGGTCTCGCCCTTGATGGCGTACTGCACGTTGACCAGGCCGCGTACGCCCAGCGCCATCGCGATGCGGCGCGTGGTCTCGCGAAGCTTTGCCTGCAGGCTCTCGCTAAAGCTGAACGGCGGGATGCAGGTCGCGGAGTCGCCAGAGTGGATACCGGCCTCCTCGATATGCTCCAGAATGCCGCCAATGTAGACCTCTTCGCCATCGCACAGGGCGTCGACATCGGACTCGATCGCACCCTCCAGGAAGCGGTCCAGATACACCGGGTAGTCGGGGCTAATGCGCGCGGCCTCGGCCATGTAATCGCGCAGGTGCTCGGCATCGTAGGCGATCATCATGCCGCGGCCGCCCAGCACGTAGCTCGGACGTACCAGCAGCGGGTAGCCAATGTGTGCGGCAACGGCCTCGGCCTCCTCAAACGAGGTGGCCTGACCCGCCGGCGGGTACATGATGCCCAGCTTGTCGAGCAGGGCGGCAAAGCGCTCGCGGTCCTCGGCAAAGTCGATGGCATCGGGCTTGGTGCCCATGATGTTGACGCCACTCTCCTCGAGCATGCGCGCCAGCTTAAGCGGGGTCTGGCCGCCAAGCGTCACCACGACGCCGTCGGGGCGCTCAACATCGATAACGTCCATGACGTCCTCGTAGGTGAGCGGCTCAAAGTAAAGGCGGTCGGACGTGTCGTAGTCGGTCGAAACGGTCTCGGGGTTGCAGTTGACCATGATGGTCTCAAAGCCGCGGGCCGCCAGCGCGTAGCTCGCGTGCACGCAGCAGTAATCGAACTCAATACCCTGGCCAATACGGTTGGGGCCGGCACCCAGAATCATCGCCTTGGGCTTGTCCGCCGGCGTGGTCTCGTCGGGAGCTACGCGCTTCTTGGCATCCGGGCTCGTGCGGTAGATGTTCTCGTACGTCTTGTAGTGGTACTCCGTGGCGCTCGAGAACTCCGCAGCGCAGGTATCGACCGTCTTCATGCTGGGAACCACGCCCAGGCCCTTGCGATAAGCGCGAACAAAGCGCTCGTCCGAGCCGGTCAGCGCGGCAATCTCGGCGTCGCTCGTGCCGTACTGCTTGAGCAGGCGCATCGCGTCGGCGTCGATATCCTCCACACGCAGGCCGCGGATGCTTTCCTGGACCTGCACCATGTCGTTGATACGGTTGAGGTACCACGGATCGATGCCGCAGATGGCATGGATGCGGGTGATGTCCCAGCCGCGGCGCAGGGCCTCGACCACAAAGAAGATGCGGTGCTCGGTCGGGGTGCCCACGGCCTGGGCGAGCTCGTCGTCGCTCAGCTTGTCGGCACCCTCCTTGCCACCGGCGCAAATGCCCTGGTGTCCGTCCTCCAGCGAGCGCATGGCCTTGCCGAAGGCCTCCTCAAAGGTGCGACCGATCGCCATAATCTCGCCCACGGCCTTCATGCGCGTGGTGAGCGTGGGGTCGGTGCCCTTGAACTTCTCGAAGGCAAAGCGTGGCACCTTGACCACGCAGTAGTCGATCGTGGGCTCAAAGCAGGCGGGTGTTGCCTTGGTAATGTCGTTGACGATCTCGTCGAGCGTGTAGCCCACGGCCAGGCGAGCGGCGGCCTTGGCGATGGGGAAGCCCGTGGCCTTGGAGGCCAGTGCGGACGAGCGGCTCACGCGCGGGTTCATCTCGATGACGATCAGGCGGCCGGTCTGGGGGTTCACGGCAAACTGCACGTTGGAGCCGCCGGTCTCGACGCCGATCTTCTCCAAGATGGCGAGCGAGGCGACACGCATGCGCTGATACTCCAGGTCGGAGAGGGTCTGCGCCGGCGCCACGGTGATGGAGTCGCCGGTATGCACGCCCATGGGGTCGAGGTTCTCGATGGAGCACACGATGATGCCGTTGCCGGCGTGGTCGCGCATGACCTCCATCTCGTACTCTTTCCAGCCCTCGATGGACTCCTCGACCAGCACCTCATGGGCAGGCGAGAGCTCAAGGCCCTGGCTCACGATGGAGACGAGCTCCTCGTGGGTATGAGCGATGCCGCCACCGGCGCCGCCGAGGGTAAAGCTCGGGCGCAGTACGCAGGGATAGCCCACGCGCTCGGCGATGGCCTCGGCGTCGGCCACGCTGTAGGCATAGCCCGAGCGCGCGACCTCCAGGCCGATCTCGGCCATGGCCTCGTTAAAGAGCTTGCGGTCCTCGCCGCGCTCGATGGCGGCAAGGTCACAGCCGATCATCTCGACGCCGTACTTGTCGAGCGTACCGTCTTTCGCCAGCTCGACGGCGGCGTTCAGACCGGTCTGGCCGCCCAGCGTGGGCAGCAGCGCGTCCGGGCGCTCTTTCTTGATTACGCGCTCGATAAACTCGGCGGTGATGGGCTCGACATAGGTACGATCGGCAAGACCCGGGTCGGTCATGATGGTCGCCGGGTTGGAGTTGACCAGGATGACCTCAAAGCCATCCTCCTTGAGCACCTTGCAGGCCTGGGCGCCGGAGTAGTCGAACTCGCAGGCCTGGCCGATAACGATGGGGCCCGAACCAATGACGAGGATGCGCTTGATGTCAGTACGTTTAGGCATATTAGTTCTCCTCGGTCTCAGCGGTCTCGGACTCAGCAAAGTTCCAGCCGGCAAGGCGGTCCTTCGCGGTGTCGATATCCAGGTAGTTCTCCTCGCCGTCCATGAGTCGCGTAAAGGCGGTAAAGAGATAGTGGGCATCGGTGGGGCCAGGCGAGGCCTCGGGGTGGTACTGGACCGAGAAGCACGGGGCGTCGAGCAGCTGGATGCCCTCGGCGGTGCCGTCGTTGAGGTTCACATGCGTCAGGCGAATGCGACCAAAGCGCTCGTTCATCACGACCGGCGCGATTCCGCGGCGCACCCAGACGCGCAGATCTCCATCGGCCGCATGCTCGGTCTCGCCGCCGGAAAGCTCGGGGACAAGCTTGCCCAAGCTGGGGAACAGCAGGCCAAAGCCATGGTTTTGCGCGGTGATCTCCACACGGCGGCTTACCAGGTTCATGACCGGCTGGTTGCCACCGCGGTGACCGAACTTAAGCTTTTCCATCTGAGCGCCGCAGGCCAGGCTGATCATCTGGTGACCAAGACAAATACCAAAGACCGGCACCTTGCCGATCAGCTGCTGCACCTGCTCGTAGGTCTCCACCACGGCGTCGGGGTCGCCGGGACCATTGGACAAAAAGACACCGTCGGGATTCATGTCGAGCACCTCACTCGCGGGCGTATCCCACGGCACGACGGTAAGGTCGCAGCCGGCGCGGACCAGACCCTCCAGAATGCCGCGCTTCACACCGCAGTCGTAGGCGACCACTTTGTGACGGGCAGGAGCGGCAGCCGTAAGCGCAAAGTCATGCGTGGCAGGCAGGTCGGCGGCCACAAACTCGTGAGGTACGGGGCAACTTACGGTCTTGACCAGGTTCTCGCCTACCAGCGTGGGCGCAGCGGCCAGACGCTCGGCAAGCTCGTCGACGTCGAAGATCTCGGTCGAAATAATGCCCATCTTGGAACCATTGTCGCGCAGGTGGCGCACCAGGGCGCGAGTGTCGACACCCTCGATAGCGACGATGCCGTGAGCGCGCAGGTACTCCGGCACGCTGACGGCCGAGCGCCAGTTAGAAGGCGTGGCGCACATGTCGCGAACGATCATGCCGCGCATGGCCGGAGCGCTCGCAGGGCGCACAGCGTCGCCGGGGAAGGCCGACTGGACGTCGGTCTCGTCGATACCGTAGTTGCCGATCTGCGGATAGGTCATGGTTACGATTTGGCCGGCATAACTCGGGTCGGTCATGACCTCAAAGTAGCCCTCGAGCGAGGTGTTGAAGCAGACTTCGCCGGTCGCGGTGCCCTCAGCGCCGCATGCACGTCCATAAAAAATGGTCCCATCCTCAAGATACAGGATGCAGGGACCGCAGGTGCCCTTGCTGGTTTTGGCCAGCATACGCTGGCAAAGCTCGCTAGGCGCGAAGGTGCGGGCGGCAGCGCCCGCGGTATGGTTGTTCGCCATAATTCTCCTTCCCGGTCTCACAGGACCGGCTTAAAGGTGTGTAGTTAGGCCTCGCGGTATTGTAACCGCAAGCATGCCTCATGGCGTTAATTTCATCGAAATGATTACGAAATGATAATTATGACTTTCTATGCATAATGTTTTTTAATCCCGTCCCAAAAAATCATCCCGCGGGGCTTGTGGCTCACGCGGGATGATGGCGTCTTATTTTTTCTTGTCCTGCTCCAGCAGTTCGGACGGTGTGCGATCGGGCTTGCCGCCGCGGAAAATCTCGCGGCCATGCAGACGATGCTCCAGATCGCGCTCGGCCTTTTCCTCGTCAATCTTGGTCTGGCTCACCACCGGGTCCTCAATCAACGACGACACCGAGTTCACCTGCTTCTGAATGCGCTCGGCGATGGTGTCGTCCATACTCACGATGCGCATCTTCCAGTCGATACTCGTGGCGTTGGATGAGCTCTTGGTCCACACGAACGTCAAAATGGCGCTCTGGTGGCCGCGCGCGGGGAACATGCCAAAGAAGGAATCGTGCTGAATGTTGCTATCCTCGTCGATATAGGCGTGAACGTTATACACCACGCGGTCGATCTTATCGTTGAGCAACGCGTTGGTCGCAAGCGCGGCGGCCTGGATCTGCCCGTTGGACAGCAGCTCGAGCTCGTTGGCAGACGATGTGTCCAACACCGTCACCTCGACCGTGCCCGTGCGTTCATCGGCTTCATCGACGGTAAAATCGAGCGGGAACTGCGTAAAGCCGTTACCCCACTCAAGGCCACCCTTGAGCGCGGTCGAAACGGTATCGACCGAAACGCTCTCGGACAGGTTGGCGGTGTTCAGACGACGCATCACGCCGTAGCCAATCTGCATGCCCACGATCAGCACCAAAATACCGATGACCACGGCCATCGCGGTCTTCGTAATGGTATGGCTCACCTGCGAGCCCGAAGGATCGTCCTCGGACAGCGGGTCGATATGTTTTGCCTGGCTCGCGCGGTCCTCGCTGCGCAGCTGCGCTAGCGCCGCTTTATCACCGCGCTTGGCCGCAGCCTCCTTCTCACGCATGCGCTCGGTACGCTTTTTGGCGAGCGTGGGATCCAAGACACCGGATGCATCGATTTCGGAGAATAACTCCGTCACTTCTTCCGGAGTCAAAGGGTTCTTGTCAGCCATAAACTTCCTGTCATATCAATCAGTCGAGCTCGTGCGCACGCGCACCTTCGAACTGCATTCGATAGTAACGGGCATAGGTGCCGCCACGGGCGAGAAGCTCCTCGTGCGTGCCACGCTCCACAACGCGACCATGCTCAACGGTCGCAATCTCATCGGCGTGCTTAATGGTCGAGAGACGATGGGCGATGATGATCGTGGTGCGGCCGCGTGCCAGCTCTTCGAGCGACTCCTGCACCGCCTCCTCGCTCTCGTTATCCAAAGCACTCGTCGCCTCATCCAAAATAAGGATCTTGGGGTTCTTGAGAAACACGCGCGCGATGGCAACGCGCTGCTTCTGTCCGCCCGAAAGACGGCTGCCGCGCTCGCCCACCACGGTGTCGTAGCCCTGCGGAAGCGACTCGATAAAGGCATCGATGTTGGCGCGACGGGCGGCCTCGGCGATCTCTTCCGCCGTAGCGCCCGGCTTGCCGTAGGCGATGTTCTCGCCAATCGTACCGTCAAACAGATAGACATCCTGCTGCACCAGGCCGATGGCGCGGCGCAGGCTCTGCTGCGTCACATCGCGCACGTCCTGACCGTCGATGCTAATGGATCCGGTAGCCACGTCATAAAAGCGCGGCAGCAGCGAACAGGTCGTGGACTTGCCGCCGCCCGAAGGGCCAACCAAAGCGATGGTCTGCCCGGGCTTGATGGACAGGTCCATATGGTCGATAACGGGACGCTCGTCGGCATAGCCCTCGCCCAGCTCAACGTCCTCGTAGTTAAAGCACACGTCGTGATACTCCACGGCGCCGGCAGTCACCTGCAGATCAGTGGCGCCCGGCTTGTCCTGGATATCCGGCGCGGTCGAGAGCACCTCGTCCATACGCTTAAAGCCGGCGATAGCCTTCTGATACGTTTCGGCCGAATTGACGAGCGTCTCAAGCGGCGTGCAGAACAGCGAAATATAGAGTGCAAAGGTCGCCATATCGACCGCCTGTAGCTGTCCCTGGGCGACCAGCCAGCCGCCCAGCAGCACCACGATCACATAGAGCACACCCGAGAGCAGGCCATACGTCGCGGTATAGACGCCCATGGCGTGATACATGTTCTCCTTGGACGAAAGATAGCGATTGTTGGAGGCGCGGAACTTGAAGCGTTCGGTCTCCTCGTTGGCAAAGCTCTTGACCACGCGCATGCCCGCCAGCGAATCCTGCAGCTGCGCATTGATGCCGCTGATCTTTTTGCGGTTGTCGCTAAAGACCTCGCGCATACGCATGTTTTGCCAAAACATGATGACCGCAAACGCCGCCGTCACCACGGCCATGGCGAGCGCCAGCACCGGGGCGATGGTAAAGAGGATCACAAACGAGCCGATAATCTCGATGCCGCAGATGATGATCCACTCGGGCACGTGGTGCGCCGCCTCGCAGATATCGAACAGGTCGTTGACCACGCGGCTCATCATGTCGCCGGAGCTGTTGCGGTCGAAGTACGCAAAGCTAAAGCGCTCATACTGGTCGAACAGGTCCTCGCGCATTTTGGACTCCATGCGCGCACCCATCACGTGACCCCAATAGCTCACAAAGTAGCGGCAGGCGCAGCGGACGGCATACATCAGCACCAAGCCCACCGCGATCATGCCGAGCGCCTGCATAATGGCAGCCTGACCCTGAGTAAATAGCCCACCGGTCAAATTGCGCAGGATAATGGGGAACGCCAGGTCAATGGCGGCAAGCACCAGAGCACAAACAGTATCAGCAACAAAAAGCCCCATCTGGGGCTTGTAGTACGAAAGAAACCTCTTCAGCATGTGATCCTCAAAGAAATATCAGCAACGTAAGGCCCTGGGACAAAGCAATCAGTAGTACTTGTCCCAGGGCTATCCCCACTCGTTAAAGCTCCGTGCCCCCAAGGCGGTGCGCGATGCTGTCGCAGGCAAGCGCGCCTACGACGGTCTTGGCGTCTTCGATCTTGCCGTCGAGCACGGCGTCGATCAGCTCGTGCAGCGGCACGAGGTCCACGTTGACAAACTCGTCATCATCGGGGTTGGGTGCATCGAACTCGAGCTTGGTGGCCAGGTAGATGTGAATGATCTCGTCGCAGAAGCCGCAGGACGTGACAATCGACGTCAAAAAGCGAATGCGACCGGCCCTAAAGCCCGTCTCCTCATGCAGCTCGCGCTTGGCGCAATCGAGCGGGTCCTCGCCTGGATCGAGCTTGCCGGCGGGAATCTCGACCGTCACGCGGTCGATGGCGGTGCGGTACTGGCGCACCAGTACGATCTTGCCGCTCTCGGTCAGTGCCACAACAGCCGCCGCACCCGGATGGCGAACGATATCGCGGGCGCTACGGCGACCGTTGGGCAGCTCAACCTCAAGACGGTGGACGTCGAGGATCTTGCCCTTCCAGGCGCACTCCTCCGAAAGAATCTTCTCGTGCAGCTCGGCATCGTGCGGGTCGTCATCGCCCAGCACCAGCGCCGGCTCGTCAGCGACCTCGCCACCAGGCTCGCCCTCGGCGTGCCCATACACGCGGCTGTCCTCTTCGACGATCTGCGCGTCCACGAGCTCTTCGTTCTTCTCGTCCATCCGTCTCATTCCTCTCGGATTTTAGGCATCCCAGGCGTCGCGGCCGCGCAGCGCGCGCAGGCCGATGTCGTGACGCAGGGTCTTGCCCTCAAAATCAATCTTCTCGCAGGCCTCGTAGGCAAGGTTGCGAGCGTTCTCGAACGTGTCGCCCAGAGCGGTCACGGCAAGCACGCGGCCGCCATTGGTCACGAGCTGACCGTCCACCACGGCAGTTCCCGCATGGTACACGGTCACGTTCTCCATGGCCTCGGCATCCTCAATACCGGTGATGACCTTTCCTTTCTCGTAGCTGCCGGGGTAGCCCGCGCTCGTCAGGACAACGGCCACGGCCCACTCGTCACGCCAGTCGAGCTCAATCTGATCGAGCTCGCAGTTGGCACAAGCCAGCATGACCTCGACCAGGTCGTTCTTAAGGCGCGGCAGCACGACCTGCGTCTCGGGGTCGCCAAAGCGGGCATTGAACTCCAGCACCTTGGGACCGGCGGGGGTGAGCATAAAGCCGCCGTACAGGCAGCCGCGGTAGTCGATACCCTCGGCAGCGAGCTCGGCCACGGTCTGCTCCATGACCGCCACCATGGTGGCGTGCTCCTCGTCAGTCACGATGGGCACCGGGCTGTAGACGCCCATGCCGCCGGTGTTGGGACCAAGGTCGCCCTCAAGCGCGCGCTTGTGGTCCTGCGAGGTAGCCATGGGGCGCACGGTCTTGCCGTCGGTAAAGGCCAGCAGCGAGCACTCGGGGCCGGTCAGCATCTCCTCGATGACCACGGTGTTGCCGGCATCGCCAAAGGTGCCGCCAAAGCACTCGCGCACGGCTTCCTCGGCCTGCTCAAGTTCGGTCGCCACGATAACGCCCTTGCCGGCGGCAAGGCCGTCAGCCTTCACGACCAGCGGGGCGCCCTGCTCGCGTACGTAGGCGAGAGCCGAAGCCTCGTCGGTAAACGAACCATAGGCTGCCGTCGGAATACCGGCGCGCTCCATGAGCTGCTTGGAGAACAGCTTGGAGCCCTCCATCTGGGCACCCTCGGCACCCGGGCCAAAGCAGGGAATACCCGCCGCCCGCACGGCGTCGGCCACGCCCGCCACAAGCGGAGCCTCGGGGCCAATTACCACGAGTCCGCATCCGTGGCTCTGCGCAAACGCCGCCACGGCCGCAGGATCGCAGTCGTCGAGAACAACGTTCTCGCCGCAGCTCGCAGTGCCGCCGTTGCCCGGCGCGATGTAGAGCTTGCCGGCGCGCGGTGATGCTGCGAGCTTAGCTGCCAAAGCATGCTCACGGCCGCCGCTGCCCAACAACAGGATGTCGATGGTTTGAGTGTCCGCCTTCAAGGGTGCCTCCTCTATGGATGAATGGCCCGCTCCGCGCGAGCCCTTTGCAAGCAAATATACCCCTCGGCCGCCCGTCCGGGCTGCAAAGGGGTATATCGCAATAACCAAATAGTCCCGATTACTTCCAGAATCGGTTGATGATCTGCTCGCGACCAGCGCCAACGCCAATGAACGTCACGCGGGTGTGTGCCAGATCCTCGATAAACGCCACGTAGTCCTGAGCCTCCTGCGGCAGCTCCTCAAAGCTGCGGCAGCCGGTGATATCGCACTTCCAGCCAGGAAGCTCCTCGTAGATGGGCTTGGCGTGCTCAAAGCGAACCTGATGCTCGGGCACGCTGGTATAGCGCTCGCCATCGACGTCGTAGGCCACGCACACCTTGATGGTGTCGAAAGCCGAAAGCACGTCGAGCTTGGTCATGGCGATATCGGTGAGGCCGTTGACGCGCGAGGCGTAGTTGGCGATGGGGCCGTCGAACCAGCCGCAGCGACGACGGCGACCGGTGGTCACGCCGTACTCGTAGCCCTCCTCGGTCAGCGTGTGACCGGCCTCGGACTCATAGGAAAGCTCGGTGGGCATGGGGCCCGAACCGACGCGGGTGATATAGGCCTTCATGACGCCCAGCACGCGGTCGACATTCTTCATACCGACGCCGGATCCGGTGATGGCACCGCCGGCGGTGCAGTTGGAGGACGTCACGTACGGATAGGTGCCGTGGTCGATGTCGAGCAGCGTCGCCTGGGCGCCCTCAAACAGCAGGTCCTTGCCCTCGTCGATCATGTTGTTGAGCAGCAGGCTCGTCTCGGTGATGTAGGGACGCAGGCGCTCGGCCATCGGCAGGTACTCGTCGCAAATCTGGTCCACGGTGTAGGTGGGCAGGTTGTAGATGAGCTCGAGCTCGGGGTTCACGCGGGCGAGAGCGGTCTCCAGCTTGTCGCGGAACAGTGCCTCGTCCAGCATGTCCTGCATGCGCAGGCCGATGCGAGCCATCTTGTCCTGATAGCACGGACCGATGCCGCGCTTGGTGGTACCGATGTTCTTCTTGCCGAGCTTCTGCTCAAAGGCGCCATCCAGATCGATGTGGTACGGCATGATGACATGCGCGTTGCCGCTAATCTTGAGGTTCTTGGTGGTGATGCCGTCGGCCTCGAACATATCGATCTCCTCAAGGACAACCTTGGGGTTGACGACGCAGCCGTTACCGATCACCGACACGTGGTCGGAATACATGATGCCGGAGGGCACCTGGTGCAGGCCGTACTTCTTGCCGTTGACGACGATGGTGTGACCGGCGTTGTTGCCGCCCGAGTAGCGCACGACGGCATCGAAGTCGCCGGCGACCAGGTCGCAAATCTTACCCTTGCCCTCATCGCCCCACTGGGCACCGACCAAAACGGTTGACGGCATGTTTACTCCTTACATTCATGGACTGTCTACGCGCCACGCCGGCACGCAGAAGCACAAAACATTCCCAGTATACCCGTGCAACGGGCGCCTGTCCTACTCCTCGGCATGTGCCCCATCAAGCTCATAGAACTTGGTGGATGCCGGCAGGAACATCAGGTCGACGTCGCCGATCGGGCCCGAACGGTTCTTGGCCACGACGATACGCGTAACGCCCTCGTCGGGTCGATCGTCACGCGAGGCTTCGGCCTCGTCGGCGGAGCGGTCCAAGAACATAACGATATCGGCGTCCTGCTCGATGGAGCCCGATTCACGAAGGTCGGAAAGCTGCGGGCGCTTGCCGGTACGGGATTCGACCTGACGCGAGAGCTGCGACAGCGCGATGAGCGGGATCTTGAGCTCCTTGGCCATGATCTTCAGACCACGCGACATCTCCGAAACCTCGACGGTACGGCTCTCGGAACGACGGCCCGGCGGAGGACTCACCAGCTGCAGGTAGTCCAGGATGATAATTGCCTTCTCCTTGTTATGGAGCATACGGCGGCTCTTGGCGCGAATCTCGGTCACTGTGGTGCCGGGCGTATCGTCAATCAGAATATCAAGCTTAGACAAGGTCTGCGTGGCCTCGTTGATATTGGCCCACTGCTCGGGGCTAATGCGGCCCATGCGGAAGTCACTGATCGAGATCATGGCGTAGGCGCAAATCAGACGCTGGGCAATTTCCTTGCCCGACATCTCCAGCGAGAAGAAGCCGACGGTATAACCAGCAGCGGCAGCGTTGAGCGCCAGGTTCAGAGCGAACGACGTCTTACCTACAGCAGGACGGGCGCCGATGATGATGAGCTGGCCCTCGCGAAAACCCATGAGCATGCAGTCGAGTGACGGAAAGCCCGTGGGCACGCCCGCAGCCTGGCCACCGGCCTGGCACACTTCCTCGGCCTCGTTATAGGCCTCGACCATAAACTCGGTCAACGTCTTGTAGCTCGACTTGACCTCGCGCGCCGTAACCTTGAGCAGCTTGCTCTCGGCCAGCTCGACAACCTCTTTGGTGTCGGTGGGGGCGTTATATGCCAGCGCGTTGATCTCGTTAGTGGCGCCGATCAGCTCGCGCAGCATCGAGTCGCGGCGAACGATGGCGGCATGGTGCTGCCAGTTGACGAGCGACAGGGTCTGACCCATCAACTCCAAAATGTACGCCTCGCCGCCCACGGCATCGAGCTTGTTGATGCTGCGCAGGTAATCGATCAGCGAGATGGAGTCGATGGGAATGCGGCTGTTGTACATATCGACCATCGCAGTATAGATGGTCTTATGAATGGGCCGGTAGAAGTCATCGGGCTGCAGCTCGACCTGGGCCTCTTCGACCACCTCGGGCGATAGCAGCATAGCGGCCAGTACATTGGCCTCTGCATCTTGGTTTTGGGGAAGACCCAACTTTGAGCCGCGGTCCTCGACCGTCAGCCCGATCTCCCTATCGTCATATGCCATGAGCATCCTCATTCATATCGCTTGCGAGCATCCATAGTATCAGCCACGGTCCCAAAACGCGCCGCGCGCGGCCAATCATCACCGAACCAAACGGATGAACGGTCCCACGAATAGACCTCACCGCAACGCCCTCTATGGCGCTCGCATCGCGCTAAAAAGCAAAAAGGGCGCCCTGGTTTCCCAGAGCGCCCTTCTTAGAACAAGATTGTTGCGTTGCAGCAAATGCTACTCGGCAGCAGCCTCAGTCTCGACCTCGGCGGTCTCGGCCTCGGCGACCTCAGCGGCCTCCTCGACCTCAGCCTCGGCAGCGAGCTCCTCGGCGGTAACGCCGACGAGAACGACAACCTCGGCCTTGATCTCGCGGTACAGCGAGATGGCAACGGTGTGGGCACCGGCAACCTTGATGGGCTTACCGAGCTCGACGCGCTTGCGGTCGATGTCCATACCGAGCTGAGCCTTGATGGCATCAGCGATCATAGCGGCGGTAACGGAGCCAAAGAGGATGCCCTCGTCGCCGACCTTGACGTCAACGGTGACCGTCTTGCCCTCGAAGGCAGCCTTGGTCTCGTTGGCGGTAGCCAGACGGACGGCCTCGCGCTTGGCGATGTTGTTGCGACGCTCGTCAAGCTGCTTGAGGTTGCCCTTGGTGGCGGCAACAGCGAGCTTCTTGGGGAACAGGAAGTTCTCAGCGTAACCCTGAGCGACCTCTACGACGTCACCCTCGCCGCCCTTGCCCTTGATCTCATCGAGAAGAATAACCTTCATGATGCGTCTCCCTTCTTAGCCGCGGTCGCGGTTGCCACGAGAGGAAACCACGGGGACGGTGTACGGCAGGAGAGCCATCTCGCGGGCGCGCTTGATGGCGTTGGCGATGTCATGCTGATGCTGCGTGCAAGCGCCAGTGACGCGACGGGGCTTGATCTTGCCACGGTCGGTCATGTACTTACGGAGAAGCTGAGTGTCCTTATAGTCAATGAACTCAGTGTTCTCCTTGCAGAACTGGCAGTACTTACGACGCGGCTGACGTGCAGAAAAATCATTAGCCATGTCAAAATACCTTTCATTTGGCAACTTCGGCGAACCGAAGCCGCCTCTCACTCAAAAATAGGTGAACAACCCTTAGAACGGGATGTCCTCATCGTAGACGTCGACCGCGGGCGGCGTGGCCACCGGTGCGGCAGGACGTGCTGCGGGCGCGGGAGCTGCGGGGGCGTAACCGCCCTGATCGTAGCCACCCTGGCCACCACGGGAGCTCATAAACTCGATCTCATCGACGATGACCTCAAGTTTGCTCCGGCGCTGGCCGTCGCGCTCCCAAGAGCTGTAGCGCAGCTTGCCCTCGATCGCGACCTTGTTTCCCTTTGCCAGGAAACGGCTCACGGCCTCGGCGCGGGTGCCGAACATGGTGCAGTCGACAAAGTTGGGATAGTCCTCCCACTCGCCAGTCTGCGCGTTGCGGCGACGATCGTTCACGGCGACGCCAAAGGACAGAACCTGGGTTCCGCCGGCGGTGGCGCGCAGCTCGGGATCGCGGGTGAGGTTACCGGTGATGTTCACTCGATTGATGCTCATAACTCACTACTTCCTCTTGGGGCACAAGCCCAGTCCAAAACGACAGTCTTACTCCTGGTCGTCGCGACGGACGATCATGTGGCGGACCACAGCGTCGGTGATGCGCAGGACGCGATCAAGCTCGGCGATCTGGGTAGGATCTGCGTGGAAGTTGATGAGGGTGTAGTCACCATCGGTGAGGTCGTTGATCTCGTAGGCGAGCTTGCGCTTGCCCCACTCGTCAACGGAGTCGACCTTGCCAGCGCCCTCAGCGATCGTGGTATCGATACGCTTCATAACAGCGAGACGAGTCTCGGGGTCGAGCGACGGGTCAACAAAGAACAGCAGTTCATAAGCCTTCATATTGTCACCTCCTCTGGGCAAATGTGGCTTCAGGTCGTGAAGGTGCGCCTGAAGCAGGAAAAGACTTGGTAATAATATCTTTCAACCTCCTAGGCTGCAAGAATTTGCAGCTACAACCTCATGACCTCCACATATGCCCATACTCGCACGACGTTTCATGCGCATTCCAACCAAATGCTTACCAAAAGCTTGACGAATCTGTGGACACGATACGGTGCCGTGGGGACGAGCTGAGCCAAGCCGCAGGTCAACGGGCACAAGGCTGTGGTCGCAAAATGCATACCAGCGGTCCACAGCACCACCCAAAGATTTTTAAATTCATTGCCAAGTCGCTTATGAATACCCCTTTTGAACAATTGAGTTGATCAACCACGCTGGTCGGAAGCCGTTTTTTTGGCACCTCAAACCCCACTGCAACGCCAAGCGCGGCCGAGCGTTTTAAAAAATGCCGACTTTTCTGTTTGCACTTTGCGATTCCTCGTGTATACTGACTTTCGCATTTAACGGAGAGTTGTCCGAGTGGCCGAAGGAGCACGATTGGAAATCGTGTAGGCGTCAAAAGCGTCTCCAGGGTTCAAATCCCTGACTCTCCGCCAGTTAATTCCAAAGCAGGCCTTCGAGCCTGCTTTGTTTTTACCCCACGCGGAGGGGTGGCAGAGTGGTTGAATGCGGCGGTCTCGAAAACCGTTTGGCCTGTATAAGGTCACGAGGGTTCGAATCCCTCCTCCTCCGCCATTTAGATTGAGAAAGCTCCCGGTATTGGGGGCTTTTTTGTTATCGAATCCTCTCTTGGCCGCACGTCCCAACCAACCATGTACATCACCCTCCAAAAACGACATTTTTCGACATCTTTGGAGGCTGATGTACACCTTTGCATATCGCGCTCGGCGCACGATTGGCCATTTTGCCAGCATTCGGTACATTTCCTCACTTCAACGGACATAAGGACTGCATATCGGCATAAAGCGAGAGGTCCCTAATGGATACTCCTGTTCTCATTTCGCATAAAACGGCATGGCTCGTCCATCATGCACCGCGGAACCTGGTTCAAGCCGTCGCACAACGCGACTACCAGATAGGCGTGCGGGGCCTCTCTACCCAGCAACGCATCGCGCGCATTCGGCAGGCACTTACCGACTGCGGCATTCCGTCCACCATGCTCAAGACTATCGACATCTCCGTAGTATTTGCTTTCGAGCGAATTCGCACCAACGGTGTCACTTGCCACGTTCTCGGCCAAAACCTACCCTACGACCATATTGACGAGCTTACGCCCGGCATCTTTATCACCGACGAAGCCTTCACCTTCGTGCTCGCTGCCGAGTGGATGGATAGGATCGAATACCTCGAGTATGGTTACGATGTTTGCGGCGACTATCGCATGGGTCTCAATCCCTCTGACCCTTACACCGAGCAACCAGCCACCACCTCCAAGGACGAAATTGTCGAGCTACTCGATCGGCACCCTGGCAAACCCGGCGCCACACGCGCCAGACTCGCGCTCAGACACATCTACGACCACTCAGCCTCGCCCATGGAGACCGCATCGTCCATCGCCCTCTCGCTCCCAACAAGCGAAGGCGGCGTTGGCATCCGAGGTATCGAACTCAACAAACCGCTCGAAATCCCTCAACGTCTCTGGCATTGCACAAAAGCCCGATCGCTCAAAATCGACGCTCTTGTTACTTATCAGCGCAGAGAACTCGGCATCGAATATAAGGGCGGTTTTCACGACGAGACCGAGCGCAAGGGCGCAGATGCGGAACGAGAGGCCGTACTCGTCCAAATGGGATATCGAATCGTTACGCTCACCTCGGCACAGTTCGCAAGTCAACTTGCCTTTCATCGCGCCATGAACAGCATTCGCGAAGCACTCGGTATGCCCCGCTGCACGGACGCCGAGTACCAGCGAAAGCAAAACGAACTGCGCAAGGCACTTATCCGCAACTGGAAGAGCGCGCAGGGCGAAGACACACCTTCCGAGTAGCGTCTTCCCAGCACACCCCAACCAAAACATGTACACCACCCTCCAAAACCGACATTATTTGACATCTTTGGAGGCTGATGTACACGTTTGGTGCCTACGCCCGCATCCAGTCCCGACCGTTTACCGAGCAATAGGGTCGCCAGGCCCGCCAACCATGTACTATGTACGGGCATTGTCTAAACCCGTAACTCAAAGGACCCCATCTTGCCCGTTGCCGCCGCTATGATCGTTACCGCACACGCCTCGGATGCCATGGTTGCCATCCCGTTTTGGCTCGAGATGTTCGCTGTTGTCGCTGCATCGATCTCGGGTGTGCTGGTTGCGCGCGAGCACAAGCTCGACCTGGTGGGCGCGGTCGCGCTCGCGGTGGTCTGCGGTCTGGGCGGCGGTCTTTTGCGCGATATGACGCTCCAGGTCGGCAACGTCTACATCCTCAACCAGCCGATGGCGCTGCCGCTTTCCATTGCCACGGCAGCCATCATCTATATTTTCCCGGCAATCGTCGACAAGCCCGAAAAACTCATTCCCCTGCTCGATATCATCTCGGTCGGCATCTACGCCGCCACCGGAGCGGACAAGGCGCTTGTCTACGGCTTTGCGCCGGCGGTGTGCATCATGATGGGCTTTTTCACCGCGGTGGGCGGCGGCATGCTGCGCGACGGCTTTATGGGCGTGGTTCCGGGTATTTTCCAACGTACTAACTTTTATGCCATCGCCGCCATCGCCGGATCGACAAGCTATGTGTGTCTCGTTATGAGCGGCATCATGAGCAATGTCGCCGCGCTGGTCGTATGCGTTGTCGTGACCATGGGTCTGCGCTGGCTCTCGCTGCGCTTTGACATCAAAAGCCCCACCGAAGAAGATATCGCGCGCTTCTTGCACCGTAAAAAGTAGACAGCACGGCACGACCCTTCGAAATGCAACCGAGAGGTTCTTTTAGAGCGCCCACGCGTTGGGTACCCTGTTAGATATATGCCGAGTATCTAACGAAGGATTCACTATACCCTGCAATCAATTCCCGTTGACCCAGCGCCGTAAAGCATGGGGCCGCATCACCATCCTATTCGCGCTCATCGCGCTGGCGATCACCGTGCTTCCCACGGCGTCGTTCGCCGGCACGGACACCGCAGGCAACGTACTTGCGACCGACAATGACGCCAATCCGTCCGGCGTTGAGGGTGACCTGTACTGGGCCGGTCAGGCCCTCAACTTGGATGATGTGTCCATCGACCGCGATATCATCGCCGCGGGCGATACCCTCTCTATCCGCGACTGCACGGTGGGTGGCGCCGTCCGCTTGGCGGCACGCACTATCGATATCGCCAAGACCACGGTTGACGGCAGCGTTACGGTTGCCGGCCAGCACATCATCCTCAACACCGATAGCACTGCCAGTTGCTTCTACGCAGTGGGCGAGACGGTCGCCCTGCGCGGCTCCGTCAAGTCGGCAGCGCTCGCGGGCGACACGGTGACTATCGACGGCACGGTCAATGGCGATGTCGAGGTTTGGGCCGACAAGCTCATCCTGGGCAAGAACGCCCACATCACCGGCACCGTGAACGCGCACGTCTCCGAGGACCCCGAGCGTGCCGCAGGCGCCGAGGTAGGCGCGCTCAAGATCGAGCGCACCGAGAACGAGGATACTTCCACCGTTAACGATGTCATCGGCGGTATCGTCGCCGCGGCACTCTCGACCTGCTTTGTCGCCCTGCTGCTCGAGCTCGTCTTTCCGCGCGCGACCGCCAGCGCCGCCGGCATGCTCCACCAGCGCCCCATGCCCCTGTGGGTGAGCGGTCTTCTGAGCACGATTGCTATCGTCCCCGCCGTCCTACTGCTGATTATCTCTATCGCTGGTCTGTCGCTTGCCGGAGCCCTCTTGTGCGGCGTTATCGGCATCGCGTTGGTGTCGAGTGCCTTTGCGGGGTGTGCGATCGCCCGCATGGTCGGACACAGCCAAAACCGCTACGCCATGGCAGCCGTGGGCGGCGTAATCGCAGGCGCCCTCACGGGGCTTCCCCTCGTAGGTGACTTCATCAGCGGCGTAGCCTTTGTCTTTATGCTCGGCTACGTTATCCAGATCATCTGGCGCAACGCCCACCTCAAGCCGCAGCAGCCGGCTAACATGCCAGGACTCCCCACCGCTTAGCCACCAACCACCACAAAGGGACCAGGCACCTTTGTGGTGGTGCAGACCAGCTCAGTCCCTATGCACAAAAAGGGGCTTATAGGACAAAATGTGTGTCCACGTTGGGGGCATCGGCGCAGGTCGATG
>JAUUMM010000075.1:0-2222 GCA_030839365.1 Collinsella sp.
GTCAGCCCGTGGGAGGCCAGGGCGCCGCTGACCGGTGGACGGCACCGAGCCGTCGGATGACTTGAAGAAGGGGGAGGCCTCGCGGCCTCCCCCTTTTTTGCGTTCGGGGCACTCAAATTTAATTCAACTTGCACAACTTAATCATCCACCGTTTAATTCAGACGTTCGCCGTTCTCTGAATGGCTCAGTGCACTCAATGGATTACTATCTACTTTAGCGTGATACTGCGCTTGTCCTGTTTCAGACGGGTCGTTTTATTAACTGTGACGGAAGGACTCACATGGCAGATGTTCACGAGCTGCTTGATACTTGGATTGCCAATGTCAAGGATGAGGAGCTCCTGGCCGAGCTCAATATGATGAAGGAGCAGGGTGACGAGGACGCCATCACCGATGCTTTCTTCCAAGATCTTGCTTTCGGTACAGCTGGCCTTCGTGGCACGATCGGCGCCGGTACCAACCGTATGAACATTTATACGGTCGGCCGCGCCACACAGGGCTTCGCCGATTATCTCAATGCAACCTTTGAGCATCCGACGGTTGCCATCGCTCGCGATAGCCGCAATAAGGGCGAGCTGTTCGTTAAAACGACCGCCGCTATCCTTGCCGCAAATGGCGTTACCGCCCTTGTCTATCCCAAGATCTCTCCGGTGCCCACGCTTTCCTGGGCTGTTCGCGATCTCGAGTGCTCCGGTGGTATTTGCATGACTGCGAGCCACAATCCGGCGCCTTATAACGGCTATAAGGCATATGGCCCCGATGGCTGCCAGATCACCAGTGAAGCTGCCGATGCCATTTCCAAGGCGATCGCCGAGACGGATACCTTCACCGGCGTGAAGTCCATGGACTTCGACGAGGCTGTTGCCCAGGGTCTGGTTAAGTGGATTGATGATTCCTGTCTCGAGCGCTACTACGACGCCGTTCTCGCTCGCGGAGTGACGAACCTCTCTGCCGAGGAAATCGCTGGCGCTCCGCTTAAGCTCGTCTACACTCCGCTTAACGGCACGGGCCTTATTCCCGTTACAACGGTTCTCGAGCGTGCCGGCATCACCGATGTCACGGTTGTTCCTGAGCAGAAGGAGCCCAACGGCGACTTCCCGACCTGCCCGTATCCTAATCCCGAGATCCGTCAGGCCATGCAGAAGGGTATCGACCTGTGCGAGCAGGTTCACCCCGACCTGCTGCTTGCAACCGATCCCGATGCCGACCGCGTTGGCGTTGCCGTTAAGAACGGTGATGACTACTTGCTGCTGACCGGTAACGAGATGGGTGTTCTGCTGCTTGACTATATCTGCAAGACGCGCGCAGCCCGCGGCGAGGACCTTACCAAGAAGGTTGCCGTTACCACGATCGTTTCCTCCGCCATGGTCGATGCCCTGGCCGATGAGTATGGCTTTGAGCTTCGTCGCTGCCTGACGGGCTTCAAGTATATCGGCGACATCATTACGTCGCTTTCGGATGCCGGCGAGGTTGATCGCTTTATCTTCGGTTTCGAGGAGAGCTACGGCTATCTGGCCGGCGATCACGTGCGCGACAAGGACGCCGTGAGCACCTCGCTACTCATTTGCCAGATGGCTCAGTACTATAAGCTGCAGGGCAAGAATCTTGCCGACGCTATGCACGAGCTGTATGAGAAGCATGGTTACTATCACAACAAGACGATCTCGCTGAGCTATCCGGGTGCTGAGGGTGCAGCAAAGATGGCCGGCATCATGGCGGGTCTGCGCGAGAATCCGCCCGCAGAGCTCGCCGGCTCCAAGATCGAGGCTGTTGTGGACTACAACACTTGCGTGAACGGCCTGCCCAAGGCCAACGTTATCGAGTTCGATCTTGAGGGCGGCAACAAGGGCATTGTCCGTCCTTCGGGTACCGAGCCCAAGATTAAGCTGTACATTTTCGCTAAGGGCGCAGACGCCGCCGAGGCCGATGCGATGCTCGATGCGATTGATGAGTCCGGTCGCAAGCTGCTTGCTTAGGTTATATAGGCCAGTCCCATAGATTGGAAGAGGAGGGGACCTCGGAGACGAGGTCCCCTCTTTTGGCTATCCGGGGCAATGGCTCTTAGTTGTGTAGGAAATGTGTGCGCCCAGATTCCCGCCCCGGACGCCCCTCCGGTCTGGCAATATATCTCCTTGCCGCGCGGCCCGGTCGAACCGGATCAGCCGCGGGGCGTGCACCTTGAGAACCGGATACTGCGAGGATGGACACTCACTTCAGTGTCGC
>JAUUMM010000039.1:0-20768 GCA_030839365.1 Collinsella sp.
GGCCCTTGCGGCCTAGTCGCTATTTAGGGCGTCCAAGATTTGGGGCGCGGTTCATAATAAGCTGCTCGGGGGCCTTGTTGCTAATGGCCGGATGAATTTCTAGCCAACCGTATCGTCAGGCGTGGGCGAGGGGTCGGGAGTGGGTGTAGGCGTAGGCGTAGGCGTGCCGCCATCGCCGCCGGTCGAACCACCAGTGGAGCCGCCCGTCGAGCCACCGGTCGTACCGGTGCCGCCGGTGGTGTCGCCGCCTGTGGTCTCGGTGGTCGTGGTCGTCGTTGTCGTCGTTGTGGTTTCCTCTTCGTCCTCGTTCTCGTCCTTGTCGTCGTTCTCCGTCTTCTTGGTGTTGTTGGTGCCGTAGAACTTCCAGACGCTGTTGTTCTTGTAGGTGGGCGCCGTTCCGGTCGCAAACTCCTCGCGCTCGGTACCGGTCAGAACGGTGTTCATAAACCGCTTAAAGACAGGCAGGTTGGTGCTGTCGCCCAGCAGGTCTGTGCCGTATTTTTGGATAGGGATCTCGCCCGCGGAATAGCCGGTCCACAGAGCGCACGCCAGCTGCGGGGTATAGCCGCAGAACCACAGGTTGGTGGTGTTGTCGGTGGTGCCCGTCTTGCCGGCATAGGGCTGGTTGACGCTCAGGGCACCGGCAGCACCCGTACCGCCGCCCTGCATGACGCCGGACAGAACATCGGTGACCGCGGCGGCCTCGCCCTCGGTAAGCACCTGTGAGGGATTGTCGGTGTGCTGGTACAGCACCGAACCGGTACGAGAGTCAATCTCGGTGATGGCGATCGGCTGGCGATAGTAGCCGCCGTTGGCAAACGTCGCGTAGGCGGCGGCCATCTCGAGCGGCGAGATCGAGCCGGTGCCGAGCGTCATGACGGGAACGTCCTCGATGTTGTCCTTGGCGGGATCGATGCCGAGCTTTTTGACGAGCGAGATGATCTTGCTGTTGCCGACGGCTTCCGCCACCTGGATGTAGCCGGTGTTGGAGGAGTATGCCGTCGCCTGCTTAAGCGTGATGTTGCCATAGCTATGGTTGGCGTAGTTTTGGACCTCGGTCGTGGTGCCCTTGGCCTTGAGCGGCGAGTTGCAGTTGAGGGTGACGTTGGGGTTCATGCCGTTTTGGATGGCAGTTGCCAGTGTAAAGGCCTTGAAGGTGGAGCCGACGGGACGCTTGGCCGTGGCATGGTTTACGTGGTTCTCGTCGGCGTTGTAGTCGTAGCCGCCCACCATGCACTTGATGTAGCCGGTCTTGGGGTCGACGACGACCATGCCCATGTCCAGGCCGTCGAGTGAGAGCGTGTCGAGCTGCTCGCGGACGGCATTCTCTGCCACCTGCTGCATCGTGGGGTCGATGGTGGTCTTGACGGTCAGGCCGCCCTTAAAGAGCACGTCGGTCGAGAACTCCTGCTCCAGCAGCTGCTTAACATAGGCGACAAAGTAGGGCTGCGAGTATACGTCGACGCCGCTGCCCGAAATCTCGGTCACGTTGAGGGTGATGGGCTCGGCCTGTGCGGCATCGTGCTCCTCCTGGGTGATGTGGCCCAGGCGCAGCATGTTGTCGAGGACCTTGTTGCGGCGAGACAGTGCCAGGTCGGGATTGACCGTGGGGTCGTACTGCGAAGGCGAGTTGGGAAGGCCGATGAGCAGCGCGGCTTCGCTCAGGGTGAGGTCGGCGGCGCTCTTGGATAGGTAGGTCTCGGCGGCGGCCTCGATACCGTAGGCGCCGTGGCCGTAATAGATGGTGTTGAGGTACATCATGAGGATCTCGTCTTTGGAGTACATGTCCTCCATCTTTACGGCGATGTAGGCCTCGCGCACCTTACGCTCGATGGTCGAGTCGAACTGCTCCTCCTGCAGGATGGTGTTGCGCACCAGCTGCTGGGTGATAGTCGAGGCGCCTTCGTGCCCGCCGCCGAGGGTTGCCACCGCAGCACGCGCGATACCCCACAGGTCGATACCGCCGTGCTCGTAGAAGCGCTCGTCCTCGACGTCAACGGTGCCCTGCAGCACGTAGGGGGAGACCTCGTCCTTGGTGATGGACTTGCGGTTTTGCGTGTAGAAGCTTGCGATCTTGTTGCCGTTGCAGTCGACGATCTCGGTGGGCTCGCTCACCAGATACGCGTTGGCGTCGGTGTAGTCGGGCAGATCGGACAGCCAGCGGTTGACGTTGCCGACCATGCCGATGCCAAACGCCACGCCCGCGATAAGCAAAAAGCCCAAAAACGAGAGCAGGATTATGGGCAGGGCATGCGTCTTTGAACGGCTGCGTCCCTGTCGTTGGCGAGGACCCATATATTGACCTCCAGGTATGTCGTGCCGGACGGCGGATGTGCCGTCGGGGCAGGATGGACATAAGTTATTACACGATAAACCAAACGGGGCGCGCGAGGCCTCGTGTATGCTGGAAGACGGCATTTTTCAGAGTGAATGCATACCTTGGTAAGGAGTTTGCCGATGGCGATTCGGGCGATGGGGCCGAGCGGACAATACGAGACTGGATTGGATGCTGCCGGTGTGGCGCTGCCCGAGCTGCTGGCGCCGGCGGGCGGGCTCGACCAGATGCTTGCGGCCATCGCCGCGGGTGCCGATGCCATCTATGCGGGGTTGGGCGGCTTTAACGCCCGCGTGAGCGCGCATGGCTTTACGGATGACGAGTTTGCGCGCGGCTGCGCCGTGGCGCATGCCCATGGCGTGCGCGTGTACGTGACGCTCAACGTGTTCGTGTTTGACGATGAGTTGTCCGACGCGGTGGCGTTGGGAGCTCATGCACTGGAGTTGGGCGCCGATGCTCTGATTGTCGCCGATGCCGGGTTGGCCTGCGCGCTGCGCGCGGCGATTCCCGGGGTCGAGATTCACCTGTCCACGCAGGCGGGCGCTCATAGCGAAGGCGCCGTGCGGCTTGCCGCCGATGAGCTGGGGGTCGAGCGCGTGACGACGGCACGCGAGCTGACGGTCGACGAGATTGCGGCGCTATGTGCCACGGGCGTGCCCATCGAGGTATTCTGCCACGGTGCGATTTGCATCGGCTATTCGGGGGCGTGCGAGTTCTCGGCCCTGCGGCGTGGGCGCTCGGCGATGCGCGGCGACTGCACGCAGCCGTGCCGTCTGGCGTACGACCTAGTGGACGAGGCGGGACAGAGCGTTGTTGCCGTCGAGGGAGATCGCCTGCTGTGCCCGCGCGACTATCTGGGTATTGCACATCTGCCTGAGCTTGTAGATGCCGGCGTGGCGTCGCTCAAGATCGAGGGGCGCATGAAGAACCCCGATTACGTATTCAACGTGGTACGGGTGTGGCGCCGGGCGCTCGATATGCTGCGCGACGGCGCGTGGGACTCCGGTGCCGTGGAAGAGCTTGAGCGCGAGCTGGGAAGGTCGTTTAACCGTGGGTTTACCGATGCGTACCTGCGAGGGCGTTCGGGTGCCGGGCTGATGAGCTTTGAGCGCGCAATTAACCAGGGCGTGCGCGTGGGGCGCTTGGTCGCTGTGGGCCACGAAGAGGTGACCGTTGAGCTCGACGCCGCTGTGGCGGCGGGTGACACGCTCGAGATTCGGTTCTATCCGGGTGTCGACACGCGTCCCGATGTGCCCAAGCGCTGGCCGCAGGTGCCCTGCCCGGTGGATGCCGCAGCGGGGAAGCGCGTCGTCGTGCATTGCAAGCGTAAGGTGGACGCGGGCTGCGAGGTATACCTGATTCGCAGCGCCGGCGTGTTGGATCAGACGGCGGCGGTGTTGGAGCGCATGCGGGCCGAGGCGGATGCGATTGCGCCCGTTGCGCGTGCCGTTGAGGTGCTGCCCTTTGAGGGCGTTGCGGTGGATGGTGGTGCGTCGACGGAGTTGGTGGAGTGCGCGGTTCCCGCTCGCATGGTTTTTGCTTGGCAGCTGATGGATGCCGACCCGCGCGGAGAACTCGATTTGTCCGACGCCGTTGTGGTGCTTGACGAAGTGTGCCGCACGGGTGACGCTGACCGGACCCGCTCACTGATGCAGCGTGCCGGGTGCGTCGTCTGCCGCAACCTGGGACAGGTGGTGATCGCTCGCGAGCTGGGCGTGACATTTGACGTGGCGGCGCCGGTGTTCTGCGCGAATCGGGCCACGCTTACCTGGCTGCGCGGACTCGGTGCGGGGCGGGTGTACTTGCCGGCCGAGTTGCTCGGCAATGATGCGGAGCGTATTGCCGAACTGGCTGCTGAACCCGGCGTCTTTGGTCCGGTCGACGCCGACCGTCCCGAGCTTATGGTGTGCGAGCACTGCCTGCTGACCGCCGAGGGCGTCTGCGCCACCGATGCGACGGGACAGGTCCGTTGCCGCGACTGCTTGCGTCGTCGGCAGGTGCGCTATCTGGTTGAGCGTGACGGTACACGTCTGCCAGTTGCCATTGACGCATGCGGCAGGACGAGGATTTTCCTGTCGTAGGTGCCGCGTCGCGTCAGTTTGTTATCATAAGAGAGTTTATGGACTTCCAGCACCGCCGTTTTCGGCGAGGGTGCTATAGCAAAAGGAGGATACCCAATGCTGTCTGTTGACGAGCAAATGCGTATCATCACCTCGGGCGCCGCGCAGATCGTTCCCGAGGCCGACCTTCGCAAGAAGCTTGAGAAGGGCGAGCCCCTCAACATCAAGCTCGGCGTCGACCCCACCAGCCCCGACCTGCACCTGGGCCATGCCGTGCCGCTGCGCAAGATGCGCCAGTTCCAGGACCTGGGCCACAACGTCACCCTCATCATCGGCAACGGTACCGCGTTGATTGGTGACCCCTCGGGCAAGAACTCCACGCGTCCGCAGCTTTCGCAGGAGCAGATCGAGGCCAACGCCGAGACCTACGTGAGCCAGGCCATGAAGATCCTGGACCCCGAGAAGACCACCATCGTGCACAACGGCGATTGGATCCTTTCGATGGATCTGGCCGGCCTGCTGCAGGTGTGCTCCAAGTTCACCGTTGCCCGCATTCTTGAGCGCGATGACTTTACCAAGCGCTACCAGTCCCAGACGCCGATCGCCCTGCACGAGTTCCTGTATCCCGTGATGCAGGCATACGATTCGGTCATGATTAAGGCTGACGTGGAGATGGGCGGCACCGACCAGCTTTTCAACCTGCTCGCCGGCCGTGAGCTCATGGAGAAGATGGGCATGGAGCCCCAGATCGCGCTCACCATGCCGCTGCTCGAGGGCACCGATGGCGTTCGTAAGATGTCCAAGTCCTACGGTAACTACATCGGCCTGACCGACGCGCCCAAGGACATGTTCGGCAAGACCATGTCCATCCCCGACGAGATGATCGGCAAGTACTACCGCCTGGCGAGCTCGCTCACCCCGGCCGAGGTCGACAAGATCGACGCTGCCCTGGCCGATGGTTCTGCCGACCCCTACGAGCTCAAGCGCGCTCTGGGCCGCGACCTGTGCGACACCTACCACGGCGTCGGTGCCGGCGACGAGGCTCAGGCCGAGTTCGACCGCGTGTTCAAGGAGGGCCAGCTCGCCGACTTCCCCGAGAAGCATGTCGAGCTGACCGTTAACGACGAGGGCCAGATCTACCTCGCCGGCTTGCTCAAGGACCTGGGTCTTTCGGCGAGCGCCGGCCAGGCTCGTCGCGATATCGACGGCGGCGGCGTCAAGATCAACGGCAAGGCCGTGGCTCCCAAGAGCTATAACATCGATCCCAGCGCCCTCAAGCTGGGCGACACCCTCTCCGTAGGCAAGCGCAAGGGCTTCAAGCTGATCTAACGAGCGAGTTGACCTCACAAGTGCAACAAGGCCGCAGCCGGGATTCCCGACTGCGGCCTTTTTTGGTTACGACGATCCCTTGGGGACGGAGGGATCATTTGGCGGTGCCGTTAAGCGGAAGGGGTGTTAGCGGGGCTTCCTTTTGGGCATACAATGGCTATTGGTTTGCTGCGGTGAAGGTCTGTCCGCTCCGCAGCTTTTTTCTACGGTTAAAGGAGTATGTATGTCCGTTGAGGTCATGAGGTCTGTGATCGATGCTGCCGAGGGGCGCGTGCCCGTCGACACGCTGTTTACCAATGCGCAGATCGTCGACGTGTATGGCCAGCGTGTGGCGCCCGGTAGCGTTGCCGTCAAGGACGGTGTGATCGTCGGCGTGCTCTACGATGGTCGCGACGATGCCGCTGGCACCTACGAGGCAACTGAGGTCATCGACTGCCAGGGTCGCTATCTCGCTCCCGGTTTTATTGACGGGCATCTGCATATCGAGTCTTCGAACATCCGTCCCGCCGAGTATGCTCGCATGGCCGCGACGCGCGGTACTACCACCGCCATTGCCGACAGCCACGAGATTGCCAATGTTGCCGGTCTCGACGGCTTGCGCTTTATGATCGAGGACGGCCGCCGCGCACCCATCTCCATCAAGTACATGATGCCTTCGTGCGTGCCCGCGCTGCCCGACGAGCAGGCCGGTGCCGTTATTTCGGCTGCCGATATGCAGGCGTTTTTTGCCGAGCATCCAGGCGATGTCTTTGGTCTGGGCGAAATGATGAACCTGCCGGGCGTCTTTATGGCCGACCCCGAGACCTGTGCTCGCATCGATGCTGCCAACCAGACGCCGTCCAAGCAGGTTGACGGCCACGCGCCGCTCGTTGCTGGTAAGGACCTCAACGCCTATGCCGCAGCAGGTATTATCGCCGACCACGAGTCGACGATTCCCGAGGAGGCGCTCGACAAGCTGTCTCGCGGTATGTACGTGATGCTGCGCGAAGGCACGTGCAGCCATGACCTGACCAACCTGTCTCCGATGCTGCTGGAGAATCCTGCCCGTGCCCGCCGCTGCTGCTTTGCGACCGACGACCGCGCTCCCTCCGACGCGCTTTCGACCGGTATGATTGACAATGCCTGCCGCGTGGCTGTCGAGGCCGGTATCGACCCCGTGGTTGCCATCTCTATGGCGTCCCTGTCCACGGCCGAGGCGTTTGGCCTGGACCACGGTTGCCGCGACCCGCACGAACTGCGTGGCGCCATCGCCCCGGGCAAGCGTGCCGACCTGCTGGTACTCAACGACCTGACGTTTGCCACGGCTCCGCATCGCGTATATGCCTCCGGTGCTCTGGTGGCGCAGGACGGCACCTTTGTGGGCGAGATTGCACCCGAGATGGCCGAGGTTGCGGCCCTTGCCGATGAGCTGCGCGCTTCCGTTAAACTGCCGAAGCTATCGCTCGACGTGTTCGACTATGCCTTTAAGCCGGGCGAGGCCGTGATCGACGTGGTGCCGGGTAAGGCCATCACGGGTATGGCTCGCCCCGAGAGTGCCGAGGGCCTGCGCCGCATTATGCTGATCGAGCGCCACGGCCGCGGCGTGTCGCTGCAGGCCGAGGGCGCCGATGGCGACGGCCCCGCTGGCCTGGGCCTGGTCGGCAAGCATATCGGTCGCGGCTGGGTGCGCGGCTTTACCATCACGGGCGGTGCCATCGCCTCGACGATCGGCCACGACTCGCACAACGTGTGCGTGGTGGGCGACAGCGCGGCTGATATGATGGCTGCCGTCGAGGCCGTGGGCCAGGGCGGCCACGTGCTGGTGCGCAACGGCAAGGTCGTGGCGCGTATTCCGCTGGCGCTCGGTGGCCTTATGAGCGAAGGCGCGGCCGAGGACGTTGCTGCGCAGCATGACGACTTTATGGTCAAGGCGCGCGCCATGGGTATTGAGCCGCCGCTCGACCCCATCATGGGCATCATCTTCCTGCCCCTGCCGGTCATCCCGACGCTCCGCATCCGCCCCGAGGGCATGTTCGACGTTACAACCTTCACCTATGCCGACTAGTCATCGGGGACGTTCTTAAACGACTAATCGTCGGGGACACTCTTTGGCGGGCTGCCTGACGTCGCGACCGTGGGGCCTCTGGCGCGCGTGAGCTATTTGCTAGGTCCTTGTAACGTTTGCGCCCGCGGAGTCTTATTTGAGCTCCCTTTGGGTACGGTGATTTTGGATATACGTCCGATTCCATCAAGCCCGAAGGGAGCTTTTCTATGTTTAAACTGATTGCATCCGATATGGACGGCACACTGCTTGACGAAAACGGCCAGGTGCCTCCCGAGACCTACGAACTGATTCTGGCGCTACACGAGCATGGCGTGCATTTCGCTGCATCGTCAGGTCGTCGCTACGATCGCCTGTGCGAGTTCTTTGCGCCCGTTCGCGACAAGATGGACTTTGTCGCCGCTAACGGCGCCCAAGTCTACGCCGACGGTAAGATGGTAGACCGTGAGGTGTATTCCCACCTGGCGATTCGAAGGCTCGCCCAAGCCGTCAGGACGTTTCCCAATCTGCATCTTGCGCTCTTTGACCGAACCAAGTCCTTCCTGCTCGATGACGAGTGCAAGTTCGTGCGTGAGGTCGATAAGGACCTTCCCAATGCCGAGCGCATTTGGGAGCTGCCCGATCCCAGCGTAAATATCATCAAGGCGAGTATCTTTTGCGATGACTGTGCCGTTATGGACAGTGCCTACGTACTGCAGCGCGAGCTTGGCCAGCTCTTTACCTTTGCGCCTTCTGGAAACGCATGGATCGATGCCATGCAGCCCGGTGTGTCGAAAGCCTCGGGAATCGAGCAGCTCATGGAGCACTATGGCGTCGAACGCGACGAGGTCATGGCGTTTGGCGACTCGATGAACGACTACGAGATCATTCGCTTTGTCGGCACGGGCTGCGCGATGGAAAACGCGCGTCCCGCGCTCAAAGCGGTGGCCGATCGCGTGGTGGGTTGTAATCGCGACCACGCCGTCCAGCAGGAGCTCCGTCGCGTGCTGGAGAGTCTCGCTTAATCCGGCAGATGGGGACGTTCCTTTTCTGCCGGCAGTGGGGGACAGTCCTTGCAGCTTTTTCGCGAAGACTGTCCCCAACGACTAGTCGTTTAAGAACGTCCCCAATGACTACCCAACGACTAAGCGAGGGCGGCCATGATGGTGCGGGCGACGCCGTCGTGGTCGTTGTCGTATTCGGTGATGGCGTCGGCGGCCTCGCGGTCTTCGGACTCGGCGTTGATCATGGCCATGCCGTGGCCCGCTGCCTGTAGCATGGGGATGTCGTTGATGTTGTCGCCGAACGCCCAGGCGTCGGCGAGACGCTCGCCCAGGTGCTCGCATAACCACGTGAGGGCCGTCCCCTTGGTGGCGCCCTCACCCATGACCTCGATATTCATGGCGTACGAACGCGTGACCTCAATGCCTCCGAGCGTGTCGAGCTCTGCTGCGATGGCGTCGCGATCGGCCGGGTCGTGCCAGTACATGGCGATGCGTTCGAGCGTCTCGACCTCGTCGATCTTGCTGTCGATATCCATGTCGATCGGTGTTCGTGTGCGCTTGAGCGAAGCCGCGATGTGGGGGTCGCCGCCACAGAACTCATCCAGACGCCCGTATAGCGAGCGGGGGAGGAAGCACTGCCCATCCGCGAAGATATCGAAGGTCACATCGTGGCCGGCGGCAATGCGATGGATGCGGTGGGCAATGCCACGGTCGAGCGGACGGCTCAAGATGCACGTGGCGCGCGAGGCGTCGGTGGGCGTATCCTCGTCGAGCTGCCAGACGCTGGCGCCGTTGGCACAGACCGCGTAGTGTACGGCGGGGTGGGCGAGGATGGGCTCAAAGATGCCCGACAGCGGACGCCCCGTGCAGGGCACAAACTCAATCCCACGTCGAGCGAGTTCGTCGAGCATTGCCCAGGTGGCGTCGCTCATCTGCTTATCACTCGTCAGCAGCGTTCCATCCATATCGGAAAACACAATCATTCGCTGTAATCCTTTCTACTGGCATAAAAAGCGTGGCCGAGGGCTTGGGTCCCTGGCCACGCTCGAGTTCTATAACGGTCCGCGTCCTAGCGGTCGGCGAGCGGCTTGTACTCCAGCGGCTCGATCACCGGACGATAGGCGGGGCGGATGATACGGTGCGCGCAGAAGAGCTCTTCCATGCGGTGCGCCGACCAGCCGGCCATGCGGGCGACGGCGAATAGCGGCGTAAGGAGCGTCTCGGGCACGCCGAGCATCTTGTAGATAAAGCCCGTGTACAGGTCGATGTTGGCGCAGATGGGCTTGGTCATGCCGTGGTCGCGCATGACCTGGGGTGCCAGGCGCTCGATACGCTCGATGAGTGCGAACTCTTCGCCCAAGTCCTTCTTGGCTGCCAGTGAGCGCGCGTAACGGCGGCAGACCTCGGCGCGCGGGTCGCTGAGCGTATAGACGGCGTGGCCCATGCCGTAGATGAGGCCCGTGCCGTCGAAGGCCTGCTTGTCGAGGATCTTGCCCAGGTAGGCCGCGACCTCGTCCTCGTCCTCCCAGTTGGAGACATGCGCGCGGATGTCCTCGTGCATAGACACGACCTTGGCATTGGCGCCGCCGTGGCGCGGGCCCTTGAGCGAGCCGATAGCCGCGGCGTAGGCGGAATACGGGTCGGTGGCCGAGGAGGACAGCACACGGCAGGCGAACGTGGAGTTGTTGCCGCCGCCGTGCTCGGCATGCAGCATGAGCATCACGTCGAGCAGCATGGCTTCGTCGCGGGTGAATGCCATGCCGCCGCGCAACACCTGCAGGATGGTCTCGGCGGTGGAGAGGCCGGGTGTGGGGTGCGGTACATGAACCTCGGAGCCGCGGCGCTTGGCGACCGAGGCCATATGCGCGAAGGCGGCGATACGGGGGAGACGGGCGAGCATGGAGATGGCGACGTCGATTTCGTGCTCGGGTGTAATGGCGTCGGGCTCGGCGTCGAAGGCGTAGAGCAGCAGCACGGCGCGCTGAAGCACATTCATGATGCTCGACGACACCGTGGTCATGGGGAACTCGCGGACGTACTCGTCGCTCAGGTGCCTAAAAGCGCCCAGACGTTCGCAAAAACCGTCAAGCTCTTCCTTGGTGGGCAGAGAGCCCGTGATGAGCAGGTAGGCGACCTCTTCGTAGCCATAGCGATCCTCGGCCTGGGCGTTGTTGACCAGGTCCTCGATGCTATAGCCGCGCAGCGTAAGCTTGCCCTGGTCGGGCACGACTTTGCCGTCGACCTTGTTGTAGCCGTGCACGTCCGAGATGCGGGTAAGGCCCGCGACCACGCCCGAGCCGTCGGCATTGCGCAGGCCGCGCTTGACGTTGTGCTCTACGAACAGGCCCTCGTCGTATGGGGCGGTCGGCAGGCCGTGGTAGAGGTTTTCGCTTTCGGGCGAAATCTGACGGCTCGCCTCGTAATCCAGAACCAGGCGGCTCAGGTGGTCGTCGAAGCGATAGTAGATTTTCTTGGCGTCGTAGGCCATGCGCGCTCCTCTCCGGTTCGCTTTGGGGCCGCGCGCTTGGACGATATGACGTCAAGCTGCCCCGAGCGGCCTGTTCGCTACAGGCGATACATAAAGTTAAAGACGTCCTCACGCTGAATGGACACGTTGACGCCCGAAAGCTCGCCGGCCTCGGCCAGCGCCTTCTGCAGCTCGGCGAAGTCGAGCTTGGACTCGGCGGTGTCGGCCAGCATGGTCATGGTGAAGATGTCCTCGATAATGGACTGCGTGATGTCGCGGATGTCGACGTTGGCCTCGCCTAGGACACGGGTGACGCCGGCGACGATGCCGGGGCGGTTCTTGCCAAGGACGGTGATGACGATACGGGAGGACGAGATCTCGGCCATGGGAAACCCTTTCGCGTGATTGCGGCGCGCGCGGGGCGCTCCGCTACGGTACAGTGTTCATCATTGTACCTGTCTGGCGCCAAAAGGGGTGTGCTTACTGCGGCGTTACACGTCTGCAACATGGGTGAAGGCTCGTCGGGGTGCGTGCTCGCTGCGGTTGGCCACGCCGCCCTGCACAAAGACCGTGAACCTTTTGTGGGACGCGCGACGCCGTGGTACCATAGCCAAGTTTGTTGTCTTGGTCGGAAACCAAGACGCCTTATGCGCTGATCGGTAACCAGCGCCTGACCAATAAGGAGTCCTACCATGAAGCAGGGTATCCATCCCCAGTATGTCGAGTGCACGGTGACGTGCTCCTGCGGCAACACCTTCAAGACGCACGCTACCGTGTCTGAGATGAAGGTCGAGCTTTGCAACGAGTGCCACCCGTTCTACACCGGCCAGCAGAAGTTCGTCGACACCGGTGGACGCGTCCAGCGCTTCGCCGACAAGTTCGGTGGCGCCGCTGCCGCCCAGCTCAAGAAGGCTGAGGAGGCCAAGGCTGCCAAGGCTGCCAAGGCTGCTGAGGCCGAGGCCGCTCGCAAGGCCGCCGCTGAGGCTAAGGCTGCCGAGAAGGCCAAGCGTGCTGCTAAGTTTGCCGAGGAGGCTGCCAAGCAGGCCGCCGAGGCTCCCGCAGAGGCTCCCGTCGAGGAGGCCGCTGCCGAGGCCGAGACCACCGAGGCTGCTGAGTAAATAGCTCGCCGAGGAATCGCTCGCATTCATGGCAAAAGGGCCGTGCATCCGTTTGGGTGCGCGGCCCTTTTCTTTTTATTGGTGCAGGCTAACCCGTTCCCATTGCACCAGATTGGTGCGAAGGGGACGGGTTGGTTTGCACCAAATGGCAGAGTGACGGCGTTTTCCCAGATAAAACCTGCCAAAATAAACCAGTCCCTTTTTGGCAGGTCGGTCGGGTCGTAGTTATTACGTGGCGGTCGAGGTCGACCGTATAGGCCGCGCCTTGTTTGGCTAAAGTACAATCATCTGTGTTTAACTCGCCCGCAGCTGCACGGCGTGGGCGATGGCCAAAAAGGAAAACCACATGGGATTCATGTCAAAGCTGCTGTCCTTTGGATCCGATAAGGACCTTAAGCGCTACTACAAGATCGTCGACCAGATCAACGGTCTTGAGCCCCAGTTTGAGAAGATGACCGAGGAGGAACTCCGCGCCCAGACCGATAAGTTCCGCGAGCGTTACGCCAACGGCGAGTCGCTCGACGACATGCTTCCCGAGGCCTTTGCCACCGTGCGCGAGGCTTCCAAGCGCATCACGGGCATGCGCCACTTTGACGTACAGCTCATCGGCGCCATGGCGCTTCATGAGGGTCATATTGCCGAGATGAAGACCGGCGAGGGCAAGACGCTCGTCTCCACCTTGGCCGGCTACCTCAACGCTATCGCCGGCAAGGGCGTGCATGTCGTTACCGTCAACGATTACCTGGCAAAGCGCGACTCCGAGTGGATGGGCCGCATCTACAAGTACCTGGGCATGACCGTCGGTCTGCTCCAGAACAACATGCCGCTCGAGCTCAAGCGCCCGGCCTACCAGGCAGACGTCACTTACGGCACCAACTCCGAGTTCGGTTTCGACTACCTGCGCGACAACATGGTCACCCGTCCCGAGCAGCGCGTGCAGCGCGGTCACAACTACGCCATCGTCGACGAGGTCGACTCCATCCTGATCGATGAGGCCAGGACGCCGCTCATTATCTCGGGCGCCGGCACTAAGTCCGCCAGCACCTACAAGGACTTCGCGCGCGCCGTGCGCGGCCTGGAGCGCGGTGAGGACGTGTCGCACGACATGCTCACCGCCACCGAGGACGTTGAACCCACGGGCGACTACGTCATGGACGAGGCCAAGCACACCATCGCCGCCACCGAGCGCGGTCTTAAGAAGATCGAGCGCCGCCTGGGTATCGATGACATCTATGCCGATCTCTCCGGCCAGCTGGTCAACCACCTGCAGCAGGCGCTGAAGGCCCAGTACATGTTCCACCGTGATAAGCAGTACGTGGTCACCAACGGCGAGGTCAAGATCGTCGACGAGTTCACCGGCCGCATTATGGAAGGCCGCCGTTACTCCGAGGGCCTGCACCAGGCCATTGAGGCCAAAGAGGGCGTGCTCGTACGCGAGGAGAACCAGACCCTGGCCACCATCACCCTGCAGAACTACTTCCGTCTGTATGACAAGCTCTCCGGCATGACCGGCACGGCACTTACCGAGGATGCTGAGTTCCGCGAGATCTACAAGCTGCCCGTCGAGGTCATCCCCTCCAACAAGCCCGTGCAGCGCGTGGACCACGAGGACCTGGTGTACCGCACCATTCAGGCTAAATACAACGCCGTTGCCGACGACGTTGAGCGTCGTCACGCCAAGGGGCAACCGGTCCTGGTGGGCACCGTCTCCATCGAGAGCTCCGAGAAGCTGTCCGCCGCCCTTACCAAGCGCGGCATCGCGCACGAGGTCCTCAACGCCAAGCATCACGAGCGCGAGGCTCATATCGTTGCCCAGGCCGGACGCTACGGCGCCGTGACCATCGCTACTAACATGGCCGGTCGTGGTACCGACATCCTGCTGGGCGGCAACCCCGACGAGCTGGTGCGCGAGCGCTTGGAGTACGAGGGCCTGACCATGGAGGACGTGACGCCCGAGCAGCTCGAGCAGTTTAACGCCGAGGCCAAGGAGACCTGCAAGGCCGAGCGCGAGCGCGTGCTTGCCGCCGGCGGCCTGACCGTCATCGGCACCGAGCGCCATGAGTCCCGCCGTATCGACAACCAGCTGCGCGGCCGTTCCGGCCGTCAGGGCGATCCAGGCGAGACCCAGTTCTACCTGTCGCTCGAGGACGACCTCATGCGCCTGTTCGGCGGCGACAAGATGGACCGCGTCTCCAAGATGATGGTCACGGCCGACATGGGCGACGACATGCCCATCCAGCACAAGATCATCTCCAAGGCCGTCGAGAGCGCCCAGCACAAGGTCGAGAGCATCAACTTCTCCATGCGTAAGAGCGTCCTTGAGTACGACGACGTCATGAACAAGCAGCGCCAGGTCATCTACGCCGAGCGCAATAAGATTCTGGACGGCAAGGACCTGACCGACCACATCACCGAGGTCATGCACGACACCGTGTACCGCTGCGTGCAGGAGTTCTGCACCAAGGACAGTCACGATGGCGAGCGCGACCTGGAGGGCCTGCGCAAGTGGGTTGTGGAGCTCACCGGCCACATCGATACGCCGAAGTTCCCCGACGAGGATTATGAGGCCCTGGCTGCCGATGTCCTGGCTTACGTAGAGAAGTGCTACAACATGAAGGCCGAGCGCTTGGGCGAGGACCTGATGCGCGAGCTCAACACCCAGGTCATGCTGCGCGTCATCGATACCCGCTGGATGAACTACCTGCAGGAGATGGACTACCTTAAGACCGGCATCGGCCTGCGCGGCTTTGGCCAGCGCGACCCGCTGGTTGAGTACAAGACCGAGGCCTACGGCGCGTTCCAGATACTCGTCGATACCATGTATGAGGATTACCTGCGCACGGTTCTGCGCATCGAGATCAAGGCTGCCCCGCGTGCCGTGGAGCACAAGGAAGAGCCCGCGCTCGAGGGCGCGCGCTTCTCCGGTCCTGCCGAGGTCGATGGTGATAACGGCGACTCGGTGCTGCGCAAGCAGGCGCAGGTGCAGGCCCGCACGGCTGTCCAAGGCGGACCGGCTGCCGTTAACAACGGTGGCAAGGTGACGACCTATCGCAAGTCCGAGAGCGACGATCCGTACGTCAACGTGGGCCGCAACGACCCGTGCCCCTGCGGTAGCGGCAAGAAGTTTAAGTACTGCCACGGCAGGAATCGTTAATGGCTGAGGCTTTAGAGGTAACGCCCGCCGAGCTGGACGCGTTTGCGGACCGGCTCGGCGAGGTCGAGTCGTATCTCCACTTGGACGAGAAGCGTACCCGCGTGACCGAGCTCGAGGCCAAAAGTGTTGCCCCTGGCTTTTGGGATGACGCCGACGCCGCCCGTGCCACCATGGAGGAGATTGCTCGCACCAAGGAAGATATCGCTGCCGTGGACACCGCGCGCGGCGAGCTTTCCGATGCCCGCGCCGCGCTGGAGCTTGCCGAAGAGATGGGGGATGACCCCGACGCCGCCGCATTGCGCGAGGAGGCTGCCGCTACGGCAGAACGCCTGGCCCGCGCTATCGACGAACTTGAGCTTTCGAGCTGGTTTACCGGTGAGTTCGATCACGGCGATGCTATTGTGACCATCAAGCCCGGACAGGGTGGTCTGGAGGCCCAGGACTGGACCTTCATGCTCTTTAAGATGTACATGAAGTACTGCCAGCGTCGCGGCTGGAAGGTCACCATCAACGACTGTCCCGCGGCCGAGGTCATCGGCATCGACCGCGCGACCTTTACCGTCGAGGGCAAGGACGCATTTGGCATGCTGCGCGCCGAGGCCGGTGTCCACCGCTTGGTTCGCATTAGCCCCACCGACGACAAGAAGCGCCGCCAGACCACGTTTGCCGGCGTCGAGGTCATCCCCGTGCTACCCGATGATATCGACATCGAAATCAGTCCCGATGACATCCGCGTGGACGTGTACCACGCGAGCGGCCCGGGCGGTCAGGGCGTCAACACCACCGACTCCGCCGTGCGCGTGACGCATTTCCCCAGCGGCATTGTGGTTACCTGCCAAAATGAGCGCAGCCAGATCCAGAACAAGGCCGCGTGCATGCAGATCCTCAAGGCTCGTCTGTACGAGATTGAGCTCGAGAAGCGCGCCGAGGCGCTCGATGAGATCCGCGGACCCAAGACCACGATTGGTTTTGGCAACCAGATTCGCAGCTACGTGCTCTACCCGTACCAGATGGTCAAGGATCTGCGCTCGGGTGTGGAGACCAGCAATGTCGAGGCCGTTCTTGACGATGGCGACCTGGACCCGTTTGTTATTGGCTACCATCGCTGGGCTACCGGCAACGCCGATGCAGAAGGCTCGGAGGTCTAAAACATCGGGTGGCTTCAAGCCGATGCCAAACCCAACGGTTGGACGGGTTTGTATCCAGAATAAACCCTGCGCAGGGGTGGTTTTTGTCCGGCGAATCGGTAGAATCGAATACAAGAAGAAGTTCAAAGCGCATCCGTTTGGGTGCGCTTTTTTGAGGGAGGCAGCATGGCATATCGTCTGGACATCAAGCGCATTCTTTCGATGAACTTCTTTCACGACCTGCCCCAGATCATGTTGGGGTGTGCCTTGGCCGCCATCGCGACCGACTTGTTTTTGATTCCCAACGGTCTTGCCGCCGGTGGCGTTACGGGCCTTGCCACCATTATCCAGGCGGTCGGCGCGGCGCGCGGCCTATCGCTTCCCGTTGGTATTCAGACGATCGTGATGAACGCCTTGCTGTTGTTGGTCGTTATGCGCGAGGGCGGCATGTTCTACGTGGTGCAGACCGCGACGGGCTTTGTGCTGCTGGGCTTCTTTACCGATCTGTTCGCCCCGTTTGTAGCACCTCTGGCGGATGCGGACCTGATGCTTCCCGCTATGTGGGGCGGCATTATTACGGGCATCGGTTACGGCATGGTGTTGCGCGCCGGCGCCAACACCGGCGGCTCGGACACGATTGGCCAAATCATCTCGCGTAACACCTCACTGCCGGTGGGCTCGACCGTCATGGCGATCGATGTTGCCGTATGCGCGCTGTCGGCTCCGGTCTTTTCAATCGAAAACGCACTATATGCAGGCCTTTCGATGGTCATTAGCGGCTACGTGATCGATGCCGTGGTCGATGGTGGCAACAAACGCCGTATGGTACTCATCATCTCGGACAAGTTCCCTGATATCGCTGCCGATATCATGTATGGCCTGGGTCGTGGTTGTACCAAGTTTAAGGCGACTGGCATGTATTCGGGTGCCGAGAAGCCAGTGATTATGGTCATCGTGAGCCGTCGAGAGCTCAATACCCTCAAGACGATCGTGCGCGAGCGCGATCCTCATGCCATCGTGACGGTTGCCGACGTTACGGAAGCCTTCGGCGAGGGATTCAAGGACATTAGCGCGTAGGGTCGATCGCGTTCCATCCAAAAGACGTTCACATTGATAAACCGTTTCATCAGCGGTTCTGCCTGCTAAATTGTTCAAATAATGATAAAAACTCTGGTAAAGCCATCAGTTTCCAGCATAATGAATGACGTACGTGCATTGCGGCTGTGTTGGGATTACCTTTCCGTGCCGTGCGCATTTTGTCTAATGAGGATGAAAGGAAGGCACAATGAGCGACGAAGAGCTCAAAAAGGTTGCCAACGAGGTAAGGAAGGGCATCGTCACCGGCGTGCACGCTGCCAAGTCCGGCCATCCGGGCGGTTCGCTCGGCGCTGCCGACATCATGACCTATCTGTACTTTGAGGAAATGAACGTCGACCCGGCCGATCCCCGCAAGGCCGATCGCGACCGTTTTGTGCTCTCCAAGGGCCATTGCGCTCCGGGCCTGTACGCCGTGCTCGCCGAGCGTGGGTTCTTCCCCAAGGAGGATCTCGAGACGCTGCGCCATATCGGCAGCCACCTGCAAGGTCATCCCAACATGAACGACACCCCGGGCGTCGATATGTCCACCGGCTCGCTCGGCCAGGGCATCTCCGCCGCCGTGGGCATGGCGGTTGCCGCCAAGCACTGGGGCGATACTTACCGCACGTACGCCCTGCTGGGTGATGGCGAGAGCGAGGAGGGCCAGGTCTGGGAGGCAGCCATGTTTGCCGGCAACCAGCAGCTCGATAACCTCTGCGTGATCGTCGACCACAACGGCCTGCAGATCGACGGCCCCGTCGAGGAGGTCAACGACCCCATGCCGCTCGCCGACAAGTTCCGCGCCTTTAAGTTCCACGTGGTGGAGCTTGCCGACGGCAACGATTTCGATCAGATCCGCGCCGCCTTTGCCGAGGCCCGCGCCACCAAGGGTCAGCCGACCGCCATCATCGCCGAGACCATGAAGGGCAAGGGCGTTTCCTTTATGGAGAACCAGGTTGGTTGGCACGGCAAGGCCCCCAACGATGAACAGTTTGAGCAGGCCATGGCAGAGCTCACGGCCGCCGGAGAGGAGCTCTAGGATGGCAGACGTCAAAAAAATCGCCACGCGCGTAAGCTACGGCGAGGCCCTCGTCGAGCTCGCCAACGAGCACGATGACTTTGTGGTCCTCGACGCTGACCTGGCCGCCGCCACGCAGACCGGCAAGTTCAAGGCCGCCTGCCCCGATCGTTTCTTCGATGTGGGCATTGCCGAGAGCAACCTGATGGGCGTCGCCGCCGGTATCGCGACCACCGGCCGCGTTGCCTTCGCGAGCACCTTTGCCATGTTTGCCGCCGGCCGCGCCTTTGAGCAGGTCCGTAACTCCATCGGCTACCCGCATCTCAACGTTAAGATTGGCGCCACGCACGCCGGTATCTCGGTGGGCGAGGACGGCGCCACACACCAGTGCTGCGAGGATATCGCCCTGATGCGCGTCATCCCTGGCATGACTGTGATCGTTCCTGCCGACGACGTCGAGGCCCGCGCCGTGACGCGCGCCGCCTACGAGTGCGACGGTCCGGTGTACATGCGCTTCGCTCGTTTGGCCTCGCCGGTTATCAACGACCCCGAGACCTACAAGTTCGAGTTGGGTAAGGGCATTGTCATGCGCGAGGGCGCCGATGTGACCATCATTGCCTGCGGCCTGATGGTCGGCGAGGCTCTCGAGGCCGCCGAGCAGCTCGCTGCCGAGGGCATCGACGCCGAGGTCATCAACATGCACACCATCAAGCCCATCGATGCCGACCTGATCGTCAAGAGCGCCACCAAGACCGGCCACGTCGTGACCGTCGAGGAGCACTCCGTGATCGGTGGCTTGGGCAGCGCCGTCGCCGACGTCCTGTGCGAGCAGTGCCCGACGCCGCTCAAGAAGATTGGCGTCAACGACACCTTCGGCGAGTCCGGCCCGGGCGCCGAGCTCCTGCACAAGTACGGCCTGGACGCCGCCAACATCGTGGCGACCACCAAGGAGTTCTTGGCATAAGGCAAGGCGGATCTCAAGGACTGCTTCGCCAGAACTATAAAACTGTTTCGCCAGTACTATGGAAGCCCGGCAGGGGCGCTCTCATGGAGAGCGCCCCTGTTTCAGTTGCGGTGAAATAAGGACTGTTTGCCAGCTTAAAGGCTCAATTAATCCGTATTTCACCGCAACTTTCGAAGGCGTTCTCGCTTTTGCTGGCGGCGGCACGACGATTGATTGCTGCCTGGCACAGTGCGGCAACGTCGGGGGCGTCGTCGCCTTTATATGTCATGGCGAGTAGGGCGGCATCATAGATTTCGTCGTTGGTCATATCGCTGGCATCGATGGGGCAGAAGGTGAGTATCGAATTCTGCTCAGCGAGCTCGGCGAGATTGATCGTTTCGCCTGCGGTAAAGACATCGTCGAGGACGAGCGTCGCGCTCGTACAGGGAATTTGATAAATCTTGCCATCAGTGGCGATGGGGGAACCTGCCGCCTCGAGCGTGTACACACCTTGAATGAGGCTGATACCGGAACCGTCGGAGGCGACGAACTCAACCTTGTCGACCGTTATCCCGTCGACAGTCTTGCCCGTAATGTGTATCGGGACACGTGAGGCCCCGCTATCGGTATCCCAACCTGCGGCAGAGATGTTGAGCACAATAGCATGCTCCGAATGAGCCGATATAAAACAAGACAATGCTTGCCGCAGATGAAGACCCAAACAACTGCCGCCGACAATGGCAATTGCCAACATGCAGGTAAGAACAACCGCAATGTGATTCCGAGGCTTTGCCCGAATTGCAGAATTAGTCGACATGCCATGGATGGTAACCCCACATGTTGTGCAATACCTCACGCCATTGCGCAACTCAGTACCACAATAAGGACAATTCATACCAGCCCCCACAACCATAGACGTTCCAATCGAGGCCAATGTAAAGCGATTATTCAAATTCGAGTTGCGCAACAATTAGCCTTAATTTAAGTTGCGGTGAAATAGGGACTGATTAGACCTTTTAACTGGTAAAACAGTCCCTATTTCACCGCAACTCATGAAGACGCTGTTAGCGCCGGAATAATTTAGCCAAATATAGTCGGCCGAGATTGACCAATCCC
>JAUUMM010000040.1:0-20290 GCA_030839365.1 Collinsella sp.
GATTGGTCAAAATAGTTTGACTATTAGCGGCTAAAATCGCCCGGCGCTAACAACGTTTGCGCCGTCCTTGACAGCTTCTGCTGTTAGCGCCTTTTTGGAGTGTACAAAAATAAATGTGTATGTTCCGTCTCCCTGTCTTCTAAGATCAACTGATTGATTTGGGGAATTGTAGTCAGTCCAAATTTGAGCATTTGCAAAATCATCTTGGGACGCCAAGCGAATGTCGATTGTTTTTGTCGTGTCAAGTTTGGTTTTTATGGCGTACCTACCGTTTGGAAGTGCATCGAGTTCAGTTGGAACAAGATTAAAGATTGTTTCGGACACACCGCCATTTGACCAAGTTTGAATATTTGTGCCGTTTCTTGTGTCGGCTCTTCTAACATTTAGCCACTGGTTCCCTGCTTTATTTTTTATTGTATATCCTGCCCCCATTCGTTCGACAACCCATCTCTGTAGATCGGAACCATCTAAACTTGACTGACTAACATTCGATCCATCACGATTTGATTCAGCAGACATCGCTTTTCCTGAATGAACGAACGTAATAAGATAGGTGCCGTCATTTTGGAATTGGAGGTTGACCTTTTGTTGTCTGCCGCCATGATCTTGCCAGAGCTGTACATTCGCCCTATCGTTCTTCGACTCCATGCGAACGTCTAGGGCTTTTGATTGGTCGAGGCATGAGTATATGGAATACATTCCGTTGGGCAAAACCGGTGTAGCGGCTGGTTTGATTTGCAAGAACTTTGCCGTGAATTTGAACGTAGCAATCCAAGTAGTGCTGGTTTGTGTAGTGACTATTGATGCCGCTTTTAGCTCTGCCTGTTCAATTTCGGTCTTCCACTCTCTCAGATTCATCGCGTACGCAACAATCCCGTTCTGAATCCCCGAGATGCTCGGCGGGAACGACTGGTTGTCAGCATCGATGGAAAAGCTCTCTTCCTTGGCATCCAGATGCTCCTGAATTCGGTCGGCATACTTCCCTGCCCATTCGTCTGCCTTGCCATTTCGCACAAAGTAATTGTTGGATAGGTCGGTCGAGCGGTAGGCGTAGTCGTCCATCTGGTAATTTGCCGTGTGATCGGAGTGGGCGATTGCCATGAGCTCGTCGGTCAGGCCAAAGTACAGATGGCGCTGGTCCAGGTCTCCGTACCAGTTGTCGCTGGTGTCGTCCCAGGTTAGGTCCATCTGGCACCATTTGCCGTCGATCTTTACGGCGTTCCAGGTGTGACCGTTGCCGGTGATGCGGCCGTTGGCGATGCCCGCGGCGTCAAGGAGCTTGGAGTAGATGCGCTGGTAGCTCTCGCAGGTGCCCTGGTGGCGCGTGAGGCCGCTTTCGGCCGAGCACCAGTTGAGGCTGTGGTCGTACTCCAGCTGGTCGAGCGTCCAGTCGTGGAGCCAAAGCGCCATGTCGTATTCCGAGCGTTTGTCAGTTGCCTGCACTGGGCCACGGCGTTGTTGACGACCTGCGTGACGCTCGGGCGGGCGGCGTCGTTTACGGTCACCTCCGCCGTGGTGCGCAGGTAGTAGATCCCCTTGTCGTTTTGGGGGTCGTATCTGTCGTTGTCCATAAAGTAGAAGTGGATGCGGTACGTGCCCGATGCCGTGAAGTCGAAGGTAAAGTCGTGGCCCGCGGTGCCCAGGCTGTAGTAGCTGGCCCATGCCGGGCGCGACGGGTCGCAGACGCTTTCATGGCTGCCGCCGTCCCGGTAGGTGGGCACGTCCATGCGCGCCTTGGCCTGGGACGAGCCGTTGGTCTGGGTTATGTGGAAGGTCGTCGCGGTGCCCGCGGGTGCGTCGTTCCACGAGACGGTGAAGGTGACGCCGTTTTGGGTTGCCGTTGCTGAGTGGGCGTAGCCGGTTTGTGACGTGGTGGAGATTGCGGCGGGCGCGGGGGTGGCTTGGGCGCGGAGGGATGGGGTGGGGGTGCCGGGTGTGGCGGTGGCGCCGTCAGCGCTTTCCGTGTTGGCTGCGCTGGTGCCGGTGGATGTTGCGGTGCCGTCCTCTGCGGTATCTGCTGTCGCATTTGTGTTAGTGCCGTCTTCGGCCTTGCCTGCGTCGCTGTTCGTGGTGTCGAATCGCGCCTGCTGCTCGGCGCTTTCTTGAGGCTGAATCGCCTCCGCAATGGCTGCCATGGGCAACGTCGCGCCGACCATGGACGTGCACGCGATTGCGCAGAGCAGGTAGTAAAGGGGTCGTTTCATAGCGGAGCCTCTCGGTGAGCAGCCAATAGGGTTCGAAGGCAGCTCCAGGCCAGCACTCCGCACATATTTTGTTGGGGATTATTTTACGGGAACCCCAGTCAACATCAGCGAACTTTCTGGGGGATTGTTGGGGAGGGGAGGGGCGGCGGTCCGTCGTCGACGTTGTGATTTGCGCCGCGAGACTCGACACGGGCACCTTCTAGAAATAGTCTGTAAGGCTACGCTCTGGGTCTAGCTCTGTACGCTTGTGCTCTTCGATTATGCAGTCAGAGTTGTATTTGTCGGGCCTAAGACGCCATCCGGTCGATCGCTTACGTTGGTGCGCTGAATGTAGTTGCCAATTGGCGACTATACGAATATAGTTAGCATGATGCTAACTAAGGGGTGCTCATGAACCGAACCAAGTTTCGGCCGACATATTCTCTAGACGAGGCCAAATCCTTGGCCTGCTCGGGAGAGATGGTTGTAAACGGCAAGGTGCGCAGGCACCTGATCAACCACTATGGCTATTTGGATATTGATCGTTTTCTCGCCGATCTATTTGATTACCTAAAGCCCAGCGATTTCAGGAAATCCATCGCACTCGATATGGATGGGCCTTTGCACGATGTTTACGCAGACGTCTATGTTTGTCGGGATTTTGAATGTGAGGATTGGTACGTTAAGTTTTCAATCGATTCTGAAGGCAAGGCGCATTTAAACGTCTTGTCTGCGAACATCGATGGATATATTCATTAAAGGAGGAGTCATGCGTTGCATGGAATGTGGCAAGGAAATGCAATTTACCACGGCGCCAATGACTGAAATTTACCGTGGCGAGAAAATTACTGTTGAAGGAATTGGGCATTATATTTGTGAGTGCGGCAATGATGAAATGACCGCTGCGGAGGCGACTAAACTCGCCCATGCGCTTGCCGCGCAATACGCCAAGGCTCATGAGCTTCTATCTCCCTCGGAAATAAAGCATTTGCGCTCAGATCTAGGCTTAACTCAGCATGAATTTGAGTCACTTTTAGGAGTTTCAAAACCAACGTCATCTCGATGGGAGAACGGAGCGTCTCAGCAGACTGTTACTGCCAATATCCTTATGAGGCTCATTCGCGATGTTCCCGAGGCGCGCGAATACCTGGGCTTGGCTCTCCATGAGAGGACCGCAACTCTTAGCTCGCCGCTTTTGTCTGTAATACCAGGAGGAAAAGCCCCTGCTTATAGGGATTCTGATCCTTTGGTTGATGAGAATTCCTTCCGATTGGAGATGTAAATGGACTCGTTGAAGAAGCAGCGCATTGAGTCTTCGTCGATTACATGCGTGTCTAAAAAAGTCGATAGGTTTTCATTTGATGGCGGAATGGCCCCGAAGGAGGGAGTTAATAAGTCAGACGGTGAGTTTAACGTTAGAAATGACATAACGAGTGCCTTCTTTGATGAAAACGGAGTTAGATTTCGGCAGCTCAACCTTGTCATAGAGCTCATTCCCAGTGATGAGGGCCACTATTATCGTTCCGAAATATCCGTGTCCGGTATCTATCGTGCTCCGTCTGATTTAGACGATGAGGCATTTGATAGGGAGGCGCTTAGCTTCGGCATGCAAGACCTGTATTCCTTTGCAAAGGGCATCATTGAGAATGTTGCTGCCGGTGGGGTATGGGGGCCGCTTTATCTGCCACAGATCAGCTTTTCTATGTAGCTCGACCTTTGTCCCCAAACCTGAAAAATGATTGATCACAGCCCGACTCTTCCGTAAAGTAACCCTTGATGAGGCCTAGCGACGGTACGTCCGGCTTGGTCCGTGGGAACCGCCGAAAGGCGGTTTTTGCGTTTAGTGGGCTGTTTTCCGAGGAGCAATTGTCGTGTTTCCGCTTCAGACACTCGCTTTTACCGCGTTTTTCCGGAAGTGCGGGGAAAAATCGGAAACCGCCGAGCGCAACTCGATTTTCGGTAACAAAACCGCAGGTCGTCGAAGCTTAAAACAGGGGTCTGGTCGGCAGTTCTCGGTTTTTCACCGCACTTTCGGAATTGCCCGCCGGAAGTATGCGGCAAATTCTAGAATCCTCGAGCACACCGCCGTTTTTGCGTAAAGAAAACGCAGGTAGAAGCGTTGTGGCATTCCGGTGTGCTTGGCAGGTTTTGGATTTGCCGCTTACTTCCGAATTTGGCCCCTGCTGCAGGCTTCATTCCGCTATTGAATCAGTTAGATAATGGACAATATTGCCAAATCTTTCTCCCTGCTTAAATGCCGGCAGGGACGAAATCGTTCATGTCGGCAATTGGTTCGTCAGTTTGTGTTGTTTACGGCCTGCGCCTGCTGCTTCGCGGTTGCCTGAGGCTGGATGGCCTCCGTGATGGCTGGCATAGGCATCGCGGAGCTGACCATGGACATGCACGCGATCGCGCAGAGCAGGTAGTAAAGGGGTCGTTTCATAGCGGAGACTCTCGGTAAGCAGCCAATGGGGTCCGGAGGCAGCTCCAGGCCAGCACTCCGCACATATTTTGTTGGGGTTTATTATACGAGAACCCCAGTCAACATCAGCGAACTTTCTGGGGAATGTTGGGGAGGGGTACCGTCAAGATTCTTTTGCAAATTGATTTTGCTGTCCTCGGCCCCGTCCTCTTCTAGCCCTCCTACTTTCCTTTCAGTTCGTCCATCTCGTCCAGATTCGACATATCCAGGTGCCTCCTCTTGCCCCGCTCGTGCTCCACTATGTACTTCAGCCTCGCCGTCACCAGCATGAGGGCCGAGTTGCCGTCCGGGAAGGTCCCGACGACCCTCGTCTTCCTCCTGATCTCGCGGTTGATGCGCTCGATCCCGTCGCTCGTCCTAATCTGGCTCCAGCGATCCGGCGGGAATTCCGTGTAGGCAAGCGTCTCGGCGAACCCGTCGCGCATCGTCCTAGCGGCTGCCCCGCGGAGCTTCGACACGCTGAGCTCGACTTCCCTGGCGCCCGTGACGAGCTTTCTCGCGTAGTGGCCGCCGCGGTAGGCCTCCCGGCCCGCCGTCCTCTCATAGCGCTCGGCCCCGACAAGCTTGGACGCCTCCTCGTCGAGCAGCGCGTCGAGCGACCCATCGTCGATCGATGCGATGTTTGCGGACTCGGCTCGCGCCCCTTTCGTCGATGATTTGTTGTTTACTCGCCTGAAATCATATGACGACGCGTGGACCGTGTTCCTCTATGTGTTTGTCAATTTGTGAAAGTAATTATGCGTTACCCGGCTTCGTCGTTTGGCTCGGAAGTGTTGTTTGGGTGCGGCTATCATTATTGATGGACATCGGATGGACATCTTAATTGATGTAAAGATTTCTTGGCCGTTAAGCCATATTGGGGGGTCGAAAATTACGATGGAGGAGCGAGGCTTATGAGAAACCCTCTTAAGGAGCTTTACAATGCAAACGACGCTGTAGAGCATTCAATTGATAGACTTGAATTCGAGGGCAGGTCAGCCGTTTCAAGAGACGTTGTGGGTTATCTGCGTCATCTTGTTGAGCACATTGCAATGTATGCAACTTATGGCAACAGGCCCATCGAAGGCGACTACTTTAAATTATGTTCGGTTGCTATTAAAGAAATGAGCAAGAACAGCGAGACTCGGTTTATTGCTAAGTTCCATCATTATTTACAAAAGGTCGTTTCGCACTATGTTCCAAGTGAAGATTCTGCAGAGCGCCTTTTGTTGAAGTATTACGAAAATTTGCTGTGCTTGAAACGTTATGCATTCGATAAACTCGGCCTTACAATTCTTGCCAATTTGAGTAAGATTCCTCTGGACACCGATCCCGGCTTGGCTAAATACCATGAAGAGATAGCTCATAAAATCAATGATTTCATGAGTGCCAATGCTGTTGAAATTGAGAAGGACCGTTTTTACGTTAGAGCTGCTAAGCCTTTCTTTGTTGGGGATTCTGTCTATTATGAGGCGACACTTGTCCCCGCATTCGATTCTTGTAGCAAATTTGATCGTATACTTGTTTATTCATCTTTCAGAATGCCCACTAATTATTCAGTGGTGGTTTCGACTAAGCGCACGAGTATCGACGGTCTTGGCTTTACTCTTCCTGTTACGATTGTTGATGCATATGCGGTTTCAGTACGCCCCTGTGAGTTGAATAATCTTATAAAGATACTTAGAGGCCCTGATGCAGTGTGGCTTACTGGCCAATACACTAGCTATAGATCACTTATGAACCTAATGACCCATACCGGGATGACGCTTTGCGACATTGCTCTACTCCCTGATGACGAGTTTATTTCTGTGATGGGGGAGATAGCATCTTCGGGAAATGCCTGTCCGGTACACACCTTGCTTAGCTCTGCGCATGAGTTTTTGAGTGCTGGCTCAAATGGATCTAATGTTCTAAAGTATCTTTTGTCTAAACCTCGTAACAGGGTTATAGAGGAACAATTGACTGTAAGTCCGAATAGCCGTCTCGGTGACCTTTATTTGAAAAACGGCTGTGCCCCCTTTGATCGGCAGCCGTATTGCACGAGTCTTATTGGGCATGTAGTCGCTGTCGAGGATTTGTATCAATGTATTGATCCAGATCCGTATGAAGATAACTTTCTTGCTCGTAGGGTGACCGCGGAGACAATCGATTCTAATGCTCTGTATCTTAGGGATACCGAAATTACAACCTTCTCGGATGTTGATGAACTGATTGCCTCATTTAATAGCGCTTTGTATTTTAGACATCATTCAAGGGATCTCGTGCATGAGAACGGGCATCTATTTGTTAAGGGAGTCGAAGACGAACTCACTTGTATTATACGCGGGCTTTTAAAACTGTCTGGTGCCGGGGTCAAAGGCTATACTGCTTTATGTGAATCATGGCTTAAAGATCCAAGCTGCAAGTTGGATGATTCAGAAAAAATAGATGCTCTAAAGTCCATGTTTGCCGAAACGAGCGTCGCGTTCATCTACGGTTCGGCTGGTACCGGAAAAACAACCATGGTCAACATCGTTTGCGCTTTTCTGCAAAATGAAAGCAAACTTGCTATCGCTAATACAAATCCTGCCGTAGATAGCCTTAGAAGAAAAATAAATGATAAGAATTGCGAATTTATGACCGTCGCGAAGTATTTGAATCGTGTGCCAGATTGCGACATCTTAATCGTTGACGAATGCAGCACTGTCTGCAATAGCGATATGAAATCTATTATTGATTCTAATCGGTTTAAACTGCTATTGCTTGTTGGCGATGTGAGACAGATTGAGTCCATTAAGTTTGGAAACTGGTTTTCATTGGCTCGAGACTTCTTGCCTGATAAGTGCATCCATGAATTTGATAAACCATGGCGCACGAAGAATGATGATTTGCTAAAACTATGGCATGCTGTCAGGAATGTGAGTCCTGATATCGCTGAAATTCTTATTTCTTGCGATTTTACGTCGAATCTTGATGACTCTGTAATTAGCAGAATGAATGATGATGAGATTGTCTTATGTCTCAACTATGATGGCCTCTATGGCATTAATAATATGAACAAAATCTTGCAGTCGGGAAATAAGAACGAGGCCGTTGTCTGGAATTATCATACGTATAAAGTCGGCGACCCAATTTTGTTCAATGAGTCTGAGCGGTTTTATCCGTTGTTATATAACAATCTAAAAGGGCGTCTTGTGGGAATGGAAGCAATTTCCAAAGACGAGATGCAATTTACGGTTGCTGTTCCCATTATCGCCTCCGAGCTTTCCGTTCTTCATTACGACGGGTTGGAGTATTTAGATTTTCGTGATGGAGAGACGTATCTGCGCTTTTCAGTTAAGAAAGCCAAGGATCGAGACGGTGAGGATGTTGGCGAGGACTGTATCGTGCCGTTTCAGGTGGCGTATGCGGTGTCTGTCCATAAAGCGCAAGGACTAGAGTACTCATCCGTAAAGCTGATTATTACGAAGGACGTTGAGGAGCGCATTACTCACAGTGTGTTTTATACGGCAATAACGAGGGCGCGAGAAAGACTTCATATTTATTGGTCGCCTGAATCTCAGAATAAGATTCTCTCAAGCTTCGAAATCTCTAAGGAGCATAAAGATGCTTACCTCCTTAGTAATCGGAGGGGCCTTAAGATTCAGCGGAAATAACGGCTGGCCGTCTGTTTGTCATTGGTTAAGACTAAGGCGAAACTTTGTTAGTTCTTGCGCGCTTGAGTACAATTTAATATTGCGAAACAGTGCCGACATTATTGTGCTTGGGCACCTGAATCGGCAAATAGTCCATTGTCGTTTTTTGTCAGCGGCTGACCTTATGTCGTTGTCAAATGCTGGTCTTGACCATGCCGATACTGACCGTGTTGATTCGCAATATTTAGCGGTGCTTATGCGGGCAAATACTCACTCACTCGCAGCTGCCGATACCACCTTATGGACGTTAATAATAATCTAGAGAGATTTTTTCGCATGCTTATCGAAACTCTTCATTGCTTTTTTGTAAGCTTTTGGATGGTTGAGATAATAAGTCGCCTTAGCTTCGACTTCCTCTTGATTGGGTTCGTAAGGTAAAACGGCCCCGCATCGAGAGCAAAACCAGTTCAGTGTTCCTGGCGGCGAGTAAAAGAGCGGGCTAACTTGAACACTATTATCATCACGAGGAATAAAATCCAAATGCGGGCAGTAGCTCTGTGCTAACTTTCGGTGTCGTTCTTTGCGGCTTGCAATATACATATTGATGTCGAATTTGATGCCAAAATGCAAGATCGCAATTATTGCAAGAACGAATATTACAACGAGAAAGACCATCACTCCGTATCTCTCTATTAGTAATTTTGAAACAGAGTCGCTCATTTCACACTCCTTTTGTTGTGTAGAGATATTTCGAATGTGGGCAGTTGACCGGAATGTTCAATTCCGGTCAACGCCTTGAATATGCCATCTCAAATTGATTGGAAACGCCATGGGGGGCTAGGGACGACCATACTTAGTCTATCCGATAATTCCAGGAAGAATAGGGGCGATGAGTACGCCCAGCTTCGTTACGTTCTCAATAAACGTAGCCCCTTCGTTGATGCCCTTTAGGGTGTTCCATAGCGACTTTAGTATTGACGGTTTAGGCTGCGGAGTCTCAAAAACGTCTTTCATCGCGGCGATTGCATCCGCAGCAATTGTCCTGTTCTCACTGGAAAGCTCGTGGAGGGAGCTTTCCAGTTTTCCGATTATGTCGTTGAGCGCGTTAACGTCTATGCCGTTTGACTGATTGATGGTCGTACTTGACCCGTTCGTTGTCTGGGAAGCGATGGCGGCTCCCGAGTTGCCGAAATTGTTTACCTGTGTCACGGATTCATCCAATCCTAGTTCGATGCCCTTTAGTGTGATGGCCTGATTGACTCCGTTTACGAGGCGTCTCGCTACGTCATTCAGGAAGCCTTCGGCCATATCGTCATATTTCCTTGAACCGTGTGCATAGCCTAGAAGGAGGTGAAACGACTGGCATAGCTTTCTGTCGACTATTGCTTTGAGTACGAGATACGTTACGGCGCTTTCGCCCTCGCAGCTAGGCGGGAAGTTAAATATGGTATATGGGTCCGAATTTACTTCATCGATTTCGGCGTTTTTGTCGAACCCGCTAGGCAAATGGTTTGCCACGCAATCCTCAATGAACGCTCGTGTTACAGGCTGCCCATCAATAAAGTTGAGGTAGCGAGTGAGGGCTGTGTTGAGGCCATTGTAGTCAGACCTTAAAAGATTGCTGGCTTCAGCACTATGCTTGAAGAGTAGTTTTCGCAGCTCAATCTTCTCAGAATCCATTGAATTGTCCTATTCCGCAGTAGGGGCATGTGTATAAAGACATCGCAAGTGCAGGGGACACCTTTGATATGCGCTTGCAGTCCTTGCAGGTTACCTTCTGAAGGGCTTCGATTGCTTGCCGGATGGGAATCTCGGGTTCCTCTTCATTGTATGATTTCACACTGAAAGAGACGTGATCATTGCCCTTTCCGCCAAGCTCCTTCTTAAGCAGTTCTTCTAGCTCCGGCACGACCACATTCGCTGTTTTTGATAAGGCCAGGTCGATGACGTCCGGTGTGAAGAAGTTGTCCGAGATAAGGCCGCACAGAGGGCAGTGGATATCTAGGACGGAATCACTCTCATACTCATCAACGACGACTTTGAATAGCTCTCCGCAGTTCGGACATTGGAAAAGTACGCAGCCGTCTTCATCGGAAGGTATCGAGATGTTGAACCGAAGGTTGTCCATATTGCCTCCTTTCAGGAAATCTAATCGATAATATCTTGACTTCGGGGTAAATAACGTAACGCCTCAAGGCGTCCGTGGAGCTCGGAATCGTCGTTAATTCGCCCAACGAATCCAAGGGCCTCGAGCAGCTTTCGGACCCTTGTTATATCCGCGCATGGGGTGCCTCACGTATTGATTGTAATGGGAAACCGCTGCTACCGTAGTGGATTGATGTTTCGGTTTCGTCCATAGAATCGCACAGTTTAAACAGCCTGGAGCGATCTATTGTCTGATATGCGACTTCGTTGAGCTCTTTCATCATGAGGCGATTAAGTATGAACAAGGCACCCATTGATTCAATTACGATCGCGTCGGAAATGTTGGTGTAACCGCACGGCTGCTTCATCCATCCTTTCCGAGTGATCTCGCCAAATTGCCCGTCCGGGAGAACAATGGATCGAGCGTTGCGCCCCGCTCCCAGGGGTGCGGCGCTCCTGATTAAACTGTTCACTTTTAAATGACCCCTGTGCTCAAATCTCTGTGGCTATTTGAGGAGGATGAGCTCGATTTAAGTGAGTTGCTCGAGTATCTGAGGGCGCTCATCACGGACGATCGCAAGATAATCCACGGTAATAGCGAGCTAAAACGGCTTATTAGAATGTATGATTTTCTTAAGTACAAGAAGGCCTTCGACATATCGGCTACTAGTGAGTAATCCCACCTAGCGTCTATGAAGAAGGCCGTCTTTGTAAACTATGGCATCTGAGCGTATAGTGCGAACACCACGTGCAAATGCATACTTAATATAACGCTTTCTGCTTGAAATCACAATGGTGTCTGTTTCGACCTGCCAATCAAGGGAAGATGGTGTAGAGTATCTTCCTGCAATACAAAAGCTCTTTGGGAGCTTTAAGGGTGACGCTTTCAAACTGAGAGTCTTGCCCTTTTTTATGCGTGCAATGCCTGATATGCTAGCCAGACATCGTTTGATTTGGTTGAAAATCATGTGTGTCTTGATTTGAATTACATGATTGTCGCTTGCCTCAAATTTGCAGCTTTGACTTACGGATTGATAATCAGTAGCCTATCTAAAAAGCGGTATTGACGAGGGTAACCTACGGGTCCCGCGTCCAGAGGAAAGGCGGCTGTCCTTCTTGGGATGGCTGCCTTTCCTCTTTTTAGGAACCGCGATGGCGGCTGACCGGGAGACCTACCGCGGCGACCTCTCTGGCGTCCCTGAAGATTTGCATGGCCCCCTGTCTTCTTTGGACTTTCATGAGATAGAAACGACTGGGGTTGGGAACAAGATGGATGCGCTTCTTAGTTACATAGCTGCTTTTTAAGAGCTGCTCCCTAAAAGTGAAGATAATTTCTACTTGTGGCAGAGCCTGTAGACAAACAAGGGATATCGGCTAAATTAAAGTCAATTGCGGTGGGAGCCTTCGGGCGACACCTGAAGAGGGTTGATGCGTCGGCCCTCTTTTTTGTTTGGATGTAAGATTCGGCCTGTCAAAACTTACATCTCAATTGAGAATAGGCGAAATTGCGTGCGATTATCTGCTTGTATGCAACTTTGCTGACGTGTTGTTGGTAAGTCTAAGTTCGCAACGGGTTCTTGGCAGAGGATTGACCGGGATTGTGAATTGCGACTCTTCGAGACGCGGCACCGAGGCCTTCCTGGATAAGTCCGTGAGGCTGCCGCTCAGGTCAAGTTCTGCATGGCCGTATTCTTCGATTATGCAGCCAGGGTGATTCTCGTCTGGTAAAACTGGCCGCGAAGTGATTATCACTCGACGTGTCTCAAGTGACTCATTAGTTTCCACGCGTTTCTCTATCATGTAATCGCTACGTCATGCGGTCGTTCGCACGGGTATCATGTTGAAAGCGATTTCAACGACGGGGGTACTCGTGGTAAAGATGAAGGATGTCGCCGAGCTGGCGGGTGTTTCGAACGCCGCGGTTTCGCGCTATCTCAACGGTGGATATATCTCGGCTGATAAGGCCGAGCGCATTAAACAGGCGATCGAGCAGACCGGCTATGTGCGGTCCAACCAGGCTCGTGCCTTGCGTACCGGCTCTACCAAGCTCATCGGTGTCATCGTGCCTAAGATTAACTCCGAGTCGGTGAGCCGAATTACCGCAGGCATTGGCCAGGTGCTTGGTCGCCGCGGGTATCAGATGTTGCTCGCCAACACCGACAACGTTGCCGAGCGTGAGCTCGAGTACCTCGACTTGTTCCAGAACCACCCGGTCGATGGCATCGTGCTGGTAGCGACCATGATTACCGATGAGCATCGTGCGGCTATTGCATCGTGCCGCGTGCCCATTGTGCTGATTGGCCAAAACGTCGAGGGCGCGGCCTGCGTCTACCATGACGATTACGAGGCGGCATATGAGCTGGGCCATGCGCTCGTGGGGCGCGTGGAGGGAAAGATCGCCTACATCGGTGTTACCGAAGAAGACCGCGCCGCGGGCTACGACCGACGCCGTGGCTTTGAGGCAGGCTTGCTGGCTGCGGGGGTTGTGCTCGATCCCCACCTGGTGCGTCGTGGCTCCTTCACGCTCGACTCGGGATATCGTGCGGCGCGCGAGTTGTTGGCCGACGTGCCCGACGTCTCGTTTATCGCCTGCGCGACCGATACCATGGCCGCCGGCGCCCTGCGCGCTCTTGATGAGGCGCGTGGCGTGGGCGAGGGCTTACATCGCGTGAGCGGATTTGGCGACAACGCGTTTTTGCGCGCGCTGACGGGCGGCATTCCCACCGTCCATTATGGCTATCTGACCAGTGGCGTCGAGGCCACCAATATGCTGCTCGACACGCTCGATGGCGTGGAAGGGGAGGGCGGCCTGCGTACGCTCAAGCTCGGTCATCAGCTTATGAATGTCTAGGTTTTGGGCGCCCGCCGCTATCTTCGGACCACTGTTATTTGTCCCAAACTACCTTTCACCGGCGAAAATCTACCGTTTACCGCTATATGAAAACGATTACAGTAATATGAAACTGAAAACGATTACAGTGTAAGTGTCAAAGATGGCCGGGTGTAAAACGCCCGTTAGACGAAAGGGAAGTCATGGACTACCGCAAATCAGCCCAAGAGGTGCTCGACAACATCGGTGGCGCCGGCAACGTCGTGTCGGCCGCGCATTGCGCCACGCGTCTGCGCCTGGTGATTGCCGACAACGCAAGGGTCGACAAGGAAGCCATCGAGAATATCGACGGTGCCAAGGGCGTCTTTGAGGCCCAAGGCCAGCTCCAGATTATTTTTGGCACCGGTACCGTCAACAAGGTCTATGACGAGTTCATCGCCCTCGGCGGCATCAATGCTGCTTCCAAGGCTGAGGTCAAGGAGGCCGCGGCGCAGCAGCAGAACATCTTTATGCGCGCCATTAAGGTCCTCGGCGATATCTTCTCCCATCATTCCCGCCATCGTGGCTTCGGGCCTGCTGCTGGGCATCATGAGCGCCCTCAACTTTATGGCCTCCAACGGCTTTATCGCGCTCGACACCAATAACTGCATCTACAAGATTGCCGACCTGGTCTCGGGTACGTCCTTTGGCATCCTGCAGATCCTGATTGGCTACTCCGCGGCCAAGGCTTTCGGCGCTAATCCGTACCTGGGCGCCGTCGTCGGCGGCGCGTTCATCAACTCCTCGCTGCAGAGCTCCTACACGGTCGCCTCCGAGGGCGTGCAGACCATGGTCACCGTCATCCCCGGCGTGTACAGCTTTGAGTGGGTTGGCTATCAGGGCCACGTCATCCCCATCGTCATCGCTTGCGCGATCCTTGCCTTCCTCGAGAAGCGTCTGCACAAGATCGTTCCCGAGATGTTCGACCTCTTTGTAACCCCGCTTGTCTCCGTGTTCGTGACCGTGCTCGTGACGCTTATCGCCGTCGGTCCCGTCTTTGTGTGGGCCGAGAATGCCGTCCTCGGTCTGATCCAGGCTCTGCTCACCCTGCCCTTTGGCATCGGTTCCTTTATCGTCGGCCTGTTCTATGCCCCCACGGTCGTCACCGGTATTCACCAGATGTACACCGCCATCGACCTGGGCCAGCTTGCCCAGTACGGCGTGACCTATTGGCTGCCCATTGCCAGTGCCGCCAACATCGCCCAGGGCGGCGCCGCGCTTGCCGTTGCCTTTAAGACTCACGATGCCAAGATCAAGGGCCTAGCGCTTCCTTCGGCTCTGTCCGCCTTCATGGGTATTACCGAGCCTGCCATCTTTGGTGTGAACCTGCGCTTCTTTAAGCCCTTCATCGCTGGCTGCATCGGCGGCGGCTGCGGCGCCCTGGTCTGCGCGCTCACCTCGCTCGCCGCTTCCGGTACGGGCGTTACGGGTATCTTCGGTATCCTGCTGTGCCTGGCCCAGCCCGTGCAGTACGCGATCATGTTTGCGGTCGCCGCGCTGGTTTCCTTTGGCGTCTCGTTTGTCCTGTACAAGGACGAGCCCAAGGCTTCCGAGCAGGCCTAAGAGCTTTTGATTGAAGGGTGCCCGCGGGTTGTATGCTCGCGGGCGTTTCCCGTATCCGGTGTCGATCTCTGGCGCCTTGTTACTTTCGATCCGTTAGGACTTTGATATGTCTAATGCACTTGGCCGCGACCTTGCAAAGCTGGTTGCCGCTGTTGACGCTGCCGCCTCTGAGTGCGGCCATGGCGCGTATGGCCAGCGCTTCCATATTATGCCGCCGGCGGGCTGGCTCAACGACCCCAACGGTCTTTGCCAAGCGGGCGGCGTGTTTCACGCGTACTTCCAGTATGCCCCGTTTGATGTGAACGGTGGCGTAAAGATGTGGGGCCATGCCACAAGCCGCGACCTTATGAACTGGGAATATGTTGGCGCCCCGCTGCTGCCCGACGAGCCGTTCGATTGCCATGGCGTGTATTCAGGCTCCGCGCTTGCCGAGGACGGCCGCATTCGCGTGCTCTATACGGGCAACGTTAAGCTTTCCGATGCGGACGGCACGTACGACTACGTCAATACCGGCCGTCGCGCCGATACTGTTTATGTCGAGAGCGTTGATGGCCTTGCCGGTCGGGAGTTCAGCCAAAAGCGCGTGGTGCTGGCGTCCGATGATTATCCCGAGGATTTGACCTGCCACGTGCGTGACCCCAAGGTGTGGCGCGATGATGACGGGCGTTACCACATGGTGCTGGGCGCGCGTCGTCGCGTGGATGGGCCGCATGTCGATAGTCGATTTTGCGCCATGCACGGCGAGGGTGCCGGGCGCGATGTGGGCGAGATCCTGGTGTATGGCTCGGCCGATATGCTGAGTTGGGAGCTCGAGAGTCGTGTGTCTACGCCCGAGCGCTTTGGCTTTATGTGGGAGTGCCCCGGCTATATCGAGCTCGATGCGAATGGCGATACCGCTGCATTTTTGTCGTTCTCGCCCCAGGGGCTCGAGGGCGGTCGTTGGGACCGCGGCAATGTGTATGCAGCGGGCTACATGCCTGTAACGGGCGACATTACGGGTGGTGACGGTGTCTATGAGCTGGGCGAGTTCCGCCTGTGGGACGCCGGTTTTGACTTCTATGCTCCGCAGGAGTTCACGGCCGAGGACGGTCGCCACATTCTGATTGGCTGGATGGGTATGCCCGATGAGCCGACCTATGGCAACGCGCCCACCGTGGCGTGCGGCTGGCAGCACTGCATGACGGTGCCGCGCGAGCTTACGGCCGGTGACGGCGGCGTGGTGCTGCAGCAGCCGGCGTGCGAGATCGAGCGCCATTATGCCTCGGTGCGTGTGGGGGAGGGCTCGTTGGAGGTTGACGGCGATACCTGCTTTGACCTTGCTGTCGACGGTGTCGACGGCGCGTTTACCGCGATTGTTGATGGCGAGCTGAAGCTGGCGTATGTGCCCGCCGAGGGCGGACTGCCCTCGCGCTTTGAGATGCGATTTACCGATGAGGGTCGCGCTTCTGCCGGCTGCGGTCGTACCGTGCGTTGGGAGCCCGTCGACGAGGTTCGTAACGTGCGCATTGTTGGCGATGTCTCCTCGGTCGAGGTGTTTGTGAACGATGGCGCGCTGGTGTTCTCGACGCGCATCTATCCTGAGGCCTATGGTGTGACCGTTGACGCTCCGGGTGCGAGCGTGAACTATCACACGCTCAACATCTAGGCGATTCGTCGCATATCGGCGCTATACTGCAGCCGTTGCCCACGATGCGGGTAACACCCGCATCGTGGGTTTTTGTTTGTGAAGGGACGGTGCCGCGTGGACGTGCAACAGCTAGAAGAGGCTTGGGCTTTGAGAGCCGGCGCGCGTGAGGTGCGGTTGCTTGCGGCCTCGCATGTGCCAGCAGCGCTGTCTCAGCTGGGGATTGTGCGTCCCGGTGACCGCCTGGTCGCGTTTGCCGATGACTTTACCGATGCGTTTGAGCGCGGCTTTGATGGCTGCGATGTTGTTCTCGTGGACCCGCCGTCGGTTGCGGCGTTTGCTGCTGCTTCCGAGGGCTATGATGCTTCGTTTGATGCCGAGGGGCCGCACCTGTGGTGGTTTGTCAACTCCATCGGCGGGTTTGGTCTGCGCGTGCCCGATCTGCGTGCGCTGGGTCGTGCGGCTCGCGAGGCCCATGCGCTGTTGGTTGTGGACAACACCGTGGCGTCGGCTTTTGGCTGCGATCCGCTGCGGCTGGGTGCCGTGCTGTCGCTCGAGGCGCTCGACCGCGTGTGTGCTGGTAAGGCGCCGCGCAAGTTCGTTGCCGCTTCGGTGGCGCGCTCGCAGCTCAAGCGTCATCGTGTGGATGCCGCGGCTGAGTGCGCGCATGCCCTGCTTGAGGGCTGTGGCTTGGCCAAGCTTGATATGCCTGCTGACGAGGCCGGTGTGCTGGAGCGCGGGCTGGACTCGCTCGATGTCCGCATGCAGGCACATTTCGACCGCGCCCGTGCGCTGGCCGAGTACTTGGCTGCGAACGAGATGGTACGCAACGTGCGCTATCCCGGGCTGAGCTCGCATCCCGACCATGTGGTTGCAACGGGGATCCTCGAGCATGGTTTTGGCCCGGCAGTTGAATTCGATCTTATCGAGCTTAGCGCAGGGGAGCTGTTCGATGCTTTGTCGGGGGAGTTCCGCACATCGCTCGCCGGCGGCGCAGCGACGCGCCTTTCGGCCCCACGCGGCAAGCAGGGGAGCACCATCCGTCTCTTCGCCGGCACCGACAATCCCCTGGTCGTAGCGTCCGCCCTAGACAATGCCCTTCGTAAACTAGCTACTCTTTAATGCTTGCGATGAGGTCGCTTGCTTTGGTGGCGATGACGTTGTTGACGTCGGCCCGCAGCTCCTCGTAGACCGCTATGGCTCGCTCGCCGGCGGGGGTGAGGGTGGATCCGCGGGCGCCGTCGCGCTCGATGAGTTTGCAGCCCAGCTGACCTTCGGCCTCGTTCACGATGCGCCAGGCCTTGGAATACGCCATGCCCATGCTCTTGGCGGCGCGGTTGAGCGAGTGCTCGCGGGCGATACCCTGCAGCAGCAAGACGCAGCCGTGTCCAAACACGCCCGGCAGATCTTTGTCGCACGCTTGAATGACCAACTTTGCCGTCGTCTTGTACTCCATACGCTCCACGTCTCCCCGCTAAAGTGTTTGCTGGGCAAACGCAAAGCCTGCGTCAAACCCTCGTGTGCTCTTCTTAAATCATGCATTGTAGCAGTCAAAGTGCGTTAAGATACTTCCCCAGTATTGGGCGCCCAAGGTTGGGCTGGGTCCTACGAGGCCTGCAGCCGACCGGTCGCATGGAAAAAGGAGAAACATGGCTACGTTCTTTCCCGGTGAGTCCCACACGTTTTCGGAGTATCTGCTGGTCCCTGGTTACTCGTCCTCGCAGTGCATCCCCAACAACGTCTCTCTTAAGACGCCGCTAACCCGCTTTAAGCGCGGTGAGAAGCCGGCAATCACCCTGAACATCCCCATGGTTTCCGCCATCATGCAGTCCGTCTCGGGCGTCGATATGGGTGTCGCGCTCGCTACCGAGGGTGGCCTGTCCTTCATTTACGGTTCCCAGAGCGCCGAGTCCGAGGCCGCTATGGTCAAGGCCGTCAAGGATCACAAGGCCGGTTTCGTTCAGTCCGATTCCACGCTGACCCCCGACATGACCATGGAGCAGGTCATCGAGCTCAAGGAGAAGACCGGTCACTCCACTATGCCGGTCACCGACGACGGCACTCCCAAGGGTAAGCTCCTGGGCATCGTCACCAGCCGTGACTATCGCCCCAGCCGCGATGACCACCAGACGAAGGTCTCCGAGTTCATGACCCCGCGTGAGCAGCTCATCGTGGGTGACAAGAACATCAGCCTCAAGGTTGCCAACGACGTTATCTGGGACAACAAGCTCAACGCCCTGCCCATCGTCGACGATAACGATCACCTCATGGGCATTGTGTTCCGCAAGGACTACGACAGTCACAAGACTAACCCCAACGAGCTGCTCGATAACGACAAGCGCTACATGGTCGGCGCCGGTATCAACACCCGCGACTATGCCGAGCGCGTGCCGCTGCTCATCGAGGCCGGTGCCGATGTCCTGTGCATCGACTCCTCCGAGGGCTTCAGCGAGTGGCAGAAGCGCACCATCGAGTGGATCCGCGCCAACTACGGCGAGGACGTCAAGGTCGGTGCCGGTAACGTTGTCGACGCCGAGGGCTTCCGCTTCCTGGCCGACTGCGGTGCCGACTTCATCAAGGTCGGTATCGGCGGTGGTTCCATCTGCATCACCCGCGAGACCAAGGGCATCGGTCGTGGCCAGGCCACCGCGCTGATCGACGTCTGCCGCGCCCGTGACGAGTACTACGAGGAGACCGGCGTCTACGTGCCCGTGTGCTCCGACGGCGGTATCGTCTACGACTACCACATGACCCTTGCGCTCGCCATGGGCGCCGACTTCCTCATGCTCGGTCGCTACTTTGCCCGCTTCGATGAGTCCCCGACCTCCCGCGTGAACGTCAACGGCCAGTATATGAAAGAGTACTGGGGCGAGGGCTCCGCGCGCGCCCGCAACTGGCAGCGCTACGATCTGGGCGGCGCCCAGAAGTTGTCCTTCGTCGAGGGCGTCGACTCCTATGTGCCTTACGCCGGCTCGCTCAAGGATGGCGTGAACGGTACCCTGTACAAGGTCAAGTCCACTATGTGCAACTGTGGCGCGCTCTCCATCCCCGAGCTGCAGGACAAGGCTCGCCTCACGCTCGTGTCCGCCACCTCCATCGTCGAGGGCGGTGCCCACGACGTCGTGGTCAAGGACTCGCAGCAGACGGTGAGCTACAACTACGCGGCCGATCGACGACACGGACCACGAGCGGGGCCCGCGCGGACAAGTTCTGCGCGGGCCCCGCTGTGATAGGGGAGCGGGTGAGGTCGGGCTCACCTGCAAGACCTGTTAGAATCTTGAGCGTTACCGACGCGGCGCGGCGGGTCTTGATTGACCGCTGCGCTTGAACGATAGGAGCCAACCATGTGCGATTGCCACGAGCATTGCGGCACCGAGCGCCAGGCGGGGGAGATCCCGTTCTACGACGCTCGGGCCATCGAGGAGAAGTGGATGAAGTCCTGGGAGGAGCAGAATCTCTTTGCCGTGGACACCGACTCCACCAAGCCGAAGAAGTACATCCTCGAGATGTTCCCGTATCCTTCCGGTGATCTGCACATGGGGCACGCGCGCAACTACACCATCGGCGACGCCATGGCCCGTCAGGCTCGTATGCGCGGCTACGACGTGCTGCATCCCATCGGCTTCGACGCCTTCGGCCTGCCCGCCGAGAACGCCGCCATCAAGCACAACACCCAGGCGGCGGCTTGGACGTATAAGAACATGGACCAGGCCCTCGCCACCATGAAGCGTATGGGCTTCTCCTACGACATGGACCGTCTCGTCAAGACCTGCAGCCCCGATTATTACCGCTGGGGCCAGTGGATCTTCGAGAAGCTGTGGGAGCGCGGCC
>JAUUMM010000002.1:0-109173 GCA_030839365.1 Collinsella sp.
GAGCTGGGCCTATGCCGGAATCTCTCCCACAGAAACCACCGAAGAGCCAAAAAATCTGTTACTCCAAGAGTGTCCAATCTACGGAGTGGATTACTCGAGAGCGAATTTAAAGAGGGTAGCACTTCAATCATGTATATCAGACCCATTTCCGATAAAGGTAGTCTCGAATTTAGTCTCGACAATCAAGTCGGCTGCCAGTTTAGGAGCCAGCTTTGCAAGACAGGTCTGTGCCTCTTTCGAGAGGGCGATGTCTTCGCAAATCTCGCATTGAGAGAGGTAGCTTGAGCGCCCAAATGAAGAAAGGCCTCCGCTCGTGCGCAAGTGCTTCAGCAGTCCTCCTGGTCCTATGTATTGTATGTAATTAAGTAGGAGCAGCTGCAGTTCATTAATGTCATCCGTCAGATTGATTTTGCCAAGATCGAAAAGCCAAGTTCCCTCTGCATTTATTCCGCAGCAGGGTGAAAGATGGCAGTTTGGGGAAATAACGAAGTCTTGGCCGCAGTCGGAACAGTGTGACGCTAAGAGACGTGCCTGCGGTCGCGCATTTTGGTTGAGACTGAGATTTCGTGCGCGCCCAATTCGCGTGATGCCTGAATCCGTGATGAAGCGGGCTGGCGCGCGGGGAGTCTGGGTATTATCGTCGAACTGATGCAGGAGTGGAATGTCTTCATTAAGGTACTTGCACAGGTATGCCGGGCTGATTGTACTGTTGTTATCTCTGCAGACCGCAATGCCGAGAGTTTGAAAGCCCATTGTTTTTGCTGAGTTCCAAAGGTTGCGCACATTCTCGAGGGGTATATATTCCGCATGAAAGTCGTCGCAGCTGATATTGATTTCGTCAAGGCCACATGACTTCAATTCGTTGAGGAGCGTTTCTGCGTCTCTTTCGCTTTTCGCCCACCACGCATTCGTTACAATTCGAGTAAAGAGTCCTAAAGAATTCGCATATGCGATGGCCTCGAGAAGGTCATCGCCAAGAAGGGTGCATTCTCCGCCCGTAAACACAACAACACCACTTCCGACGCATACTTCGGCGAAGCTATCGATGAATTGCTGCATTTGGGGAAGAGTAAGCCTGTCACTGTTGTTCGGAGTGCAGCTCATCAGACAATGATCACACACAGCGCCACATCTATATGTTGTTATAAATGTCAGCATTCGAGGTCTGCGGAACAGCACGTGCTGCGAGCTTTCGGAAATCATGCCGCGAGCAAACGGGCGTCGGTGATTACCAAGGTGCCTTCGTTCTCGGAGTAAGTAACTTCGAATTCGACGGAGCGATAAGACCCGCGGGCGACCCCATTGGAAGCCCCTTCGGGGTTGATGGTATTGGAGCTGGAATTCTTGATTGCTGTTTTAAGCACAGCTGCTTGCCTCGCCGCACTCAAGCCCTCTTGATCAAATTTCCTGAAAACAGAAGTTTGTTTGTACGATTCCGATAGTTCAACAACATCAGGTTTGTTCATAAAAATAGCTGATCCATAGCCCATTGTGTTGACGTCGTACTTAAGGTTGGCGTTGTTTTGAGCATTCGCGTTTGCGTTTGCCATTGCGTTTGCGTTCAGAATGATGTTTGCGTTCGTTACTGCGTTTGCATTAAGTACAACGTTTACGAGAGGTATCGTTTGCGGATCAGCTTCGGTGTCCTCGTCATAATATGCAAGTTGGATACGACGATATACTGCGCGTGCAACGGGGACACGCGCCTCCTTTTCGGTTGACTCCACCAGTTCGTACAGAGAGACTTTTCGATTTCCCGCTTTGATTTGGAGGTCTGTAATTCCATATTTCTGGAATACGGCACGAGGCTGAGCTTCGAAATCGCGTCTTGCGTCGGTAGATTGTTCCGCGTCCGCGACCAGTTTTTCAAGGATGCTAAGCTGGGACTGTATTGAGAGTTCGTTTAGGTGGTTCACATTGTCCATAGCGGTGACCTCCAATGTTGAATAGCTGTCTTGAAAGACTACGTCATGCTAGTGTCGGTATCGATTTGATACTACGAACAAATTAGAACTAAATGGATATAGTTTCCATACTAATCAAAACAAATTTGCATTCAACTTTTTATTTATACTTGATTTAAGGCGGAGTGGAATGTGAGCGCGCAAGGAGATGCGGAATCGATGAGGGCCTCAAAAAAAATTACTGCAGTGTTATCATCTTTCATCCTCTCTATTCTTCCATTTCTGATTCTATGGGCGGCTTGGTCAGTCCTCCCTGATACAATTCCCGCTCATTGGAGTGGGGGCGTGGTTGATCGATGGGGTAATAAGCTTGAATTGCTGGTTGTTCCGCTGTTTTCTCTGATTGGTTCTATTGCAATTTCTGTGTATCTTATTGTTTCCACGCGGCGAAGAGAGTTCGCGGATTTCTCTGTTCGAATGCGACGGGACTTTGTTGCGTGCTATATTTCTAGTCTTCTTTTATCGACAACCTGCTCAGTGATAATTGCCGTTTGGGTTCAGTTGATTCTTACGCAAAACACTGCGGTTGATGGGGGGCTTGGACTATCGATCCTGTATTCCCTTCCCGGGCTATATGTGATCTTGTGCGCTTTGCCGCCTTTTTATGCGAGCGGCGAGAGCAAAAAGGCAGAGCGCCTGATAACAGTTCTTATTGGCGGCGCGGAGATTGTTCTTTGTGGAATAGTGCTTGAAGGTCCGGCTGCCTCTTATGCGATGATTGGACTGATGATTCTGTTCTGTGCGTTTGAGATTGTGTCACAGGTAAGGGATAGCCGGTCCTTATGAGTTGAATTACGCGCGTGCAGATATAAAGGGTGGCATGTTAAGCTGGTCGTTTTCTCGTTCTGGGACATTTGCAGTAGGATGAGTGGGACTAGGCGCGCTGCGGTGTGATGGTGAAGGTTGAGACTTGTATCGCTGCTAATCCGCTGATGCACATTTTGCTATTGGGCTTGAAGGTGGGACCGGCAGGCCTTTGTTTGGGTTGTTCTGGTCGTCCAACGCGTGTTGCACGGCTTTATATTGTTACGCTCGTTCGGCGCTCCGTTGGAGCATTTCCGGGTTTGTCGGCATCATGACTTGGCCAAGTGACACGCTTGCCGGTACGGTTGTAACGCCGCGCCGGTTCCGTGTGCTCCTTTGTTGTTGGCCTGTCCAGCCGGGGGCGGATTCGGCCTCATGTTGTGGCGCACGGCCTTCAGGGGCTTCCCCTGGCGAGTTATGTTCGTCCGTATGGGTAAGGGTCGGGTTGAGCTGACAATCCCGTGTCGGAAGGGGCTTGCACCGTGCGCGCGATGACAGAGATTGAGTGGCTGGACGGCCGTGTGACGAAGGTGCCGGAGCTCGCCCTGGGCGATGCGTTCGGCGAGAGCGTCCAGGCGGAGCTCGATTTCGGGTTCGACGATGTGTTGGAGGGCCTTTGGGTCGAGGTGCGCCATCATGAGCCGGATGAGGACTCGGACGGCGACCCGCGCGGGAGGGGCTGCGCACTGTACGCGGACTGCCGGTACAGCCTGGTCGAACCGTCGGACCTCGACCGTGTCTTCTGCATCCTTTACGAGGGGCAGCCGAGGGTCTGCCGCGCCGCGGGGGAGCTAGGGCCCCCGCGGCGGCGGTGAACGCGGCCGCTGCGTGGGAATTTGGGATGGGGGCGGGTTCCGAAACGCCTGCGGAGGGGAGAACCCCGTTGGGCGGGGACTATTCGTGATGCTTGATATCGCATTGCAGTATGGAAGCACGGATCATCTTCGCGATGGTCCGACCGGTTGATGGGCTAGGACGCGCATTCAGCAGGGAAGGGGATGGCTTTTAATGCCGCTTTTGGCTTATGCGTGCCGCGCTCCGCGTATGGCCATCCTGCGGTGCTAAAGCATTCTTGAAGTCTGTTAAGTGAATTCGTTTTAATCGCGCACGTGGCCGTTTGCCCATGTTGCATAACAGGATTCAGTGTTGATTGCCCGTGTGATGACAGCGTGAGTTTCGGGGGGGGGGTGGCGTGAGCGGAGTCGCCGCGTTGTATAAGTCTGGCCGGCCCGACTGATGTGTCGATCTGTCGGGCCGGCCGAGAATGGTGAAGAGATCTCGCTGTTGAATGAACGAATGTTACAAGCAGCTCTTCAAGGCGCTTTGGGCGTTGGCTGGGGCTGCGCAGTCAATCGCATGCAGTGATAGGCGAGGCGATTGCTCGATGAGCCGGCGACTAGTTCTGTGCTGTACTCGTCCCGGTGCCGTCGTTGTCTGCCGAGTACCAGAATGCGTAGGCCGCAACGACGGCATCATAGACGGCTGCGACTACGTTATCCACGACGGCTGCAAAGTTGACCACAACGGGAACGGGGCCGGTTTTGGAATCCATCTTCTCTACTTCTGGGGTCTCATACATGGGAACATCTCCTTAGAATTGTGCCAGGACGCTCAGGTCGCCTAGATCATCGTCGATCAGGTCGATATAGAGGTCGCCGTCCATATTGATGTCTGCAATCAACGATGAGATCTCTTCCATCTCGTCAATCGAGTGCATACGATTGGCCAACGCGGTAACAACGGGCTTATCCCAAACGGTTGCCATTCCGGCATCGTAGTATTCCTGAAGGCTGTGTTTGCGAACGTTTCCGATGATGAGAGGTATATAGGGGGATGCGACGATATCGCCATTGGCGTGGATGGCCACTTGGTCAAATTGCATTTGCAGTTGAGGGAATCTGACCAAGTGGTCGATGGGGTCGCCCCACTCAAGCATGAAGTAGCCTCGATAGTCCGGATCGTATCGAAGGTCATTGATCGTGTTGACTAGCCGACGGTATTGATTATTCGAAGGGCGAATCGTGCGGTTTCTTCGGGCTCTACCGAGGAGCATGAGCGGCTGAACTCTAAGGTCAATTCGGTCAGTTCTACCCGACGATTTCAGCTTGTCTCGAAGCATCGTGCAAACTGGTTTGAAATCGTCGACATTGAACGATGTCGGACAAAAGGCAATTGAAAGGTGCAGTGAGGTTTCGTTCAGCGTGATATCGATGGCGTCGAGCACCCGGTCGTATAATCCCGAGAGTCCTCGCATATGTTCGTGAGAATCGCGTAGGCCATCGAGGCTAAACTGTATGCCGTTTAAACCGGCGCGTTCGAGCTCATGCAAAGTATTTGAGTTTGCGAGCAGACCGTTTGACACGAGGTTGCATTTGACGCTAGATGCGCTGAGCCGCCGCAAGGATTCGATGACAAGATCCTTGCGCAGGAGGGTCTCGCCTCCGCAGAAGCAGAAGCTAAAGGGGTGCATTTGACAAATCGAGTCGACGAGTTCGAGGACTTCGTTGTCGGATAATTCGTTCGCGACGACATCGTTTTCTCCACTGTTGTTGAAGCAGTGTAGACAACGAAGGTTGCATTTGTTTGTAATGTCGAGCGCAACGCTGTGGGGCGCTCCGATTATTGCCGGCATGCTCATTATTGCTTCTTATCGAGCGGGCGAACAAACAGCTTGACGTCGCCCGAGTCGAGCTCATTGGGCAGGGTGCCGACTAAGGAAAAGCCAAGGCGCTGGTCGGAATGGTCAAGTTGTTCGGCGATTGGGGCGGAATCAGGCGCGTCAATTCTGAGCGCGCGGTAGGCTTTGGGAGCGGAAGATCCGTAGTATTCCGCAAGGCGGTCGAGCACACCGGCAAGCAGCGTGGAGCTGCATGAGATAAATTTGATGATGACGCTGCGGCCGGCGGGATTAGTGGCCGGCTCGCATATTATCAATCCATTAATTTCTCCGGACTGGCTCGTGAGTAGAAAATAATCATGGGTAAAGGAAAAGAGCCTTTGGCGAAGAACCAGAAAGTTCTCCAATTCGGGCTCAACGTCGAACTCAGAGAAATAGATCCTATTGCCATTTTTGGACTGTTTTGCAGAGAGGGATTTTGCAGCCGCCTCTTCGATTTCAGCAAACCTGCTCGCGTCCGCGAGAATAAGCAGCTCGTCGGGATCCACCGATGTTAGGTAATCGGAGCCGAAAGGGTCGTTCATATATCTCCCTTCTTTCTTCCAAACAATAAGACAGTTTACGGTCAGGCTATGCAGGGTTTGGGCCAGGTCATGCGCTAGCGTCTCGCGCGGTTGATCTGGGTATTTTTCTTGGAACAGACGGAGAATTTTGGGCAAATCGCAGGTGCCGTCGCATAAGTCAAGAATCTCTTTAGCGACCCTGTTGAGGATCGTATAGATTTGTTTCCCATCTGAGCTTAGGACGCTCAGGCGGTTATTTGGTTCACTGCGAAGGTAGCTTGGGTCGAGGGGGATAGGGATGACTCCAGGCAATGATGAGATTTGCGCGCTCCAAACATTCACGGATTCCATTGATCTCCTTTGGTTGTGGCCTATCTTCCTCGAATAGCAACTCATTCGATAAAATATCACAAATCGAAACGATATATAAAAGAATATATTTATATCGATATACAATATTAGGTTAAAAAAAGTTTTGATGTTTGTCGATAGGGCTGGTATTGAAGGAGTGGACTGGAGTGATGGCGATGTCGGACGTTGTGGTTTCAATGGTGGGGTCATGCCTGCTGCTGGTGTTCGGAATAATGATATATCGAGGCAAGCTCACGGGATTGCTTGCCGGAATGTCATTGCTATCGGGAGAGCGTTTAGAGGAGGCAAAGCGGACGGCCGAGTCTCTAGGCGCAAACCGAGTGGTGGGGGCGTCTATAGTTTTCTCCGCAATATGCCTTTTTCTCTCGTCCCTTTTTCCGGACAAAAGGGCTATTCTCGGTCTGATGGTGGCTGCCGTTATAATCGCCGCGCTTGCCTATGCAAATAGGGGGCTTATTCGTATGTATATAAAGGTGAAATGGAATCCTGGGCACCGCAACCCGAGATAATGTCTTGAGCAAGGATTAACAACAAGGGATATATGGGAGCGATTAAGCGGCGAACAAATTCAGTTTTGGATAAAAGGCCGCTTGATGGGAGCTGGCATGTTTAAGAAGACGGTTCACGAGTTGTTTCGGTGTAAAGGGTCACGGCTTTTCGTGATTCTCATGCTGGTGAATTTTGCTCTCTCGTGCGTCATGCCCGCCTTAAACGGTGGGTTTGTAGACTTTCTCGTGACGAATAGGGATCCATCTCGCGTCGTGTGGTTTGCGGCCTTTGTTGCGGGCATAGGGATATCGGCCTCCTTCATGTCGTATGCGATGGGTGTGAACGTATCGCGCGTCATCTTGGAGATGACGACGAGACTGATGGGGACCACGTGTGAGTCGTTTGAACGGGGGCCCCTGGAAAAGGGGGAGCAGGCGGATCCATCCTATACAACGCAGAGGGTGTATGCGGATTCGAATGCGGTGTCATCGTTTGTCGTGAACAACTTCCTGACGATCGGGCTTAACGTCGTTCTGGTTGTGTTGATATGCATCATCCTGTTTTCGATTAATCCGGTGTTCCTGGTGTTAAGTGCATGTTCGCTTGTTGCGTACTTCATTTTATTCAGGGCGTTGAAAAAGCCGTTGTACAACAGCTCGCTTGCGAACAAGGAGGGTTTGAGTAAGCTTTTCGCGTCCGTGAGCGGCGAGCTGTCGCAGTTGTTTGACATTAAGTGCGATGGCACATATAACCAGAGCGCTCGGACGCTCAAAGGGGTATTCGAGGGGTACTACCCGATTTACATGAAAGCAAGTAGGGTCTCGAATCTGGCCACATCAAGCGACGGCCTGATCTCGTCTGTGTTTCGGGGGGCACTGCTCGTGATCTCCGGGATGGAAATATTGAGCGGAAGAATGAGCTTAGGCGAGTTCACAATGGTGAACTCGTATTACTCGATGGCGTTCGGATGCTTCAAGTATTTTTTGAATTATTTCAAATCGTATCAGGACGCAAGGGCCTCGTTCGACCGATTGGGGGCTCTGACGGAGGACGCCGAGGACCGCGGCACCCTCACGGTTGGGCACGTGGAGAGCATATCGTTGTCCAACATCGCGTACCGATACGCGGGAAAGCCCTACTTATACCGCGACCTCTCCGTGGAGGTGGAGGAAGGAAAAACCTATGCCATTACCGGGCCGAACGGATGCGGAAAAAGCACGTTTCTGAAGGTGCTCCTTGGACTATATTCTGCTGGGGGACATCGGGCTTTGGGGTCGGTGCCATATGAAGAGCTCGATATGGAGACGATCCGACGGGACCTGTTTGCGGTGTGCCCGCAAAAGCTCTTTATTCCGAACGAAACGGTGGAGAATTACCTTGAGAGGACGTCGATTCGGGGATCGAACGAAAACCTCCGAGAGCTTGTGCCGAGTTTCTATCGAACCGTCGAATCGTTAAAAGGCAAGAATTGTAGAGACCTTTCTGGTGGAGAGTATCGAAAGCTAAGGATATTCGCAGCACTTCGCAGGCAGCCGGAAGTGCTTGTGTTCGATGAACCAACGAACGATTTAGATGAAGAAAGCCGTCGGGAGTTCACGGAGTATATTCATCGAAATCCCTTCGATCAGCTAATTCTTGTTGTAAGCCATGATCAGGATTTGATTTCAGCATGCGATAGGAAGCTGGATTTGGATTTCGATCCGAAAAACGGGCAATGCTGATGGGAAACGCTTAGAGTTCGGGCTTGCGCGTCATGGAGTAATCTTTCCTCTTATCGAAAATCGTTACAATATAAGAAAAACAGTAAGCAAGAAGAAATGGCTCGGGGAAGAGCTCGCTGCTGTCAGTGATATTGGGTCTATATCCAGATAACACGGAAGTGGCCGTCCTCTACAACGGGGTATCACAGCGTCGCATCGACCGATACGCATTGCGGCGGTGCCGAGTTGGCATTACGGAGCAAGAGCCCCCTATTGTTGGGGGGGACGATCCTCGATAATCTTACGCTGCTTTCTGATGATTTCGAGGCCGACAAACTGAATCGGATGCTTGCCATATTGGGGTTAGACAAAATGATTGCCGCTGCGGAGAACGGGGCGGCAGCGATGCTTGGCAGCAAGAAAGGAGGGGTGTCCGGCGGGGAGAAGCAGAACATCGCAATTGTGCGGCAGATGTTGAAATCGCCGGACGTCATGTTGTTTCTTGAGTCAACTTCAGCGCTTGATGCGAAGAGCCGGAGCGCGCTAATTAAATTGCTTCATGAGGTTAAGAGAGACCATATTGTAATTGTTGTCACTCATGACGAAGAGATGCTTGCGGCTTGCGACGAGGTCATTCCGATGCCCGGATGCTTATCGGGACGTGGCGTTGAAGGCCCAGAAGATCGAAATGGCGTGGGTGTTGGGTAAGTCCCTACGCGTACGACTTTGGGTTTCTGATCTTCATCGTCCTGCAAAGAAGGCTTTGTAACACGTTTCCCCTGGGAGGCCCCTTTTGTCCGTAGTGGCAAAGAGGGGCTTTTTCGTTTCCCTCTTGCGGCGGAGGGGGACACCATGCGCCTATACAGGACGACCTGCGCGCTTTCGTCGGATGACGGGCTATGTGTCGAGATGGGGGTCTCGGGTGGAGGCCGCGTCGCGGTCGCGGTCGGCCAGCGACCATCGGTACGGCTCAATCGTATTACCAGAACTAGTAAGGAGCCGCCCTTTCGGACGACTCAAACTGCAATGGGGCTTTTTTAGCTACCCCGGCCGTTACTCCGCCAAAGCATTCGCGCTATCTGCCGGGGTAGCTAAAATAGCCCCGTCCCAAATTAGCTACTCTGACCAAAATCCCTGGGACAAATACTTCTGATAGATTTTGTCTTTCTTGGCTATTGCGTAGTTTAGGAGATTCCATTCCAATAATTACAGCTTTTTGCTAAAGCGTTTTAGCTGTTTCTACCACATTTGACCTGCAATTACGTTGCGCTGGTATCTTCATAAGGTAACCACCTTTACCTACCGTTTACCGCCAGTTTTAGCACGTTTACCAAACCGCGCAGCCTCTGCTCATGCCCGCCCAAAACCCGCCGTATAGTTCCCTCACGGCCCACATCCGGCGGGTCGATTCGTTACCACGGTCGTGCGCGAGAGCGCATGGAAGGGGAAGTATCGTGAGCGATTGCAAGAGGGTTTACCGTTTTGGAACCGATGCCCAGGGCACCTGTGTCACTGAGGGCGACAAGTCCATGAACTTCGTGCTTGGCGGCAAAGGCGCTAACCTTGCCGAGATGAGCCGTATCGGCCTGCCGGTTCCCGGTGGCTTTACCATTACCTGCCAGACCTGCGTAGAGTACTCTGGTGCCGGCAACGTCTGGCCCGAAGGCGCGCTCGACGAGATCGTTGCCGCCGAGGCCGACCTCGAGGCTCGCTGCGGCAAGAAGCTCGGCGATGCCCGTGACCCGCTGCTCGTCTCGGTGCGCTCGGGCGCTCCGTTTTCAATGCCCGGCATGATGGACACGGTCCTCAACTTGGGCCTCAACGACGAGTCCGTTCAGGGCCTTATCGCCCAGACGCAGAACCCGCGCTTTGCCTGGGACAGCTATCGTCGCTTTATCCAGATGTTCTCCAACGTCGTCATGGGTGTCGATGCCGACTTGTTTGAGAATGCCCTGACCCAGGCCCGCCTGGTCGCAGGCGTTCGCGTCGACTCCGAGCTTTCGGCCGAGGACCTGCAGGAGCTCGTCGAGACCTTCAAGTGCATTTTCTCCGACAACGTCGAGGCCGCCCAGTACCCCGAGCTCGAGGTCGCGGAAGGCAAGCCCGTCTTTCCGCACGATCCGGAGCTCCAGCTGCGCCTTGCCATTCAGGCCGTCTTTGGCAGCTGGATGAACGAGCGCGCCTGCATTTACCGCAAGCAGCACGGCATTTCCGACGACCTTGGCACCGCCGTCAACGTCCAGGCTATGGCCTTTGGCAATAAGGGCGAGACCTCGGCGACCGGTGCCGCCTTTACGCGCAACCCGGCCGACGGCACCAAGGAGTTCTACGGTGACTTTCTGGTCAACGCTCAGGGCGAGGACGTCGTTGCCGGCATCCGCAACACCGAGCCCATCGCCGACCTCAAGACCACCCCGGGTCTCGAGTCCGCAGGTGAGGAGCTTGAACGTGTCTTCCTGACGCTTGAGGATCATTACCGCGACATGTGCGACATCGAGTTCACCATCGAGCAGGGCAAGCTCTGGATGCTCCAGACCCGCGTGGGCAAGCGTACCGCAACCGCCGCTCTGCGCATCGCTATCGAGATGGTCGAGGAAGGCCTCATCACCCGTGAGGAGGCCGTGAGCCGCATCGACCCCGCGCAGCTCGACCAGCTCCTGCACCCGCAGTTCGACTCCTCCAAGAAGTACGAGGCACTCGCATGCGGCCTTAACGCCAGTCCCGGTGCCGCCGTGGGCGAAGTCGTGTTCTCGAGTGATGACGCCGTCGCGCGTTCTGCCGAGGGCCACAAGGTCATCCTGGTCCGCTGGGAGACCAACCCCGATGACCTGAAGGGCATGGTTGCCGCCGAGGGCATCCTGACGAGCCACGGTGGCAAGACGAGCCACGCCGCCGTTATCGCCCGCGGCATGGGTACGCCCTGCGTCTGCGGCGTCGAGCGCTTCCATATCGACGCGGCCGAGAAGGTCGTGCGCATTGAGGGCAGCGACCGCGTGCTGCACGAGGGCGACATCATCTCCATCGACGGTACCCAGGGTATCGTTGTCGACGGCGCGGTCGATCTGGTTTCCGCCGAGCTTACCGGCGACCTGGACACTATCCTGTCCTGGGCCGATGAGATTCGTCTGGATGAGACTTGCGGCCACGCAAACCACGTGCGCGTCAACGCCGACAACCCCGAGGATGCCGAGCTCGCGCTCGAGTTTGGCGCCGAGGCCATCGGTCTATGCCGCACCGAGCACATGTTCCTGGGCGATCGCAAGAACATCATCCAGAGCTTTATCCTGTCTGACGATAAGGCCGTGAAGCAGCAGGCCCTGGCCGACTTGCTCAAGGTTCAGACCGAGGACTTCCTGGCGATGTTCAAGACCATGTCCGGTCGCGATGTGGTCGTCCGCCTGCTCGATCCGCCGCTTCACGAGTTCCTGGACGATCCCCGCGAGCTCGAGGTCGCCATCACCAAGAAGGAGGCTGCTGGCGCTCCCGAGGAGGAGCTCGCCGCCCTGCGTGCCCGCCTGCGTCGCATCGACGGCATGGTCGAGTCCAACCCCATGCTCGGCCTGCGCGGTGTGCGTCTGTCCGTCGTCTTCGGTGACCTGCCGCTTATGCAGGTCCGTGCCGTGGCAACGGCTGCCGCCCGCCTCATCAAGGAGGGCGTCGACCCGCGTCCTGAGATTATGGTCCCGCTCGTCTCCATCACGGCCGAGCATGTCCAGACCCGTGAGGTCATCGAGCGCGTCATCGCCGAGGTTTCCGCCGAGGAGGGCGTGGAGCTCAACATTCCTGTGGGTACGATGCTCGAGCTGCCGCGCGCCTGCATGGTCGCCGACGAGATCGCCCAGCACGCCGATTTCTTCTGCTTTGGCACCAACGACCTCACGCAGACGACCTTCGGCTTCTCCCGCGACGATGCCGAGGCCAAGTTCATCCCGCTGTACCTGCACAAGAAGATCTTGAAGGAGAACCCCTTCGAGACCATCGACACGGCGGTGCTCGAGCTGGTGCGCATGGCAGTCGAGAAGGGCCGTGCCACCAATCCCGGTATGCACTTTGGCGTATGCGGCGAGCACGGCGGCGACCCCAAGTCCATCAAGGGCCTGTTCAACGTGGCCGACGTGGATTACGTATCCTGTTCGCCCTACCGCGTGCCGCTCGCGCGTCTTGCTGCGGCCCAGGCCAAGCTCGAGGCCAAGCGTAACGCCTAAGGTCTTGCGTTTCCGCGCGTAACGTAGCCCCCCCTTCATGCCGCCCGTCTCATTCGTGAGGCGGGCGGTTATCATGTGCGGGTTTTGTCTTTTTGTCTGCGTAAAAAATAGTTCTTGCAGCGCAAACCTGCGCGTGTATACTCGAATACGTTTGTTCAACTACGTGCCGGCCAAGGTGGTACGGCACCTCTAGAAGAGTAAGGAATTGCACATGGATTACATCCGCGCAATCGAGCGTCAGCAGATCCGCGAGGACATCCCGCAGGTCCGCGTTGCCGACAACGTCAAGGTTCACTACCGCATTAAGGAAGGCGACCGCGAGCGCATCCAGGTTTTCCAGGGTGACGTCATCCGCATGGCCGGCGCCGGTGCCCGTGAGACCTTCACCGTCCGCAAGATGTCCTTCGGTGTCGGTGTTGAGCGTACCTTCCCGCTTCACAGCCCCAAGATCGCCAAGCTCGAGGTCGTTCGTCATGGTCGCGTCCGTCGCGCCAAGCTGTACTACCTCCGCGACAAGGTGGGCAAGGCTGCTCGCATCCCCGAGAAGCGCTAAGAAGATCGCAGCGTCTGTCCACTCGTTTGGACACAAGGGTCACCTTCGGGTGGCCCTTCTTTTTATCTGATTTGCATGCAAGGAGGGCCTGGTATGGCCAACATGACGAGCTCGGTTTCGGCATCGCAGGTTGCCGGTGAGTTGGCGAGCGCTACGTTTGAGGAGATTCCCGCCCTCGTGGAGCATTATCGCGAGGACCCGCGCCAGCAGGTGATCAAGGCTTGTGAACGCGCCCTCAAACGCCATGACAAAGAGCTTGCCGAGCGGGAGCGCGTCAATGACATGTACGAGCTTATGCATGAGCTTGGCGGCGATGGGGTGGTCGTTGGTGTCGACGAGGTGGGTCGTGGATCGGTGGCCGGTCCTTTGACGGTATGCGCCGTCTGTCTTCCTATGGAGCCGCGCGTCTGGGGTATCAACGATTCCAAAAAGCTCACGCCCGCGCGCCGCGAGTTGCTCTCAGTGAAGATTGCCGAGGTGGCGACGGCGATCGGTTTTTGCCATATCGCCCCTGCGGATATCGATGAGATGGGTATGGCGCGCGCCATCCGAGCCGCAGTCGCGGGCGCCGTGGCCGATACGGGACTTGAACCCGACTGCGTCCTCATGGATGGCAACCCCTTGGGCGCCGTTCCTAACGAGCGCGATGTGGTGAAGGGCGATGCCAAAATCGCCTGCATCGCCGCGGCGTCCATCATGGCCAAGGTCACGCGTGACGAGATGATGGTCGAGTACGACGCCGAGTATCCCGAGTACCATCTGGCCGAGTCGAAGGGCTATGCAAGCCCCGAGCACATCGAGGCCATTCGCAAACATGGACTTTGTCCACTGCACCGCGTGAGCTTTTGCGGAAACTTTCTGCAGACTGAGCGCCTTTTCTAGGTCAATTGTGGAGACAGGGACCTCTGGGGTTTTATAAACCTGCTGGTAGCGGGCCGTATGCAACACCATTGCTGCGTACGGCCCGTTTTTTGACGGCATTTGGTCAGCTTTTGGTTTGCTTCCGGTACTTACCCGCATGAAAGGTGCCCTCATTATCGGGGCAATGCAGTGTGCGGGAAAGGAGACCCCATGTGTGCCGCAAGCAAAAAGAGCAAGACGCAGCAACTCAAGGAGCGCTGGGAAGACGGCGAGCTCGATTGCGGGGCGATGACGCCCGAGTTTATCAAGGGGCTCAGTCCCCGCGAGCTCGGCATGCTGGGCGAGCTGATCACCATCGATTACTTTAACGAGCGTGGATACACCTTGTTGGAGCAGGGCTATCGTTGCATTGAGGGCGAAGCCGATCTTGTGCTGCTCGATGAGCTCGACGATGTCGTGGTGATGGCCGAGGTCAAGACGAGACGCGTCGCCCTGGATTGCACCACGCGGGTCTTTCCCGAGGAGGCCGTGGACGCCCAAAAGCAGCGTCGGTATCGCCGTATCGCAAGTTGCTATCTCATGGAGCACTATCCTCTCAGGTCGATTCGCTTCGATGCCGTGGGCGTCACCATCCGCGGCGGGCATATCGCCGAGATCGAGCATCAGTACAACGCGTTCGATTGGCAGGTGTCGTGATGGCGTTCGAGACGTTTGCCGTACACGCGGCCTGCATCCGCGGCGTCGAGGCAATTCCCGTCACCGTCGAGGTCTCGCTTGCCGGTGGCGTTCCGGGCATCCAGATGCTCGGCATCCCGAGTATGGAGGTGATGGAGTCGCGCGGGCGTATCCGGTGCGCCATGCGCTCGGCCGGCTTCGAGATTCCGCGCTCTGGCATTACCGTCAACCTGGCACCCGGCGATATCCGCAAGACCGGTAGCGGCTTTGACCTGCCCATCGCCATCGCGGTTCTAGCGGCCGATGAGCAGATTCCCCGTGACAACCTCGATCGCTGCCTTATCGCAGGTGAGCTTGGTCTGGACGGTACGGTGCTTCCCGTCAAGGGCGAGGTGGCGTTTCAGCTATTGGCTCGCGACATGGGGCTGTCTTTTATCGCCGGCAGGTCCGACCAGCATGTGCCACTCGCGGGCGTAGATTGCGGCTTTATCGACCATCTGTCTCAGCTTGCTCACGGCATGGGCGATGCCGCACGACACTACTTGGATTCCGAGGGTGTCGAGGCGACCTTTGAGCCCGAGCTCGACTATGCAGACGTGCTGGGGCAGGAAGTCGCTAAACGCGGCATGGCGCTTGCGGCGGCAGGAGAACTCGGCTTGCTCATGATCGGGTCTCCGGGATCGGGCAAGACGATGCTCGCACGCCGTATGACCGGCATCCTGCCCGAGCTTTCCGTTGAGGATCAGCAGGAGGCACTGTGCATCCATTCGGTTTTGGGTGAGAACATTGATGGCTTGTTGGCGGGGCACCGCCCCTTCCGCAGTCCCCACCACAGTATTTCGACCGCAGGCCTTATCGGCGGCGGGCGCCCGGTGCACCCGGGTGAGATCAGCCTTGCTCATGGCGGCGTGCTCTTTTTGGACGAGCTTGCCGAGTTTCCCACTGGCGTGCTGCAGACGCTGCGTCAGCCCATCGAGCGCGGCTACGTGAGGATCGTACGCGTCGACGGGGCTTTTACCTTCCCGTCGCGCTTTCAGCTGCTGGCTGCGAGCAATCCCTGCCCCTGCGGCTTTTTGGGCGATCGCGAGGTGCCGTGTCGCTGCTCGGCGGCGATGGTCGAGCGCTATCGGTCTAAACTGCGCGGTCCTTTGGCCGACCGTATCGACATGATGATCGATGTGACCCGTCCCGACCCTCAAGTGATTATCGAGGGTGCGGAGGGCATGTCGTCGGCCGAGTTACGTGACTACGTTGTGCGCGGTCGCGCCTTTCGCGCTTGGCGCGAATCCCGCATGGACGATGCGGATGCCGAGGCCGAGGATGACGAGACTCGGTCCATTGACGGCGTCGTTTCGACCTTTGAGCTCGATGATGCGGCGGAGAAGTGTGTGCTCGGCCTGTCGAAGCGCACGCATCTCACAGGGCGTGGCATCGTGCGCCTTGTTCGCATTGCGCGCACGATCGCAGATGTCGCCGAGAGCGAGCAGGTGACGCAGGACCACGTGCTCGAGGCGGCGATGTACCAGGGAAGGAGGGACCAATGATGGCTGAGGGGACCTTCGAGCTGCATCCAGGTGACGCGTTGTATCCCGAGACCGTTTTGGAGCTTTCTGATGTACCTCAGACGCTCTATGTGCGCGGCAACCCCGAGGCGCTTTCGACGCCCGCGCTCTCCATCATCGGTGCGCGAAAGGCCTCGCCGTATGGTCTTGCCGTGGCAGAGCTTGCGGCGAAGGTGGCGGTTGAGGCGGGAGTGACGGTAGTTTCGGGCGGTGCGGTCGGTTGTGACCAGGCCTCGGGTTGGGCTGCGGTCAACGCCGGCGGCAAACACGTCGTGGTGCTGGGGACGGGCGCCGACGTGGTCTACCCGCGTTCGAGCGCGGGGCTTATTACGCGCACGCTCGATACGGGCGGCGCGGTCGTGTCGATCTCTCCGTGGGGCATGGGTCCGCGCAAGTTTGCCTTTCCGCGTCGCAATCGCGTGATCGCGGCCCTGTCGCAAGCCCTCTTTGTATCCGAGGCGGGTATGCCTTCCGGGACGTTTTCTACAGCCGAGGCTGCTATGGATTTGGGGCGCGAACTTCTTGCCGTGCCGGGGTCGATCCTATCGCCCGAGTCGCGTGGCACGAATTACCTCATTGCGAACGGTGCCTGCTGCATTGTCGACGAGGAGTCCATCGAGATGGCTATCTCTCGCATATACGGCACCCTGCGCTACTCGCGCCCCGATGCTCCCGGCATTGCCGACCTGAATCCAACACAGCAGACCGTGATGCATGCGCTCATCGCCTCTCCGCTCAAGGTCGACGACATCGCGGCGCTCGTCTCACTCGATGCTGTCGGCGTACTCAAACTCTTGGGTTCGCTTGAACTCGAGGGCCTTATCGAGCGCATGATGGATGGAAGGTATGCGCCCTCCAAGTTTGCCCTTCACGCCCAGACGCCCTTCGGTCACAATGGAAAACGTGTCAATTAGAAAGGTGTTTGCAGATGCAGTTCGATCAGGTGACGGTTATCGGTGGCGGTCTGGCGGGTTCGGAATGCGCGATCCAGCTGGCAGACCGCGGGTTTGCCGTAAAGCTGTGCGAGATGCGCCCCCAGGTGAGCTCCCCGGCTCACCATACCGATCACCTGGCAGAGCTCGTCTGCTCCAATTCGTTTAAGTCGACCCGTCCGGATTCCGCGGCTGGTTTGCTGAAGGCCGAGCTTGAGCGCATGGGTTCAGTCCTGCTCGACTGCGCCCATCGCGCTGCTGTTCCCGCTGGTGGCGCCCTGGCGGTCGACCGTGTTACATTCTCCGAGCTCGTCGAGGCTGAGGTTGCCGCCCGCCCCAATATCGAGGTCGTTCACGGCGAGGTCACCCAGATCCCCGAGGGCCACGTGGTCATTGCCGCGGGCCCGCTGTGTTCACCGGCGCTGAGCGAAGAGGTCATGAAGCTCGTCGGTGGCGACGCCCTGGCGTTCTTTGACGCGGCCGCCCCGATCGTCGATGCCTCGACGCTCGATATGGACGTGCTGTTCTCGCAGTCGCGCTACGAGGAGCAGGGGAGTGGCGACTATCTCAATGCCCCGCTCAACAAGGAAGAGTACGAGGCCTTTATCGAGGCACTCACCACGGCCGATCGCGTGGTGCTCAAGGATTTTGAGGGCGGTGACCTGTTCCAGGCCTGCCAGCCTGCCGAGGAGGTTGCGCGCACGGGCAAGGATGCCATCCGCTTTGGCGCCATGAAGCCCGTCGGGCTCACCGACCCGCGCACCGGTCGCCGTCCCTGGGCGGCAATTCAGCTGCGCGCCGAGAACAAGGAGAAGACCGCCTATAACCTGGTTGGCTTCCAGACCAACCTGACCTTCGGCGAACAGAAGCGCGTCTTCCATATGGTTCCCGGCCTGGAGAACGCCGAGTTCTTCCGCTACGGCGTCATGCACCGCAACACCTTTGTCGATGCGCCGCACGTGCTCGATGGCACCTTTGCCGTGCCCGGCACGAGCGTGCGTCTTGCCGGCCAGATTACCGGTACCGAGGGGTATATGGAGGCCGTGGCGACGGGTCTGCTCGCCGCGCTCAACACCTATGCCGAGGCAATCGAGGCGGAGCCTGTTGAGCTGCCGCGCGTGGGCGCCCTAGGCGCACTCGTGGGCTATGCGACCGATCCGGCTACGGTGGGCTATCAGCCCATGCACGTCAACTTTGGGCTCGTGCCGCCGCTCGAGGACGGTAAGCGTCGCAGCAAGCGCGATCGTTACCAGGCCTACGCGGATCGCGCCCTTAAGGCCCTGGATGCTTATCTGGAATCGCGCTCCGATCTGTTTGGAGGCGAGAGGTCATAGCCTTTGACCTGTACGATGCCGTCGACTCGTTCATCGCCTACATTGCACGCGTCGAAGGGCTCGCTCCCAATACGGTAACCGCCTACGCCTCGCGGCTCGAGCACTTCGCCGCGTGGTGCGACCGTGAGGGCATCGACGCTCGCGTCGCCGACGTACGGACCGTTCGCTCCTATTTGGCCGAGCTGTCGCGTGGCCAGGTGGCGGCTCGGACCCTTGCGGCGCATCTGTCTGCCATTCGCTCGCTCTATCGGTGGATGGCTGCCGAGGGAATCGTTGAGGGCGATGCGGTCTCGGCGATATCTTCGCCCAAACTGCCGCGCGATCTTCCCGGTGTGCTGACGACCCGGCAAGTCGAGGCGTTGCTCGAGGCCCCCGACACCTCGACGCCTTCGGGGCTGCGTGATGCAGCGATGCTCGAGCTGCTCTATGCCTCCGGCGCGCGAATCTCGGAGCTCGCGGCGCTCAACGTGGAGTCCATTGCTTGGTCAGAGCGAACGCTGCGACTTTGGGGCAAGGGGAGCAAGGAGCGTATCGTGCCCCTCTATCGGCGCGCTCTCGAGGCGACTCGCCGCTATATTGAGGAGGGGAGGCCACATCTCCTTGTGCAGGCAAAGCGTGTCGATAGTGCGAACGGCGTGCATCCGCTGTTTATCTCGGCGCGCGGAAACCGCATGAGTGCCGCCATGCTGAGGAGGCGTTTCCACATGCTTGCGGCACTTGCCGGCATTCCTGCCGACATCGCCCCGCATGCGATGCGCCACACCTTTGCGACCGACCTGCTCGAGGGCGGCGCGGATCTGCGCTCGGTTCAGGAGCTGCTGGGGCATGCGAGCTTGTCCACGACGCAGATCTATACGCACCTCACGCCCGACCGACTCAAGCGTGCCGTGAGTCAGGCACACCCCCGCGGCGAGTAGGAGAAGGGCCTCCCGCGCCGCACCGAGGTGTGTGGTTTTGATTGCGGGTTGGCAGGAAGAGGCAATCCTGCTATCATTCATCGGGTTGCTTCACGGCAACAGGTTTTTATCACGCACGCGCGGCTACTTCATACCGTGGTGCCCGGGCTTTGGTAGCACATGTCCGGGTTGGTTTTGGAGGATGACCCCGCGCGGAGGCAAACCACAGGAGGTTTAATATGGCTACCAAGATTAATATCCGCACCCTGCTCGAGGCCGGCTGCCACTTCGGTCACCAGACCCGTCGCTGGAACCCCAAGATGAAGCCGTTCATCTTCGGTGAGCGCAACGGCATCTACATCCTCGACCTCAAGCAGACCATCCTTGACGCCGATCAGGCCTACACCTTCGTCAAGAACGTCGCCAAGGGCGGCAACGTGCTGTTCGTCGGCACCAAGAAGCAGGCTCAGGAGGCCGTTAAGAACGCCGCTGAGCGCGCCAACATGCCTTACATCAACCAGCGTTGGCTCGGCGGCATGCTGACCAACTTCGTCACCATCCGCTCCCGCATCAACCGCATGGAGGAGCTCGAGGCCATGGTCGAGGACGGCCGCATGGCAGTGCTGCCCAAGAAGGAGCAGGCAGTGCTCGGCAAGGAGCTCGCTAAGCTCCAGACCAACCTCGGTGGCGCCCGCGACATGAAGGGTCTGCCCCAGGCTCTCTTCGTCATCGACACCAAGCGCGAGGAGAACGCCATCAAGGAGGCCCAGCGCCTGAACATCCCCGTCGTCGCCCTGATCGACACCAACTCCGATCCCGACGAGGTCGAGTACGGCATCCCCTGCAACGATGACGCCATCTCCGCTGTCACCCTTATGTGCGAGCTCATGGCCGACGCTTGCCTCGCTGGCTCCGGTAAGGAGCAGGTCTCCGAGGCCGAGATGGCCGCCGAGCCCAAGGCCGAGTAAATCAGTCCTATTTAAGTCTTTTTCATCTCTTTGAAAGGAACCACAATGGCCCAGATTACTGCCGCTATGGTCAAGCAGCTCCGCGAGATGACCGACTCCCCGATGATGGAGTGCAAGAAGGCTCTCGTCGAGGCTGACGGCGACATGGACGTCGCTGTTGACGTTCTGCGCAAGAACGGCCTCGCCAAGGCTGCCAAGAAGGCTGGCCGTGAGACCAACGAGGGCGCTGTCGCCGCGTTCGTCTCCGAGGACGGCAAGTCCGGCGCTCTGCTCGAGCTTTCCTGCGAGACCGACTTCGTCGGCTCCAACGCCAAGTTCACCGGCTTTGCTTCCAATGTCGCCGAGGTTGTCGCTACCACCGAGCCGGCCGATGTCGATGCTCTGCTCGAGAAGCCGATGGGCGAGGAGACCGTTTCCTCCGAGCTCACCGAGATGATTCACATCATGGGCGAGAACATGAAGATCGCTCGTTTCTCCGCTCGCAAGGCCGAGAACGGCGCTCTCGCTTCTTACATCCACATGGGTGGTAAGATCGGCGTCCTCGTCGAGTTCGCTTTCGAGAAGGCCGAGACCGCTCAGGCCGAGTCCTTCAAGACCTTCGCTCACGACGTTGCCCTTCAGGTTGCCGCCGTCGCCCCGATTTGCGCTACCCGCGATCAGGTTCCGGCCGAGACCGTCGAGCACGAGAAGGAGATCTACATGGCTCAGGCTGCCGAGTCCGGCAAGCCCGAGGCTATCCAGGAGAAGATGGCTGTTGGCCGTCTGGAGAAGTTCTACAAGCAGTCCGTGCTCACCGAGCAGGAGTTCATCAAGGACAGCTCCCTCACCATCAAGAAGTACGCTGAGCAGGTCTCCAAGGAGCTCGGCGATAGCATTACCGTCGTTGCCTTCGACCGTCTGGTCCGTGGCGAGTAAATAAGCTCTTGTAGCTGGTAATGAGCAGGCTGTGGGTTTTACTCACAGCCTGCTTTTTCATGGCTCTTATCAGAGCCTTTGCTATCATATTGAGAGTCTAATTAAAGGAGGATCGCTTTGTCCGACATCCGATATAAACGCGTGCTTCTGAAGCTTTCCGGCGAAGCACTGATGGGCGACGGCCAATATGGCATCGACCCCAAGATTACCGACCATCTTGCCAAGCAGGTCAAGGAGCTGCTCGCCGTTGGCCATGAGGTCGGCGTTGTTGTCGGCGGCGGCAACATTTTCCGCGGCATGGCCGGCGCTGCTGGTGGCATGGAGCGCGCCCAGGCCGACTACATGGGCATGCTGGCAACCGTTATGAACGCGCTTGCCCTGCAGGATGCCTTTGAGCACAACGATGTTCCCTGCCGCGTGATGAGCGCTATCCAGATGAACGAGATCTGCGAGCCCTATATTCGCCGTCGCGCCATCAACCACCTTTCCAAGGGTAATGTCGTTATTTTTGCCGCCGGTTCGGGCAATCCGTACTTTACGACCGACACCGCCGCGGCTCTTCGTGCCTGCGAGATCGGTGCCGAGATTCTGATTAAGGCCACCAAGGTTGACGGCATCTACGACAAGGATCCTGTCAAGTGTTCCGATGCCGTCCGTTTTGACAAGATTACCTATCACGAGGTTCTCGTCCGCGGTCTGCAGGTTATGGATTCCACGGCCACGGCGCTGTGCCAGGATAACCGTATGCCGATTTTGGTCCTCAACATCGATGGCGAGGACACCGTCAAACGCGCGCTTTCGGGTGAGCCCGTCGGCACGCTCGTCTATCAGGAGGATTAAGCATGGCAGAGAACATCACCGCCCACATGGACAAGTCGCTCGAGTCCCTCAAGCACAACTTCTCCAAGGTTCGCACGGGCCGCGCCAACGCTAACATTCTGTCCGACATTTCGGTCGATTACTACGGTGTTCCCACGCCGGTTACCCAGGTTGCCGCCGTTAAGACCCCCGAGGCTCACATGCTGCTTATCGAGCCCTGGGACAAGGCGCTCGTCAACGCAATCGTGAAGGCTATCAGCGCTTCCGATCTGGGCATTACTCCCAACTCTGACGGTACCGTCGTGCGCCTGCCGTTCCCGGCTCCCACCGAGGAGCGTCGTCGCGAGCTCGTCAAGGAGTGCCGCGAGTATGCCGAGCAGGCCAAGGTCTCCATTCGCAACATCCGTCGCGACTTTAACAACAAGCTCGAGCGCGACGAAGAGCTCACCGAGGACGATGTCCGTCGCGAGCAGGCCAAGGTCCAGAAGTATACCGATGAGTATGTTGCCAAGGTTGAGGAGCTTCTGAAGGAAAAAGAAGCCGAGGTCATGGAGATCTAAGGTGCAATACGACGAGAACAAACTGGTCGAGTACTTTGCCGACGCCCCTGCGGGCGTCGGTTTTTCCGACCTTGACCTCAATAAGATCCCGCATCATATTTCGTGCATCATGGACGGTAACGGTCGCTGGGCCACGGCGCGCGGTCTTGCCCGCACCGAGGGACACAAGGCCGGTATCGTCTCCCTGCGCGAGATCATTACCGCATGCGTGCGTTTGGGCGTCGACGTCCTTTCGGCCTATGCGTTTTCCACCGAAAACTGGAATCGTCCGCAGCATGAGGTCAACGTTTTAATGCATCTGTTTGCTAAGACGTTTATCGATGAGCTGCCGCTGCTTAAGCGCGAAAACGTGCGCGTTGTCTTTTTGGGCGATATTTCCGCACTGCCCAAGAAGACCCGCGATGTCTTTGAGCGAGGTCTTGCCGAGTGTGCCGACCATACCGGCATGACGCTGGCACTTGCCGTCAACTACGGCGCCCGTGCCGAGATCACCCGTGCTGTCCGTCAGATCGCGCTCGATGCCGCTGCCGGAAAGATCGATCCGGCCGCTATCGACGATGATATGGTTGCTTCGCACCTGTACACCGCTGGGCTACCCGATCCTGAGCTTGTGATTCGAACCTCCGGCGAGCTTCGCCTTTCGAACTATCTGCTGTGGCAGGTTGCCTATTCCGAGTTTTATGTCACCGATACCTATTGGCCCGACTTTGATCGTTGGGGTCTTGTCAACGCCATTTTGGCCTATCAGGGCCGCGACCGTAGGTTTGGTGGACTGAGCAAGACCGAGGAGGCTTAATCGTGTCCGATCGTCCCAAGGCGTCTGCTCCCAAGGCGCCTGCCGCCAAGAGCGGCGCGGCCGCGACTTCGTGGCTTGCCGGCTTTATTACCCGTGCCGCCGCAGGTATCGTCTACGCCGTCGTATTTATTCTCTGCCTGGTTTTGGGTATCGTTCCCACCGCCATCTTCGTCTCCGTCATGAGCGGCCTGTGCTGCTTTGAGTATTTCCGCATGACGAAGCTCGATGGCAAGGTGGCCAACGAGCGCCTGGGTATCGCTGCCGCCGTGCTCTTTCCGCTCTCGGCGCTGGGCGACTCGCTGCTGTTGAATGCGCTGCTTTTTGCATTGATGCTTGCGGTGGGCATTTGGTATGTCTGTTCGTCGCGTACCCGCATATCCGATGTGGCTGTGACACTCATGGGTCCCATCTACACCGGTTTTATGCTGTCGGCCATCGTGCTGCTGCGCGATGCCGTGCCCGGTTTTGCCGGCGCCCTGCTTTCGGTGGGTGTTTGCGCGTCTCTCTGGGTCTCCGATTCGTTTGCCTACATCGTGGGCAGCCGTATCGGCAAGCACAAGATGGTCCCCAAGATCTCTCCCAAAAAGAGCTGGGAGGGCTTTGTCGGCGGCATCTTGGGCTCGGTTCTTATCTGGCTTATTTTGTGGGCGACGCATTTCTATAAGCTGAGCTTGCCCTATGCGCTGCTTTGCGGCGTGGTTGTGTCCATCCTGGGCGTTATCGGTGACCTCATCGAGTCACGCATCAAGCGTGGCGTGGGCGTCAAGGATTCTGGCAACCTTATTCCGGGCCATGGCGGCATGCTCGATCGAAGTGACTCGCTTATCTTTGGCTGCATTACCGCGCAGCTGCTTTTGATGATCGGAGGCGTGCTGTAATGTCATTCCAGACGACGTATGGCCCCGATGGACGCCTTCGCGTTGCCATTCTGGGCTGTACGGGCTCTATCGGCACGCAGGCACTCGATGTATGCCGTCAGCATGCCGATCGACTGCAGGTGACGGCACTGTCCGTTAACTCCAGCACCTCGGAGCTCGTTGCCGCCGCCCGCGAGTTTTCGGTCCCGGCCGTTGCCGTGGCCGATGTCGCTCATGGCGATGACGCCGTGCTGCAGGAGTTGCCCGAGGGAACGAAGCTCGGCGTTGGCGCGCAGGCGGTTTGCGAGCTCGCGCGTCGCGACGATGTCGACTGCGTGCTCGTTGCTATTGTGGGCGCCGCCGGTCTCGAGGCGAGCCATGCGGCCTTGACCTCGAATAAGCGCCTTGCCCTTGCCAACAAGGAGTCCCTCGTCGTCGGTGGCGACTTGCTTATGCCGTTGGCGCAACCGGGCCAGCTTATTCCAGTCGACTCTGAGCACTCCGCCATCTACCAGTGCTATCTGGGGGAGAACCCACGCGAGGCTCATTGTATTTGGCTCACCTGCTCGGGCGGTCCGTTCTTTGGCCGCACGCGCGACGAGCTCAATCGCGTGACACGCGCCGATGCGCTGGCACATCCCACGTGGGCCATGGGCGCTAAGATCACGATTGACTCCGCCACCCTTATGAACAAGGGTCTGGAGCGTATCGAGGCGATGCATCTGTTCGGTTGCGACCTCGACTTTATCAACGTGGTCGTTCAGCGTCAGTCAAAGATTCATTCTATGGTCGAGTTTGCCGACGGCTCCGTGATGGCGCATCTCGGTGCGTCCGATATGCGCATTCCCATCCAGTTTGCTTTTTCGTATCCCGAGCGTTGGGATACTCCGGCGCCTCGAATCGATTTTCGTGAGTTGGGGCAGCTTACCTTCGATGCGGCCGACATGGAGACGTTCCGTTGCCTTGCGCTGGCCGAGCGTGCCGGCAAGACGGGCGGCACCATGCCGTGCGTGCTGAATGCCGCCAACGAAGTTGCCGTCGATGCCTTCCTGCACGATGCCTGCACCTTTACCGATATCGATCGCATCGTTGAGTCCTGCATGGATGCGCACGATCCGCAGGCGGTTGCATCGTTTGAGCAGCTTCGCGATATCGATACATGGGCTCGCGCCAAGGCCGCCGAGGTGCTCGCTGCAACCCGCTCTTAATCGTAAGGATTGCTTTTCGTTTTATGGATACTGTTCTGAGCGTTCTCTCCTCGGTCTTTTGGGGTCTTTTGATGCTATCCGTCCTCGTGTTTCTGCACGAGGGCGGCCACTTTTTAGCGGCCCGTGCGTGCGGCGTGCGCGTCACCGAGTTTTTCTTGGGCCTACCGTGCCGCTTTGACATTCATCGTACGTCGCGTCGCATCGGTACCAAGTTTGGCGTGACGCCGCTGCTGCTGGGTGGCTATGCCGCTATCTGCGGTATGGACCCGACCGATGTCTCGTGCGCCGACCGTGTGCTTGCGGCGATCTATCGTCATGGTCGCGTTTCGGTTGCAGACCTTTCCGTCGAGCTGGAGCTGCCCGAGGAGGATGTTCTCGAGGCTTGTGCCTTGCTTTTGGGCTGGGGTTCCATTGCACCTTGGTACGAGGAAAGGGAGAAGCCTTCACCCAGCTATTATCCGGTTAGGTACCAGACGCTGCCGCGCGATGCTGCAGGATATACCACCTTTGACGGCCGCAAATTCGATCGAGAGCATGCGACTGCAGAGGGCGACGTGTGGGAGTTGCCGGTCACTGCTTCGGAGTTTCTTGAGCAGGAGCGCTCGCATACCTATCTGGGCCAGGGTTTTCTCAAGCGTGCCTTTATGCTGCTCGCGGGCATTCTCGTCAATATCCTGACGGGTTTTTTGCTGCTTATGAGTATCTACTCTATCGCCGGCGTATCGGTGCCGGTCGATAGCAATGTGATCGGTCAGGTCGAAGAAGGCTCGATAGCCGCCAAGGCGGGCATCGAGGCCGGCGACACGATTCTTAGTGTCGATGGCGTGTCGTGCTCTTCCTGGATGGACGTGTACGATGCGATCGGAGCGGCTGCCGGCAAGGACGATATCGCCATTGAGTATCAGCACGACGGCAAGAAATTTACGACCTCGGTCGCGCTCAAGGAGGACGAGCGTTTGGGCGTTTATGCCTCCACGCAAGTGGTCCATTTGGACCCCATTACGTCGGCGCGGCTGTCGTTCTCCTATGTTCAGCAGACTGCTGAGGGCGTGATGCGCCTGCTGCAGCCGCAGCATACGATGGAGATACTCGATCAGTCCTCCTCGATTGTTGGCATCAGCGTCATGTCTTCTCAGGCGGCTGCCGCCGGTCCCGCGACATTCTTAACGTTTGCCGCGCTCATCTCGTTCTCGCTGGGCTTTATGAACCTGCTGCCCATTCCGCCGCTCGACGGGGGAAAGCTGGTTATCGAGATCATTCAAAAGGTCGCCGGTCGCGAGCTGCCACTCAAGGTGCAGACAATCGTCAGTTATGTCGGCATCGCGCTCTTTGCGCTGCTGTTTGTCTATATGCTTCGTTCCGACGTCCTTCGATTTATTTTGTAGGGGAGTGTTTGGATTGTCTTTGTCCCATCCTTTGCCGCGCGAGCTGACGCGCCCCGTGTTTGTGGGCGACGTGCAGATAGGCGGCGGCGCTCCGGTGGTGGTTCAGTCCATGACCTGCACCGATACCGCCGACGCACAGGCAACGCTTGCTCAAGTGCGTGCGCTTGCCCAGGCGGGTTGCGATGTTGTGCGCGTGAGCGTGCCCACTGAGGCTGCGCTCGAGGGCTTTCGCACGATTTGTGCGGAGTCTCCGGTGCCGATCGTTGCCGATATCCACTTTAACCATAAGCTCGCCATTGGCGCCGTGGAGGCCGGTGCCGCTAAGCTCCGCATCAATCCCGGCAACATTGGCGATTGGGCCAAGGTCGATGCCGTGATTGATGCCGCGGGCGCCGCTGGGTGCGCGATTCGCATTGGCGTGAACGCCGGCTCGCTTGAGCAGGATATCGCCGAGCGCGATGACCTTACGCAGCCCGAAAAGCTTGTGATGTCGAGCGAGCGTTTCGTCAAACATTTTGAGGATCGCGGCTTTACCAATATCGTGCTTTCCGCCAAGGCTCATAGCGTGTCCACGACGCTTGACACCTATCGTGCCCTGTCGCGCGAAATCCCCCATGTTCCGCTTCATTTGGGCGTGACTGAGGCCGGAACCAAGCTCCAGGGCACCATTAAGAGCTCTGTGGGCCTGGGAATTTTGCTTTCCGAGGGCATTGGCGACACCATGCGCGTCTCGCTCACGGCCGATCCGGTCGAGGAGCCGCCGGTCGCCTGGGGTATCCTGCAGTCGCTGGGTCTTCGCCGCCGTGGCCCCGAGATCGTATCGTGCCCCACGTGCGCTCGCTGCCAGGTTAACCTCATTCCTATCGCCGAGGAGGTCACCGAGCGGCTTAAGAACTACTCCGCGCCGCTTTCGATTGCCGTGATGGGCTGTGCGGTCAATGGCCCCGGCGAGGCCTCTGACGCCGACTTGGGTGTTGCCTGCGGACGAGGTCAGGGCCTGCTCTTTTCGCACGGCCAGATCATTGGTAAAGTAGCTGAGGACCAAATTGTCGACGCGCTAATGGCCGAGGTCGACAAGCTTATTGAGGAGAAATAAATGACTCGAGCAATGTATATGTCTAAGCTTTATGCTCCGACGCTCAAAGAGGATCCGGCCGACGCCGAGCTTGCGAGCCATCGCCTGCTGCTTCGTGCCGGCATGATTCGCAAGGAGGCCGCCGGTCTCTATTCCTATCTGCCGCTTGCTTGGCGCTCGATTCGCAAGATCGAGAACATCGTGCGCGACGAGATGGACGCTGCCGGCGCCCAGGAGCTCATGATGCCCATCATGGTCGATGCCGAGCTGTGGCGCGAGTCCGGCCGTATCGATGCCTATGGCAAGGAGCTCGTGCGCTTTGATGACCGCCACGGACGCGAGTTCGTGCTCGGCCCCACGCACGAGGAAACCGTGACTGCCCTGGTGCGCAATGAGCTGCGTTCCTATAAGCAGCTGCCGGTGAATCTCTATCACATCCAGGATAAGTTCCGCGATGAGTTCCGTCCCCGCTTTGGCCTGATGCGCGGTCGCGAGTTCATCATGAAGGACGCCTATAGCTTCTCCGCCACGCAGGAGAGCCTGCAGGAGGAGTATGACAAGATGAAGCAGGCCTACGCCAACATCTGCGAGCGCTGCTATATCAAGGCCCTGCCCGTTGTTGCCGACTCCGGTGAGATCGGTGGCGATACCTCCGTCGAGTACATGGCTTTGGCCGACGCCGGCGAGGCTTCGCTCGTCTACTGCGACGATTGCGGCTTTGCTGCCGATGACGAGGCGGCAAGCACCAAGGTCGTCGTGACCGAGGGTCCTGGTGACGGTACGCTCACCAAGGTTGAGACTCCGGGCATGGGCACCATTGAGGCAGTTGCTAAGTTCTTTGGGTTCCCCGAGAACGGCACGCGCAAGTCGCTGGCACTCATCGACGCCGAGGGCAAGCCGGTCGTGGCCATTGTTCCGGGCGATCACGAGCTCAACGATTGCAAGGCCGAGCACGTCTTTGGCAAGGGCTATCGCATGATGACCGACGAGGAGCTGCAGACCTACGGTCTGCACAAGGGCTTTATCGGACCGGTTAACCTGCCCGAGGGCATCCGTCTAGTGTGCGACGAGAGTCTGCGCGAGTCCAAGCAATGGGCCTGCGGTGCCAACGAGGTCGATTATCACTTTACCGGTGCCTGCCCCGAGCGCGACTTTACCGTCGACGAGTGGGCCGACCTTGTCACCGTCGTCGCCGGCGACCCCTGCCCGCACTGCGGCAAGCCGCTCTCTGCTGCTCGCGGCATCGAGGTCTCCCAGGTGTTCCAGCTGGGCACCAAGTACTCCGAGGCCATGGGTGCCACCTTTATGGACGAGGATGGCAAGGAGAAGCCGCTCATCATGGGTTGCTACGGCGTGGGCGTGTCTCGCTCGCTCGCTGCCGTCGTGGAGCAGCATAACGACGAGCACGGTATCGTCTGGCCGGTCTCCGTTGCCCCGTACGAGGTCGCGGTGATTCCGCTCGATCCCAAGAAGGAGGAGTGCGCTACCGTCTGCGACCAAATCGTTGAGGGTCTGTGCGCCGAGGGTATCGAGGTTGTCGTGGATGACCGCGACGAGCGCCCCGGCTTTAAGTTTGCCGACAACGACCTTATGGGCTTCCCGTATCAGGTAGTGCTCGGCAAGCGTGGTCTTAAGAACGGCACTGTCGAGCTCAAGGACCGTGCCACGGGCGAGCGCGAGGATGTGGCGATTGATGAGGTCGTCGCCAAGGTTGCCGAGCTTGTGAAGGCAGCACGTCGTTAATCGAGCCCGCTGCGTTGAGTGCGCTTACGAAGCGGCCCTGCGTCTCTCGAGGGAGAGGCGCAGGGCCGCTTTTGCGTCTAAGAATCTTTTATAGCTAAAAGAAAACCCCACAGCCCATTCGAGCTGCGGGGTTTCCCTTTGTGCCTCCGATGCGAAATGAATCGCTCAGATATTACTGATAATCGACGACGTCGATCCAGTCCTTAAGGAACTCATCGTTCACGTTGCGCTTACGAGCGAGCTCGGAAGCGGCAACGATGCTCGTCCACTGACGCACGACCTGCATGGGCATGTCAGCGCGGTCGCAGTAGAGCTCCAGGTAGGCCTCGGCCTGGTCCTTGCTGTTGAGGGCAAAGAGCAGGTAGGTGGTGGCAACGTCAGCAGCAGGGGAGCCCTGGGTGGCGTGTGCCCAGTCGCACACATAGAGCTGGCCATCGTCGCCGACGATGACGTTGGAGGGGTTGAAGTCGCCGTGGCAAACCTTGAACTCCTTGGTCATGCCGTCCAGACGCTCCTGAAGGTTGTAGCGCGTGGTGGCATTGAGCTGATCGAGGCTGTCGATCATGCGGGCGAACTTGTCGCGCTGACGGTTGAGCAGCGGGGAGGTGTAGCCGTGGATCTCGATCTGGAGGTCGACGAACATCTCGAGGTACTCACCAAAGCGCTGGGGCTCGGCAGTCATCTTCTCGGCAAGGGTGGTGCCCGGAACCTTCTCGGTCACGAGAGCCCAGCCGTTGGCGTTCTCGAGCTGAGAAACCTCGAGAGCCTTGGGGCTGCGGATGCCGCACTCATTGATGCGGGCAAGATTCAAAGCCTCGTTGAACACGTCGGAGACGGGCTTGGTCTCGTTAAAGACCTTGACGATCTTGTCACCCAGGTCGTAAACGACCTTGTTGCCGCGACGGACGAGCTCGGTCTTGGAATCGGGGAGCAGCATGATTGCATCCTTTCAACGATGCGATAGAAGCAACGGCGGGGGCGTGCGTACACCCGTGCACCCCCGCCGCAAATAACCGTGCTAAAAACTAGCAGACGGCGTAGTCCTGGGGCTCGCGGCCGTAGTAGGCGTCCAGGTAGAGCTCCTTGATCTCGCTCATGAGCGGGTAGCGCGGGTTAGCGCCGGTGCACTGGTCGTTGAATGCCTGCTCGGTCATCTCGTCGAGGGTGTCGAGGAAGTACTGCTCGTCAACACCGTAGTCGGCGATGGTCTTCTTGACACCGATGAAGTCCTTGAGCTCCTCGAGCTTCGTGATGAAGTTCTCGAAGACCTCCTTGTCGTCCTTGCCCTCGATGCCGCAGTACTTGGCCATCTCGGCGTAGTTGTGCAGCGCGTTGGGGTAAGGATACTGGGAGAAGGTACCCATCTTGACGGGAGCCTCGGCGGCGTTGTAGCGCATAACGCGGGTCAGGATGACGGCGTTTGCGAGGCCGTGGGGCAGGTGATGGAAAGCGCCGAGCTTGTGGGCCATGGAGTGGTTGAGGCCCAGGAAGGCGTTGGCGAAGGCCATACCGGCCATGCAGGAGGCGTTGTGCATCTCCTCGCGGGCATGCGGGTCCTTGGCACCGTTCGTGAAGCTGGAGGGCAGGTTCTCGAAGACGAGCTTAGCAGCGCGCTCGGAGAGGCCCTTAGTGTAGTCGGAAGCCATGATGGAGACGTAGGACTCGATGGCGTGGGTCATGACATCGATGCCGGAGGCAGCGGTCAGGCCGCGCGGGGCGGTCATGCAGTTGTCGGCGTCGACGATAGCCATGTTGGGGAGCAGCGCGTAGTCGGCGAGCGGCCACTTGATGCCGGTCTCCTTGTCGGTGATGATGGCGAACGGCGTGCACTCGGAGCCGGTACCCGAAGAGGTCGGGACGGCGACGAAGTAGGCCTTCTTGCCCATCTCGGGGAAGGTGAAGATACGCTTGCGGATGTCCATGAAGTCCATGGCCATGTCCTCAAACTTGCACTCGGGGTGCTCGTACATCATCCACATGATCTTGCCGGCGTCCATAGCGGAGCCACCGCCGACGGCGATGATGACGTCCGGCTCAAAGAGAGCCATCTGCTTGGCGCCGCGACGTGCGCACTGCAGCGACGGATCGGGCTCGACGTCGTAGAAGCAGTCGTGAGCGATGCCCATCTCGTCGAGCTTGGCCTCGATGGCGCGGGTGTTGCCATTCTTGAAGAGGAACTGGTCGGTGACGATGAAGGCGCGCTTCTTGCCCATGACGGTACCGAGCTCGTCGAGGGCGACGGGCGTGGAACCCTTCTTGAAGTAGACCTTCTCGGGAGCGCGGAACCACAGCATGTTCTCACGGCGCTCGGCCACAGTCTTAACGTTGATCAAGTGCTTCACCCCAACGTTCTCGGAGACGGAGTTGCCGCCCCAGGAGCCGCAGCCCAGGGTCAGAGACGGCTTCATGCCAAAGTTGTACAGGTCACCGATGCCGCCGTGCGAGGACGGGGTGTTGATGACGATACGGCAGGCCTTCATGACGTGCTCGAACAGGCTGATCTTCTCGGCCTGGGCGGGGTGCACGTACAGAGAGGCGGTGTGGCCCGGGCCACCGGCGAGCACCAGGTGCTCGGCCTTGTCGACGGCCTCCTGGAAGTCCTTGGCGTGGTACATGGCCAGGACCGGGGAGAGCTTCTCGTGGGAGAACTCCTCCTTGGCGGGGTCGGTGGAGGTGACCTCGGCGATCAGGATCTTGGTCTTGGCGGGAACCTCGATGCCGGCGAGCTCGGCGATCTTGGCGGCAGCCATGCCGGGGATTCGGTGATCGAGAGCACCGTTCTTGAACATGGCGGCACGCAGGGCCTCCATCTCGGCACCCTGCTTGACGAAGTAGCAGCCGCGCTTCTGGAACTCGGCCTTGACCTGGTCATAGATGGTGTCGATGACGGTCACGGACTGCTCGGAAGCGCAGATCATGCCGTTGTCGAAGGTCTTGGAGTGGATGATGGAGTTGACGGCGAGCAGCACGTCGGCGGTGTCGTCGATGACGACCGGGGTGTTACCGGCGCCAACGCCCAGGGCGGGCTTGCCCGAGGAGTAAGCGGCCTTGACCATGCCCGGGCCACCGGTGGCGAGGATGATGTCGACGTCGCGCATGACCATGTTGGTCAGCTCGATGGAGGGGACATCAACCCAGCCGATGATGCCCTCGGGGGCACCGGCCTTGACGGCGGCATCAAGCACGAGCTTGGCGGCGGCGATGGTGCACTTGGCGGCAGCCGGGTGCGGGGAGATGATGATGGCGTTGCGGGTCTTCAGGCTGATCAGCGTCTTGAAGATCGCGGTAGAGGTGGGGTTGGTCGTCGGGATGACGGCGCCCACGATGCCGATGGGCTCGGCGATCTTGGTGATGCCGTAAGCCTCGTCGCGCTCCAGGACACCACAGGTCTTGGTGTTCTTGTAAGCGTTGTAGATGTACTCTGCGGCGTAGTGGTTCTTGATGACCTTGTCCTCAAGAACGCCGCGGCCGGTCTCCTCGATGGCCATCTTCGCCAACGGGATACGAGCCTTGTTGGCGGCCATGGCGGCCTCATAGAAGATCTTGTCGACCTGCTCCTGCGTGTACGTAGCAAAAAGCGCCTGGGCCTCTCGCATCTGAGCGAGCTTAGCCTCAAGCGCCTCTACGTTGTCCACAATTGCGGGAGTAGTGTTTTCCGGTGACTTTTTCACCATTTGTGTCTCCTTGCGATCGGAGATTTACCCTACGCCTTGCATGATAGCAAGAAATTATTCGGCGAACGGTCAGATTCCTGTAAAAGGCACACTAAAACGCTTCAATATACTGAAGCGTTTTAACTAAACTTTCCTATAGCATCGCCCCACTCATTGGGGACAGGCTTACACGGGTGTTTTCGCTCATGTAAGTTTGTCCCCAATGAGTACAAAAAGGCGCCCTCCGTAGGGGAGGGCGCCTTTGGTAAGTTCTATGTGAACGCGAGGTCTTTGACCCGGAGAGTCCGAGGTACTTGTTGGTAAGACCTTATTTAGGAGCGCGCAACCTTGCCGGACTTGAGGCAGGTGGAGCAAACGTTCATCTTGCGACGGTGACCGTCGACGACGACGTAGACGCGCTGGATGTTGGGGCGGAACTTACGGTTGGTGACGCGGTGAGAGTGGCTGATGGAGCGACCGGCAACGGGGTGCTTACCGCAAACTTCGCAAACTTTGGACATAACTGACCCTCCTTGGGCGACAAACGAACATGTCGCGTTAACAAACAAGCCTGAACTATAGCACAGAAGCAGATCCCTGTGCGTAATCTACACAGAGATATTTCTCTTTTGGCGATAGTGCTCACGCCACGGCCCTGGACGTAGATCCGATTTGCGTGCAGCAGAGGGGATTATGCCAGCTCGTGCGTACGTTTTCAAGCTCGTCCCACAAATATATATAGGTTTATTGAGCATCGGGCTCCGTTTACGGATTGCTCTGTATTTATGCTCGCAATTAAGCTCGAGGTTGGCTACACTATCCCTTGACCATTAAAGGGGTACGAGATACCCACATGGAATTACATAGCTGCCAAAGAGCAGCCCTTCCTGTGGGTGTCTGGTCCGCTTTGAGCGGTCGGGCATCTATTTTTTTGACTGTGTCAGCAGTCAAGACATGTGAGGAAGGAGATCGATGGGCACGACTTCCCCCAAGGCGGTCATCATGGACGAGACCGCCGTCAATCGAGCGATGACCCGCATCGCGCACGAGATTCTCGAGCGCAACGAGGGCTGTGAAGACCTCGCTCTGGTCGGCATCGTCACGCGCGGCGACCTTCTGGCAAAGAAACTCGCCGAGGAGATCAAGGAGATCGAGGGCGTCGACGTTCCGCTCGGCAGTCTCGACATCAGCTTCTACCGCGATGACTACGCTACCAATTTCGCTCCCGCGATCCACGCCACCAACATTCCCTTCAGTGTCGACGGCAAGCGCGTCGTACTGGTGGACGACATCCTGTATACGGGCCGTACCATTCGCGCCGCTCTCGACGCCGTCATGGACCTGGGCCGTCCGAGCCGCATTGAGCTGGCAGTCCTCGTTGACCGCGGCCACCGCGAGCTCCCCATCTCGCCGGACTTTGTCGGCAAGAACGTTCCCTCGTCGCATGAGGAGAACGTGCACCTATATATGAAGGAAGTCGACGGCCACACCGCCGTCGAGATTAATGACGTCGCGCCGGGTTCCCACGTGGGCTCCGCGCCGCTGGGAGGTGAGTAGTACCGTGGCGTTCAACCATAAGCACCTGATCGACATTACCGAGTACTCCGAAGAGGACATCAAGCTCATCCTCGAGACCGCCAAGGCGTTCTCCGAGGTCAACGAGCGTGCGATCAAGAAGGTCCCCACGCTCAAGGGCAAGACCATCGTCAATATGTTCAACGAGCCCTCGACGCGCACCCGCAGCTCCTTCGAGCTCGCCGAGAAGCGTCTTTCGGCCGACAGCCTTAATTTTGGCGGCTCCTCGACCTCCACGGTCAAGGGCGAGAGCCTCGTTGACACCGTCGAGACCCTCAACGCCTATAAGATCGACTGCATCGTCGTGCGCGACAAGCACGCCGGCGCTCCCTACATCGTCACGCAGAACTCGCCCGCGAGCGTCATCTGCGCCGGCGACGGCAAGCACAACCATCCCACGCAGGCCCTGCTCGACCTGTACACCATCTGGGAGCACAAGGGTGACTTCCACGGTCTGAAGGTCGCCGTCGTCGGCGATATCGCACACTCCCGCGTTTGCGGCTCGCTGATCCCCGCCCTTAAGATCATGGGTTGCGAGACCTACGCCGTCGCCCCCGGCACGCTGCTGCCGCCGGCGCCCGAGGTCCTGGGCTGCGACCACGTGACGAGCGACCTCGATTCCGTCCTGCCCGAGCTGGACGTCGTTTATATGCTGCGCGTGCAGCAGGAGCGCCTCGAGGGTGCCCCGTTCCCGACCATTCGCGAGTACCACAAGCTCTTCGGCCTGACCAAGGACCGTGAGAAGCTCATGAAGCCCGATGCGATCATCTGCCACCCGGGCCCCATCAACCGCGGCGTCGAGTTCGACTCCTATATGGCCGACCACCCGCAACGCTCCGTCATCCTGGAGCAGGTCTACGCCGGTATCTGCGTGCGTATGGCTATCCTGTATCTGCTGCTTGGAGGTGCCGATAATGGCCTTGCTTCTTAAGAATGCCCACGTCGTCGACCCGTCCGTCGAGCTTGACGGTGTCGTTGACGTCCTGATTGACGGCGATAAGATCGCCGAGGTCGGCGAGAATCTCGCCGTCGAGGGAGCCGAGGTCCGCGACCTTTCCGGCAAGTACCTCGTCCCCGGCCTGGTGGATATGCACGTTCACCTTCGCGAGCCCGGCTACGAGGTCAAAGAGGACATCGAGAGCGGCACCCGCGCAGCTGCCAAGGGCGGCTTCACCGGCGTGTGCGCCATGCCCAACACCGATCCCGTCACCGATAACGGTACCGTCGTGGAGTTCGTCAAGTCCCGCGCTGCCGAGGTCGGTCACTGCCGCGTCTACCCGTCCGGCGCCATGACCCGCGGTCTTAAGGGCGAGGCCATGTCCGAGATGGGCGATATGGTCGCCCACGGCGCCGTCGCCTTCACCGACGACGGTCGCGGCGTGCAGGGCGCGGGCATGCTCCGTCGCTGCATGGACTACGGCAAGATGTTCGGCAAGGTCTTTATGAGCCACTGCCAGGACGAGGACCTGGTCGGTCACGGCCAGATCAACGAGGGCAAGGTCTCGACCCGTCTGGCTCTCGAGGGCTGGCCGGCTGCCGGCGAGGAGCTCCAGATCGCTCGCGACATCGAGATCGCCAAGCTGACCGGCGCCAAGCTGCACATTCAGCACATCTCCACCGCCCATGGCCTGGAGATCGTGCGTGCCGGTAAGGCCGCTGGTGTTCAGGTTACCTGCGAGGCCACTCCGCACCACATGTTCCTGACCGAGAACGACCTGGACGAGACCTACAACACCTCGCTCAAGGTCAACCCGCCGCTGCGCACCGACGAGGACGCCGAGGCCATCCGTCAGGGCGTCATCGACGGCACCGTCGACGCTATCGTCACCGATCACGCTCCCCACACCCCGTGGGAGAAGGCCCGAGAGTTCGAGCTTGCGCCCTTTGGCATGATCGGCCTCGAGACCTCGCTGTCGCTCGTGCTCACCGAGCTGGTCAACACGGGCAAGATGAGCATGGCCCGCATGGTCGAGCTCATGGCCATCAAGCCGCGTGAGATCCTGGGCCTTGATCAGGTTCAGGTCAAGACGGGCTCCGTTGCCGACCTGACCGTGTTCGACCCCGCCGCGACCTGGACGGTCGGCGAGGACGGCTACGAGTCGCGTGCTGAGAACTCCGGTTTCGCCGGCCGCACGCTCACCGGTCGTGCCACCGATGTGTTTGTCGGCGGTAAGCAGACGCTCGCCGACGGCTGCATCTGCTAGCATTGCCTTATCGCTTATGTGCGCGGCGCCCTTGCGGTGCCGCGCTTTCTGTTCGTTTTGACCATGCAACCGCATGGGGGATTGGAGCGTCTATGCCCACACCTTCCACTGCACGCATGCACGACTTCGAGGTCGTCTCGAACCAGGAGATCGCCGACGGCATCTTCTCGCTCGTCATCTCGGCCCCCAAGCTTGCAAGTGCGCTCAAGCCCGGTCAGTTTGTGAACATTGCCGTGCCCGGTGATGCGTCCTCGCTGCTTCGCGTGCCCCTGAGCTTCTATCGCGCCGACGCCCAGGCCGGCACCGTCGAGCTGTGGTACGCCGTCGTGGGCGACGACACCCGTCGTCTGTCGCAGATGGGCCCCGGCTCCACCTCTAATCTGCTGGGTCCTGGCGGCCGCGGCTGGATGGTACCCGAGGGCACCAGGAAGGCCCTGCTCGTCGCCGGTGGCATCGGCGTTCCTCCTGTGCTGTGCCTGGCCGGTATGCTTGCCGAGCAGGGTGTTGACGTGGATGTGTGCCTGGGCTTTTGCACCGCGTCCAAGGCCGTGGGCATCGATGAGTTCCGCTCGCTGTGCGATACGGTCAACGTGTGCACCGACGACGGCTCGCTCGGCACGCACGGCTTCTGCACCGATCCTGCCGCCGAGCTGCTCGGCGAGGGCGGTTACGACTACGTCGCCAGCTGCGGCCCCGCCGTCATGATGAAGAAAGTCGCCGCCGCTGCCGCCGAGGCCGGTGCGTACTGCGAGGTGTCGCTCGAGCGCATGATGAGCTGCGGCTTTGGCGCCTGCAACACCTGCAATGTCGAGACGGTCGACGGTATGAAGGGCGCCTGCATGTGCGGCCCCGTGTTCGATGCTTCCAAGGTGGTGGTCTTCTAGTGGGTACCGTGAACATGGCCGTCGATTTCGGCGGCGTCAAGATGCAAAACCCCATCAACACCGCAGCCGGTACCTTTGGCTACGGCTGGCAGTTCCAGAATTTCTTTGATGTCTCCCAGTTGGGCGCCATCACCACCAAGGGCTGCGCTGCCGAGCCCTGGCCCGGCAACCCCGCGCCCCGTATGGCCGAGATCCCGGGCGGCATGATCAACTCCGTGGGCCTTCAGAACCCCGGCGTGGCCGCCTTTGCCCGTGAGTCCGGCCCGTGGCTCGAGCAGCTTTCCAAGGACGGTTGCCAGGTCATTTGCCAGGTTGCCGGCCATTCCGTTGACGAGTTTGTGCGCGCGCTCGAGATGTATGTCGAGCTATGCCCCTGGGCTGCCGGTTACGAGATCAACGTGAGCTGTCCTAATATCGCCGCCGGCGGTGCCGCCATGGGCTCCACGCCCGAGGGCGCCTCTTCCGTTATGGCTGCCTGCCGTAAGGTGACCGATAAGCCGCTGTTCGTAAAGATGGCTCCGGTCAACGTCGCCGAGATTGCCAAGGCTCTCGAGGCCGCGGGAGCCGACGGCCTTTCGGTCATCAACTCCATCCAGGGCATGGCCATTGACGTTCATACCCGCAAGTCCCGTGTGGCCAAGCCCAAGGGCGGCCTTTCGGGTCCGCTGTGCCACCACATCGCCGTTCGCATGGTCTGGGAGGTCGCTCAGGCCGTCGATATCCCCATCAACGGTGTCGGCGGCGTCATGACGGGCGAGGATGCGGCCGAGTTTATCCTGGCCGGCGCCACCTGCGTGTCGGTCGGCATGGCCAATTTCGTCGATCCGTGCGCCTCAATTAAGATCGCGCACGAGCTCGAGGCCTGGGCGGAGTCCCAGGGCGTGAAGGACATCAACGAGCTGGTAGGTGCTTTCGAATGCTAGAGACCGACGCCCACGACCGCGTTATCGTCGCCCTCGACTGCGACCGTGAGCGTGCGCTCGAGCTCGCCCACGAGCTTTCTGGTCATGCCGCTTGGCTCAAGGTGGGCATGACGCTCTATTACGCCGAGGGCCCCGAGATCGTCAAGACGTTCAAGGACCTGGGCTTTAAGGTCTTCCTCGACCTCAAGTTCCATGACATTCCGCATCAGGTGCGCGGTGCCGCCCGTTCGGCCTCGCTTGCCGGTGCCGACCTGCTCTCGGTCCACGGCCTGGGTTCTGGTGCTATGCTCGCTGCGTGCCGTGAGGGTGCCGAGGAGGCGCGCGAGGACCGCGCCAAGCTCGTCGCCATCACCGTGCTCACGAGCATGAACCAGGATTCGCTGGCTGAGATCGGCGTCGAGTCACCCGTGGCCGAGGAGGCCGCCCTCCTGGCAAAGCTTGCCCAGGCCAACGGTATCGACGGTATCGTGTGCTCGCCGATGGAGGCCCATGACATGCGCGAGCTGCTCGGCCCCGACGCGTTGATCGTGACTCCGGGCGTTCGTCCGGTGGGTGCCGCCCTTGGTGACCAGTCCCGTGTGGCGACGCCTTCTCAGGCTATCGAGCGCGGCGCGAGCCATATCGTGGTGGGCCGACCCATCACCGGTGCCGACGACCCGGTTGCCGCCTTTGACGCTATCGTTGCCGAGCTGGTCGAAAACGTCGCCTAAAAGATTCCCTCAAGTCACCACTTTTGGGTCTCATTAGCACAAATTAGCCCCTGTGCCTGCGAAAACTTTCCCATCCTTTGTGTGGAATCGCAGGTCAGGGGCTTAACTTTGACCTCCGTATATTGCACTTTTCGCAGGTATCGTCTAATCTATGGTGCCGTCGATTGGGCATTTAGTGCGTTTTACGTGCTAAAATGCCAATTATTGCATCAGATATAACCCAACTATTTGGAGGTTCGAATGGCACTCCCTCAGCTTACCGACGAGCAGCGCAAGCAGGCTCTTGAGAAGGCTGCTGCCGCACGTCACGCCCGCGCTGAGCTTCGCGAGCAGATCAAGAAGGGCGAGAAGTCCCTCGAGTCCGTGCTCAACTCCGATGACCCCATCGCTTCCCGCATGAAGGTTTCCACCCTCATCGAGTCCTTGCCCGGTTATGGCAAGGCCAAGGCCGCCAAGATCATGGAGGAGCTCGGCATCTCCGCTACCCGTCGCGTCCAGGGCCTCGGTGTCCGTCAGCGCGAGCAGCTCCTCGAGCAGCTGACCAAATAAGTGAGCGCTCAGGATTCAAAGCTCTTTGTGATTTCTGGACCGTCAGGTGCAGGCAAGGGCACGCTCGTCACTCGTGTGCGCGAGCGTCGCTCTAACCTGGGCCTGACGGTTTCGGCTACCACGCGAGCCCCACGCAAAGGCGAGGTCGACGGCGTCAATTACTTTTTTCTGACGCGCGAGGAGTTCGACCGCCGCGTGGCAAACGGCGAGTTTGTTGAGTGGGCCGAGGTCCACGGTAACTGCTACGGCACCTTGGTGAGCGAGGTCACATCCAAGCTTGCCTCTGGTTCGTCTCTAATCTTGGAGATCGATGTCCAGGGTGCCTTGCAGGTCAAGGAGCGTTTCCCCGAGGCCGTGCTGATTTTTATCAAGCCGCCTTCGCTCGAGGTGCTCCGCGAGCGTCTGGTCGGTCGCGGTACCGAGACGCCCGAGACGATCGAGCTGCGTATGGCAAACGCCGCCCATGAGCTTGCCCTTGCCGACCGCTACGACGACGTCGTGGTGAATGACGATCTCGACCGCGCGACCGATGAGCTCGTTCGCGTTCTCGATATGCATGAAAGGATCTGAGGTCCGTGTCCGTTGTAAAGCCTTGCATTGACGATCTTCTGGAGAAGACCGATCACAACCGCTTCCTGCTCGCCTCGCTTGCCTCCAAGCGCGCCTGCGACATTAACAGCATGCTGCGTGGCCAGCACAACCGCGTGCTCGCCGTTCAGGATGTCGACGACATCACCATTGCACTCTCCGGTGCCGATACCATCTCGATGGCTATGGACGAGATTGTCGACGGCGACATCTCCTACGACGAGGCCCGTTACGAGAAGGCGCTCGGCCACAAGGTTGCTGAAGCCTAAATGGCAGCCCGCGTCTGCCTGGTCCACTATCACGAGGTTGGACTGAAGGGCAAGAACCGCGCACATTTTGAGCATATCCTCATGGATAACATCAAGGCGGCCTTGGCCGCCTTTTCCGTGAATGCCGTGTCTCGAATTTCCGGTTATATCCTCGTGACCTTTAACGAGCATCAGGCCGACGAGGCGGCGCGCGTCATTCGCACCGTCCCCGGCGTTGCCCGTGTGTCCCTGGCGTACCACACGAACCGCGACCCGCAGGAGTACTGCGCCGCCGCCGTGAAGGCGCTGCGCGAGTTTGGCCCCTTCGATTCGTTTAAGGTGCATGCCAAGCGCTCTAACACCGACTACGAGCTCACCTCGATTGATATCAATCGTCAGGTGGGCGAGGTGCTGTGCGAGGCGTTTCCCGATAAAAAGGTCCAGATGCACGACCCCGACGCGATGGTTCACGTACTGGTGGTTCAGGGTAGCGTTTACGTGTACGCACGCTCCGAGCGCGGCGTGGGCGGTCTGCCGGTGGGTTCTGCCGGCAAGGTCGTGACGTTGCTTTCCTCGGGCATCGATTCTCCGGTGGCGACCTGGATGCTCGCGCGTCGCGGCGCGGTGTGCGTGCCGGTACATTTCTCCGGCCGTCCGCAGACGCCCGATACGAGCGAGTATTTGGTGCAGGACATTATCCGTACGCTTGAGCCGGGTGTCCAGATCGGCCGCCTGTACGTGGTGCCGTTTGGTGACTGCCAGCGTGAGATTTCGGTCACCTGTCCCAGCAACCTACGTGTGATCATGTATCGCCGCATTATGTATTCGGTTGCCGAGCGCATTGCGCATATCGAGGGCGCCAAGGCTATCGTGACTGGTGAATCGCTCGGTCAGGTTGCCTCCCAGACGCTTGAGAACATCATGGCCGTCAATGAGGCCGTGAAGATCCCCGTGTTCCGTCCGTTGATCGGTTCGGACAAGCAGGAGATCATCGCACGCGCTGAGGAGATCGGTACGTTCGATATCTCGACTGAGGCCGCTCCCGACTGCTGCACGCTGTTTATGCCGCGCCGCCCCGAGACGCACGCTAAACTTGATGCCGTGCATGAGGCGTGGGAGCTGTTCGATCACGAGGAGATGATTGAGCGTTTGCTCAAACAGACCGAGTATATCGACTTCGAGAGCAATACGTATAAGGCCCCTAAGACCTTAAAACGCAAACATTCCGAGCTCGCTCCACGTGAGATTTACCAAGATCACGAATAATGTTGTGTATAGACCGTCGGTGATTTTGCATCGTCGGTCTTTTTCTATCTGGACATTAGGCGATAAACGGTTCATTTGTCGACGTGTGCCTGAATAAATGGACACTTTTCCGCAAGGTTTTGGTCAGCTTTTGGTTTGACCGCGAAAACCGGTGTGGGCGTGCGGAGGCTGCGGCGTTCGTTTCCTGACACGATGGTGTTGGGAGGTGTTTGCTATGGCGCAGCGCGAGCAACACGAACGGGTTAAACTGATGGACCGCTGGGCAGAAAAGCTGCTCGGTCATAAGGCGGTGCTCGTGGCGATTCTGGTTGTCATTGCCGCCGCGAGCGGCCTAGCGATGGCAAGTTTTAGTAGCCGCTCCAGCGACGTGTCGTTTGAACGTAGTGATGAGGCGAGCGCCTCGGAAGTACGCGGGGCCGGGGATGCGTCACCTGACGATGTCGATGAGTCGTCTGCCAAGAGCTCCTCTGCTGCCGAGGTGTACGTCGATGTTGATGGCGCTGTTGCGAGGCCTGGCGTGTACCGGCTCAAAGACGGAGCGCGGGTATCCCAAGCGATCGATGCCGCCGGAGGGCTTACGGCCGAGGCGGATGTGACAGGGCTCAATCGTGCGTCCAAGATCACAGATGGTCAAAAGATCCATGTGCCGACGGTAGGGGAGCAACAAGCGGCTGCGGCGGTCGACGGGGGCGAAAGCGGCGCTGCCGCGACTCCTGGTGCGGGATCTTCGTCGGGGCTCGTGAACATCAATACAGCAAGTGCGGCGGAGCTGCAGACGCTTTCGGGCATCGGGCCTTCTATGGCCCAATCGATTATCGACGAGCGGACGCAAAACGGGGCCTTTGCCTCGGTCGATGACCTTATGCGTGTATCGGGGATCGGTGAGAAGAAACTCGCCAAAATCAAAGATTGCATCTGCGTATGAGCGCGTCCGAGCGCGAACATGTGATGCCACCGCGCCCATTGATGCCGTGGACCATGGCCCTTTGTGCCGGCTTGTGTGCGAGCTGTGGCCTGGTACTTAACGTGGCAGCCGATGTGCTGCTGGGAGAGCGGAAAGCGCCCGTCACATTGCTTATGGCCATTCCCGTTGTGGCTGCGGCGTGCATCGTATTGGCTCGGTCCTGCATGCGCCTTGTGCGGTGGAGGCGATGGCTGTATGCCGCTGCCCTCGGCCTCATGGCGGGAGCGGTCGCGTCCTCGGGTTGGACAATGGGAGCGCTGCGTGTATCGAGGGCACTGGATAATCGGGCCGCGAGCAGTCTCGAATTTGTTGTGCGGGGCGATCCGTCCATCAATGACGGTTCGTACTCCTATGCCTGTGATGCGTATGCGGGCGAAAAGCGTTTGGGTCAGGTACGGCTGTCGTGTGATCGTGAGCTTGGCGCCGGTTCGCATGTACGTGCTATCGGTCGAATTTCGCGCTTTGAGAATGATGCGTATGGGCGCTCACGCGTGCTTCGGGGCGAGCTTCGAAAGGTTAAAGTCGTCCGGTTGGTATCGATCGACGAGGGCCCTCCAGGCCCGTTGTCTTGGCTTCGAAACGAGCTCCTTGCCGTTATCGCGCCCGCGACCGATCCAGCGCGCTCGCTCATTGCCGGCGTTGTCTGTGGACGCTCGTCCGAGCTGCGCGCCCAGCCGGCGGACGATTGGTTTTCGCTAACGGGCACCGCACATCTCATCGCCGTTTCGGGCAGTCATCTTGCCATCGTGGGGTTTGTGATTGAGAGTGCCCTGCAAAAGACGCGTCTCTCTCGTGGGTTTCAGCGGGGGCTGTTGGTGCTGGCCCTCGCTGCCTATGCCGTTTTTACTGGCGCTTCGCCCTCGGCCGTGCGCGCGTGCTCTATGGTGGCGGCGTCGCTTGTCGCCAACGGCGCCGGGCGTCGTCGGCATGGCCTCTCGGCTCTATTTTTGACCATGGTAATCTTTGTGTTGCTCCGGCCGACAGTACTGTTCGAGATGGGTTTTCAGCTATCGTGCGCCAGTGTCTTTGCCATCCTTTGTTTTTGCCCCTACGCTACCTACGCCTTGGGCGAGCTGAGTGTGCCACCGGGCCTCGCCAGTATTTTGTCCGTCACGCTGTGCTCGCAGCTGGCGACACTTCCCGTAACCATTCCCGCATTTGGGACGTTTTCACTCATTGCCCCGCTTGCAAATGCCGTGATCGGTCCGGTGATAAGCATGCTGCTCGCTGTATCGGTTGTGCTGGTGCCCTGCTCGCTTGTGCCGCTGCTGCGTCACGGGGCGCTCGTGGTGCCCATGATTGTCGCTCGCTGCGCTCTGTTCTTTGAACAGCTCTTTGCCGCCGTTCCGGGCGCATCCGTTAGCGTGCCGCCCGATACGCTCTTGGTATACGTGGTGCCGTTTGCGCTGGCGGTCCTCTTGGTCTGGTGGCCACGCCCCCGCGTGCGGCCCATGGCAGCGGGGCTGCTGTGTTTGATGCTTGCTGCGGGGGTTCCGTATGTCTATTGGGATCGATGTGTGCCGCCTTCGGTAACGGTCCTCGATGTTGGTCAGGCCGATGCGATTCTGGTTCGCCAGGGTGGCGCCGTGGCACTCGTCGACTGTGGGCTCGATGACCGCGTGGTGTCGGCGTTGGTTCGCAATAACGTCCACCATATCGACGCCGTCTTAGTGACGCATTGGGACGAAGACCATTGGGGCGGTCTTCCCGACGTACTCGATCGTTTTTCGGTTGGAACCATTGCGGTCGCGGCCGATGCACTTGACGGCGCGCCTACTGAGGTCCTGAATCGCCCGGGTGTAACGTATCGGCAGGTGGCTCGCGGAGACACGGTCGATATCGGCGCATTTCGGGCTCGTGTGATGTGGCCGTTTGACACGGTGGATGGCGAGGGCAATGAGGACTCTCTTGTTTTGCTGCTCTCCTACGCTCAGGAAGGCAAGAGCCTGCGTGTGCTCCTTACTGGTGACGCCGAGCTCGATCAGGAGCGCGAGTTTGTACAGGAGGTGGGAGATATCGATGTGCTCAAGCTGGGGCATCATGGCTCAAAAGTTTCCGTCGACACAGACCTGCTGGGCACGCTTAAGCCCGAGTTCTCTATCGCGAGCGCCGGCGAGGGGAATCGTTACGGCCATCCGTCGGATGCCTGCATCGATGCAGTTAAGGAAGCGGGTGGTGCGTTCGCATGCACCATCGAACACGGCGACATTACCGTCACGCCGACTGCGAAGGGCTTTGCCATGCGATGCCAGCGGCCGTGATGACATCGTTGGCGCGCGGTGGACCCCTGGGCTAAAATGGCACGGTACGAATTCGAGTGTGTGCGAGAGGGGAGCGCAATGTCCGAAACCGGTCTGCTGCCGGCATATCTGATCGTCGGTACCGATGGGGTCAAGCGCGACCACGCCGTCTCGCGTATGAAAGCTCGCTTGGAAAAGTCGGGTATGGTTGAGTTCAACCTCGATGAACGCGACATGACGAAAGATCCCGATATCGAGTCGATCATCGGCTCGCTCAATACCTTTCCCATGGGCAGCGAGTTTCGCCTGGTGATCCTCGACGGCTGCTCCAAGCTTGCCAAGGCGGTCTCGGAACCGCTTGTCGAGTACCTCGCAAGTCCCAGCCCCACGACGGTCTGTCTCATTATTGCCGACTCACTTGCCAAGAATACGCGCCTGTATAAGGCAATCGCCAAGATTGACAAGAAGGCCGTGATCGACTGTTCGGGCACCAAGCGCTGGGAGCTCCCGCGCCGCGTGCAGCAGATGGCGACGCAGCACGGAAAGTCCATCTCTACGGCCGCCGCCGAGGAGCTCGTTTCGCGCTCGGGCGAGAACACCCGCATGCTCGATAACGACTTGGCCAAGCTTGCCCAGATGGTCGAGGCGCCGCAAATTGAGCTTTCCGATGTGGAGCGCTGGATCGTGCGCACGGCCGAAGTTCAGCCCTGGGACTTTCTCAACGCAGTGTCGGCCCGCGATATGCGCCGCTCGCTTGAGCTCTTCAATCTACTGCCCGCCAAGAGCTACGTGTGGACTTACACATTGCTATGCGGTCGCATCCGCGAGTTGATCGTCGCCAAGGCGCTCGACTCTCGTGGGCAGGGGCGTGAGCTCGCCGCGACACTCAAGCTTCAGGCCTGGCAGGTCAAAAATCACCTGACCTGGGCACGCCGCTTTTCGATGGCGGAGCTTGTCGCTGCGCTCGAGGGCGCCGTCGATGTGGAGCTTGCACTGAAGGGTTCTGCCGATTCGGAGACCGCGCTTTTGCTCTGGATTACGAACATCTTGAGAAAATCGTGATGATACCTGCCTATTTGACAAATTCGTTCTATCCCTTTGAGGGGGAGCGTGCTATAGTAGGCGCTTGCATGACCTCACCGTGTCTCAGAGGTGTCATACATTTTTTGTAAGGAACTCGAAAGGAACTCCAGAAGTGGCAAACATCAAGTCTCAGAAGAAGCGTATCCGCACCAATGAGGCAGCTCGCATGCGTAACAAGGCTGTCAAGTCCGAGCTCAAGACGCTGACCAAGCACGTCCAGTCCGCCGTCGCCGAGGGCGACGCCGAGAAGGCCCAGGCTGCCCTCAAGACCGTCACCAAGCGTCTCGATATGGCTGCCGCCAAGCATGTTATCCACAAGAACCAGGCTTCCAACCGCAAGTCCGGTCTTGCCAAGCTCGTGAACAGCATCAACGCCTAAGTTGTAAATTTCACACCACACAGATTACGCGCATAAATGGAGCCTGTTTTATGTAACAGGCTCCATTTTTTGTACCGCTCGGGTAAGATAGTCCGCATGAATACTTCAATTGACATTTCCCACATCCGCAACTTCTCGATTGTTGCGCACATCGACCATGGCAAGTCCACGATCAGTGACCGTATCCTCGAGCTCACCCATACCGTCGACGAGCGCGACATGGAGTCGCAGCTGCTCGACACCATGGATATCGAGCGCGAGCGCGGCATCACGATCAAGTCCAATGCCGTTCGCGTTTCCTATGACGCTGACGATGGCGAGACGTATCAGTTCAACCTGATCGATACGCCGGGCCACGTGGACTTTACCTACGAGGTCTCGCGCTCGCTGGCTGCCTGCGAGGGCGCGGTGCTCGTCGTCGACGCCACGCAGGGCGTCGAGGCGCAGACCGTCTCCAACGCGACGCTCGCCATGAACGCCAACCTGGATATCGTGCCCGCCATCAACAAGATTGACCTTCCCTCTGCACACCCCGACGAGGTCAAGACCGAGATCGAGGATGACCTGGCCATTCCCGCTGACGATGCCGTATGCGTATCGGGCAAGACCGGCGAGGGCATTCACGATTTGCTGGAGTCTATCGTCTTCTTGATCTCACCGCCCAAGGGCGATGCGAACGCGCCGCTCAAGGCGCTCATCCTTGACTCGTATTTTGATGAGTACCGCGGCGTCGTTGCCACGGTCCGTGTTTTTGACGGCTCCATTAAAAAGGGCGATACCCTGCGTATGATGCAGGCAGAAGGTGACTTTTTGGTCGACGGCGTGGGCGTCAAGCGTCCTGCCGAGACGCCGGTCGACGCGCTGACGGTCGGCGAGGTGGGCTACGTGGTCACGGGCCTGAAGAACCCCGAGGCCGTTCGCGTGGGCGACACCCTTACCTGGGCGTCGAATCCTTGTCCCGAGCCGCTTCCCGGCTACCGCGAGGCCAAGCCCATGGTCTACACGGGCCTGTTCCCAATTGACAACAAGGATTACGAGAATCTGCGCGACGCTCTCGATAAGCTGCATGTCAACGACCCGTCGTTGGTGTGGGAGCCCGAGACCTCGGTGGCGCTCGGCTTTGGCTTCCGCGTGGGCTTCTTAGGCCTGCTGCATATGGAAGTCGTCAAGGAGCGCCTGGAGCGCGAGTTCAACCTTGACCTCATTGCTACGAGCCCTTCGGTGGACTATCACGTCTATAAGACCGACGGCGAGATGATTGATGTTCGCAGCCCGCAGGATCTGCCCGAGGCTACGCGCATCGAGCGCATCGAGGAGCCCTACCTCAAGGCCAAGATTATCTGCCCGCCCGAGTATACGGGCGCCGTCATGCAGCTCGCTATCGAGCACCGCGGCATTACGACCGACATGATCCATCTCACAAGCAAATCGGTCGAGATGCGCTTCGACATGCCGCTCGCCGAGCTCATCCTGGACTTCTTTGACCAGCTCAAGAGCCGTACCAAGGGCTATGCCTCGCTCGACTACGAGTTCAACGAGTACCGTCCCTCCGAGCTCGTCAAGCTCGATATCCTGCTTTCGGGCGACGAGGTGGACGCGCTTTCGTTTATCGTGCACAAGGATAAGGCTTATGGCCTGGCCCGCGGCCTGTGCGATAAGCTCAAGGAAATTATTCCGCGTCAGCTGTTCGAGGTGCCTATTCAGGGTGCCATTGGCAACAAGATCATTGCCCGCTCGACCGTCAAGGCGCGCCGCAAGGACGTGCTGGCTAAGTGCTATGGCGGCGATATCTCGCGTAAGCGCAAGCTGCTCGAGAAGCAGAAAGAGGGCAAGAAGCGCATGAAGGCCATCGGTTCGGTCGAGGTCCCGCAGGAGGCCTTTATGGCGATCCTTAAGGTGGACGAGTAGGTCCATGGCGCTTTCTGAATACAGTACGCGGCTGCTGGGTGCCTATGCCGAGCAGCCGTTCCTTATGGCTCCTATGGCCGGCGTGACCGACCCCGCCTATCGCATCATGTGCCGCCGCCGCGGTGCCCATCTTGCCTATAGCGAGATGGTGAGCGTGGCGGGCCTTGCCTATGCCAGCAATAAGACGTGGCGCCTGGTGCTGCCGGCCGACGAAGAGCAGCAGATTTGCGTGCAGCTCTTTGGCTCCAAACCCGATCAGTTTGCGAGCGCCGTCGCCGCCGTCGAGGAGCGCGTTGGCGATCGCCTGACGCTGATCGATATCAACATGGCCTGCCCGGCTCGCAAGGTCGTTACCAAGGGCGAGGGCTCGGCACTTATGCGCACGCCTGAGCTGGCCGAGCAGATTGTCGAGGCGGCGGTAGGCGCGGCGCACGTGCCCGTGACCGTAAAAATCCGCAAGGGCTTTTACGCCGAAGACCGCAATGCCGCGACGTTTGCCCAGATGCTCGAGGGGGCAGGGGCCGCTGCGGTGGCGGTACATGGTCGCTGTGCCACGCAGCTCTATACGGGCCAGGCCGATTGGTCAGTCGTCGATGAGGTGGCCGACGCCGTCGAGATTCCCGTTATCGGTTCGGGCGACTTGTTCTGCGCCGAGGATGCCGCGGAGCATCTGCGCAACTCCGGCGCCAGCGCCGTGTTCATCGCGCGCGGTATCTATGGCAATCCCTGGGTGTTCGGCGATGCCCGCGCCCTTGCGCTCGATGGCATACCGGTGCCGGTGCGCAGCTCCGTCGAGCGCCTGGATGCCCTGCGCGAGCACCTGACGCTCACGCACGAGCTGTTGCCGCTCATGTCGCGTGCCCGTACGTACGCAAGCTGGTATCTAAAGGGGATGCCTCATGCTGCGGCCTGGCGCGCCCAAGTGGTGCGTTGCTCCACATACGAGGAGTTCATGGCATTGGTCGATGATATCGAGCGCGATGTGGTGGCCTGCGAGGCCGCACTTGCCGCCGGCGAGTCGGTGCCCGCTCATCCGCTGGAGGCCTAACGGTGGCCGTTACCGCGCTGTACGTGCATGTTCCGTTTTGCGCCCAAAAGTGCCGGTACTGCGACTTTGACTCTCGCAGTTTTGCTCCGTGCGACCTGAGCGCTGCACTCGATGCCTATTTTGTGCAGTTGTATGCGCGCCTCGATGCCTTTGGCGACGCAGGCGCGCTTGCACAGATCCGCACCGTCTATGTTGGCGGCGGCACGCCGTCGCTGGCGGGAGAGCGTCTGGTAGAACTTGCCCGACGTATCTCTGCGTGGTGCAAGCCCTTTGAGTTTACCTGCGAGGCCAATCCTGAGTCGTTGACTTCGCAGCTTGCTGCGGCGCTTGCCGGGGTGGGCGTCACGCGCATTTCTCTGGGAGTTCAGACCCTCGACAACGCCGAGCTTGCCGCGATTGGCCGCATCCACGATTCGCACCGCGCCCTTGCAGCCATCGCCGCAGTGAGGGACGCTGGGCTCGATGTGTCCTGCGACCTGATGTGCGGACTTCCCGGGCAGACCGCCGTAAGCTGGCAGCGCACGCTCGATGGCGTGTTGGCGGCGGCGCCGCATCACGTGTCGGTTTACCCGCTCACGCTCGAGGAGGGCACGCCGCTCTACCGCATGGCGTGTCACGACGAGTCGCTCGAGCCCGACGAGGATTTTCAGGCTGCATGCATGGACGCGGCGCGTGAGCGCCTGGGTGCGGCCGGCTATCACCCGTATGAGGTGGCAAGCTACGCGCTCGACGGCCATGAGTGTGCCCACAACATTGCCTATTGGACCGGACAGGGCTATCTGGGTTTGGGTCGCTCTGCCGCCGGCATGCTCGACGCCGAGGATTTCGATCGCTTGGTCGGGCTGTTTCCCGACGTGCCTGCTCGCGGCGATGCATATCGCGTGCGCTTGGTGCAACGCGACGATGCCGCGACGACGTTTGATGCCGAGTATCTGTCGCAGCGCGAGGCTACGGCCGAGGATTTGATGCTCGCCTGCCGCATGACGCGTGGCATTGGGCCCGACCTGTTGGTTCGCTCGGCAAACGTGATCGCTGCAGATGAGTTGGCGGCGGCCTGTGACCGTGCGCTCGAGTTTGGCCTTACCACCTGGGTGCCCGACGGCGTTGAGGGGCTTGCGGAGCGCGTCACCTCGAAAGACGTTATCGCAGGTCGTGCCCACGCTCGTTTAGCGCCCACCCACTTGGGCTGGCTCGATGGAAATGTGCTGTTCGAGCTGTTTTGGGGTCTAGCCTAGGCCGCTCGGGTAGAATTACCGCAATATATACGCTGCTGTGAGCAGGAGGTTGCCGCGCATGGCGACGATGAACGAAAAAGATTACTACGAGATTTTGGGTGTCTCCAAGGACGCCACCTCGCGTGATATACAGAAGGCCTTCCAGCAAAAGGCCCGCAAGCTCCATCCGGACGTCAACAAAGAACCGGATGCCGAGGAAAAGTTCAAAGAGGTTTCCGAGGCCTATGCCGTGCTTTCGGACGAGCAGAAGCGTGCGCGCTACGACGCCATGCGCTCGGGCAATCCCTTCGCCGGCGCTCCTACGGCTTCTCCCTATGGCGGCGGCTACGCCGGTAGCGCGGGCTATGGCAATCCCTTTGAGGGCGGCTTTCCCTTTGGTGGCGCCTGGGGCCAGCCGCGTCGCGGGCAGGCTGCCTACAATCCCGAGAACGGCGCCAACGTGGTCGTCGATATTAAGCTCGACGCCAAGGAGGCCAAGGGCGGTGCCCGCAAGACCGTCCGCTATACGCGCTTCGATACCTGTGGTCACTGCGGAGGCTCGGGTTCTGTCTCGTCCGAGCATGCACATACCTGTCCGAGCTGCGGTGGTCGCGGCCACATCGATGTCGACCTGTCCTTCCTGTTCGGTGCCGGCACGTTCCAGTCGGTCTGCCCCGAGTGCGGCGGTTCCGGTAAGGTCGTCGCCGACCCCTGCCCCGATTGCGGCGGCAGCGGGCGGACCCGTGTGACCTCCGAGCAGACGATTGAGTTTCCTGCCGGTACGCACGATGGCGACGAGGTCCGTATTAGCGGTATGGGTCACGCCGGCACCAACGGTGCCTCGGGTGGCGATCTGGTCGGTCGCGCCCATGTTGAGGCCGAGCGTCTGGAGGGCAAGGCCCGTACCGGTTTTTACCTGATGGGCATCGTGGCGCCGTTTTTGGTGCTGTCGGCCATCTCGGGCGTGTTCTCAGCCTTTGCCGTGATGTGCTTTATTCCGTTTGCCATGGGCTTGTTCATGGTGCTCTCGGACGGCGTGCTGCATCGCAGCCTGCTGTGGTGGAAGCGCGGCGCGATGCAGTTTGTCAACGGTTTTGCCAACGGATTTATGTTTGCGCTCGTGTCGGTTTGGTTTGCGAGCTGCTCGCAGCGTGCCATGCTTTCGCCCTACGCAATGCAATAACATCAAACCCTCTGTTTGCGGCCGGCCCAGCTTGGGTATAGGACGCACTGTGACAATAATGAAAGTCGGAAGGATTCGGTCGTGTCGGAAAATAGGGATTACTACGAGGTGCTTGGCGTCGACAAGGATGCCGACGCGCGGACGATTAAGCGCGCGTTTCTAAAGAAGGCCCGTACCGTACACCCGGACGTTTCGGACGACCCCGAGGCCGAGGCCAAGTTCAAAGAGCTCAACGAGGCGTATTCCGTTCTTTCCGACGAGCAGAAGCGTGCTAACTACGACCGTTACGGCACCGCGGACGGCCCCGGTGGCTCCGGCTACGTCGATATCAACGATATCTTTGGTGGCATGGGCATGGACGACTTGTTCTCGTCGTTCTTTGGCGGCGGTGCCGGCGGTGGCGCCCGAAATCGCCGTGAGCGTCGTCGCGGCCGCGATATGGCCATCTCCCTTTCGGTTACGCTCGAGGAGGCGGCACTCGGCTGCAAAAAGACGATCAGCTATGACCGCCTTGCTCCCTGCGAGGATTGCAACGGCACCGGTAGGGCCGAGGGCGCACAGGAAAAGCAGTGCAGCCGCTGCCACGGCACGGGCTATGTCACGACGGTCCAGCGTTCGTTCCTAGGCCAGGTCCAGTCCTCTTCGCCTTGCCCCGACTGCCATGGCGAGGGCACGGTCATCGACCATCCCTGCGAGACCTGCGACGGTCAGGGCCGCACGCCTTCGCACGAAAAGATCGACATCGATATTCCCGCCGGCGTTTCGACCGGTCGCCAGCTGCGCGTGAGCGGCTTTGGCGAGGCTGGTCTTCGTGGTGAGCCCTCGGGCGACCTGATCGTCAACGTGCGCGTCGCCGACCATGATCGTTTTAAGCGCAACGGCGACGACCTGTACCTCGTGAGCGATATCTCGATTGCGCAGGCCGCGCTCGGCTGCGAGATCGAGGTCGAGGGCATTATGCCCGACGAGGTCGTCAAGGTGACGATCCCCGCTGGCGCGCAGTACGGCGACACCGTGAGCGTTGACAACTACGGCATGCCCCGTATCGGCGGTGGCGGCTCGCGTGGCCGCCTGGTCGTGCAGCTGCGCGTGGTCGTCCCCACCAATCTCTCCAACAAGCAACGCGAGCTGCTTCGCGCTTTTGCCGACGAGATGGGCGATGACGTCGCTTCCGGTAAGAAGTCGGTAACTGATCGCATCAAGAGCGCTCTCGACGACATCCTCGATTAAGGAGCCCGCGTGCTCGCACCTCATATCTCTGTCGTCAACCTCGGCTGCCGTGTCAACCGGGTTGAGTCCGACCGTATCACTGCCGATCTCATGCGCCTGGGCTTTGCGATGGTGGAGCCTCAGGATGCTGAGCTGATCGTCATTAACACCTGTGCCGTTACGGGCGAGGCCGAGGCCAAGACCCGTAAGGCCGTTCGCCATGCGCTGGCCTATCCAAACGAGCCCTATGTGGTCGTGACCGGATGCGTAGTCAATCTGCACCCCGAGGAGCTGCTGGAGCTTTCGGACCGCGTGATCGCCGAGCCGTCCAAGATCGATGTCGCCGAACGCGTCTGCGAGGTGCTGGGCGTTGAGTCCGATGACGTTCCCGCCTGCAGTGACGGCGAGGTGGTCGACGCACTCGGTCGCTCGCGTCTGGGGGTGAAGATCCAGGACGGCTGCAACCATCGTTGCACCTATTGCATTGTGTGGAAGGCCCGCGGCCCCGAGCGCTCCGTGCCGGTCGAGTCCGTGCTCGAGCAGGTTCGCGAGGCCCAGGAGGCCGGCGTGCCCGAGGTGGTGCTGACGGGCGTGAACCTGGGCGCCTACGATGGCAAGAGCGCGACTGATGAACACGTCGAGATCGATGAGCTGCTCGAGGCGATTATGGAGCGCACGTCCATTCCGCATGTGCGCATTTCCTCGGTCGAGCCTATGGATATCTCTGAGTCCCTGCTTAAGGTCATGGCGCGCTATCCGAAGCGCATCGCCCCGTTTTTACACCTTCCCGTGCAGTCCGGCTGCACCAGGACACTGCATCGCATGGGGCGTCCCTATAGCGCCGAGGCCTTTGAGGAGACGGTGCGCATGATTCGCACCAACTTGCCTCAGGCGTCCCTTTCGTGCGATGTCATCGTCGGTTTTCCCGGCGAGACGGACGAGGAGTTTGAGGAGTCGCTGGCGCTGTGCCGCCGCGTGGGCTTTTCGCGTATGCATGTGTTTCGTTACAGCAAGCGTCCCGGTACCCTTGCTGCCGATATGTCCGACCAGGTGCCGCCCGAGGTTATGGCCGAGCGCAGCCGTCGTATGCGAGCCGCGGCGCAGGAACTCGCCATTGCCGACGCTCGCCGCCGCGTGGGTACCGTCGAGCGCGCCGTGCTCGAGTATGGCGACAACCTGACGCTCGGTTCGTTCCACCATGCTCGTCTTGACGATACCTGTGGACTCACAGCCCCGTGCCTGCTCGATGTTGCTATCATCGGAGTCGATGATTCCGGCTTGGTCCATGCACGCAGGGAGGTTCATGGAAGCCTCGAAGATTAGACTTACCGTTCCCGAGGGTATTGACCCCTCGCGCGTTTTGGGCGCCGGCGACGGCGTCCTTCGTGAGCTCGAGAGCTTGGTTCGCGCTCACGTGGTCGCCCGTGGCGACAGTATCGCCGTGAGCGGCGACCCGGACGAGGTCGAGCTCGTGGCGCGCTTTTTCGAGCATGCTTTTCGCGAGGCGGCCGCCGGACGCACACTGTCTGCCGACGATGTCTCTCGCTGCCTGGCCGTCTTGCGCGACGGTGAGCACGAGGCTACATCGCTTCGCGATGATGTGCTGCTTTCGTATCGCGGCCGTGTCATTCGCCCCAAAACGCTCGGCCAAAAGCGTTACGTGGATGCCATCCGCTCGCATACCATCACGTTTGGTCTAGGTCCTGCCGGTACCGGTAAGACCTATCTGGCCATGGCGCTCGCCGTTGCCGCGCTCAAGCGTCACGAGGTGGGCCGTCTGATCTTGACGCGTCCGGTTGTCGAGGCGGGGGAGAACCTGGGCTTTTTGCCCGGTACCCTCGAGGAAAAGATCGACCCCTACATGCGTCCGCTCTACGACGCCCTTTTTGACATGATGGATCGCGAGCGCACCGATGAGCTCATGGAGCGCGGCGTGATCGAGATCGCCCCGCTTGCCTACATGCGCGGCCGCACGCTGAGCGATGCCTTCGTGGTGCTCGACGAGGCGCAAAATACCACGCCCGAGCAGATGAAGATGTTCCTGACGCGCCTGGGCTTTAACTCCAAGTTTGTGATTACCGGCGACCTGAGTCAGCGCGACCTGGTGGGTCGTCGCGGCGGTCTTGCCGACGTCGAGCAGATTTTAGGCCGTGTCGACGATGTCGCATTTTCTCACCTCGAGCGTGCCGACGTGGTGCGCCATGCCTTGGTGGGGCGTATCGTCGAGGCATACGATGCTTATGATGATGTGCGCGAGAAACGCGTGCACGACCGAAAGGAGTCCCGTTGAGTGTATTGATCAGCAACGATGCCGAGCTCGATACGCTGCTCGACGCGCAGGAGGTAGAGCACATCTGCGAGGTCGTGCTTGCCGCCGAGGGCGTTGAGCGTGAAGTCGAGATTTCCCTTTCATATGTCGATGAGGACGAGATGCACGAGCTCAACCACGAGTGGCGCGGTATCGACCGTACCACCGATGTCCTCTCGTTTGAGTGCGACTCGGCCTTTGACGAGGATATTCCCGCCGACGAGACGCTCGAGCTCGGCGATATTATCCTGGCCCCGCAGGTCATTGCCCGTCAGGCCCCCGGCTTTGGTAATAGCCCTGCCGACGAGTGCCGCCTGATGCTCGTGCATGGCATGCTGCACCTGCTGGGGTATGACCACATTGAGGACGACGAGGCCGAGGTCATGGAGGCCCGCGAGGACGCCATCTTGCGCGATCTGGCGCTCGAGCGCGGTGAGGACCCCAAGCTGGTCCACGTCGGCCCCATCACCAACCACGCCCACGACTAGGAGCCGTCTATGATTCCCGGATCGAACAAGGACCATCCGTCCTTCTTAAAGTCGTTCTCCTACGCCATGGAGGGCTTCGTCACCGCCGTTGAAACCGAGCGCAACATTAAGGTCATGCTCGTGGCGGGCGTGTGCACCGTCATTGCTGGCTGCGTTGTCGGCCTCGACATTGCCGAGTGGGCCACAGTTATCATCTGCTGTGGCTTGGTGATTCACGGCGAGCTGTGCAATACCGCTATGGAGGCGATCGTCGACCTGGCGACCCAGGAACTCCATCCGCTGGCCAAGCGTGCGAAGGACATTGCCGCCGCCTCTGTATACGTTCTTTCCATCACTGCCGCGATTGTGGGCGTGCTGGTATTTGCCCACGCGCTCGGCTTTATTTAGAAAGGGATTCCCATGTCCGACAATATGCAGCCTACCGATGAAACTCTGGACGACGAGTCCCTGGATGCGGTGGATGCCGAAGCGACTGAGGCATACGATGAGGTCGAGGAATTCGACCCGTTTGAGGGCATGAGCGACGAAGAGCTCGACGCCCTGTGCGACGAGGACGACAGCCTCGCGGGCTTTGGCGACGTTGAACCCGGTTTCCGCAGCGGCTTCGTGGCCCTGGTCGGTCGCCCCAACGCCGGCAAGTCTACGCTACTCAACGCCTGCTATGGCAAAAAGGTCGCCATCACCTCGCCGGTGGCCCAGACGACCCGCCGCCGCATGCGCGCCGTCGTCAACCGCCCCGGTTACCAGCTGGTCTTTGTCGATACCCCGGGTATCCACAAGCCCAAGGACGGCCTGGGGTCCGAGCTCAACAAGAGTGCGCTGTTCGAGCTGAACGATGTCGATGTCGTCGCGTTTTTGATTGATGCCACCAAGCCGATCGGTAGGGGAGACGCCTGGGTTGCCGAGCGCGTTAAGAACGCTCGTTCCAAGAAGGTCCTGGTGCTCACCAAGGCCGATGAGGCCGACCCCGCACAGGTCATGGAGCAGCTTAAGGCAGCCCACGAGCTCATGGAATATGACGATGAGATCGTGACGTCGTCGGTCAAGAACTTCAACGTCGATGCCTTCATCGAGACCGTTGCGCACTTTTTGCCCGAGGGTCCGCGTTGGTTCCCCGAGGACATGGGTACCGACGCTTCCGACGAGACACTTGTTGCCGAGTTTGTGCGCGAGAAGGTCTTGCGCCGCACCCGTGATGAGATCCCGCATTCCGTTGGCGTGATCTGCGATGCGCTCGAGCAGACCAAGAAGGTGCTGCGTGTGCACGCCACCATTTACGTCGAGCGCGAGGGCCAAAAGGGCATCATCATTGGCAAGGGCGGCGAAATGATCAAACATATCGGTATCGACGCCCGTCGCGATCTTGAGCGCATCTTTGGCACGCAGGTCTTTTTGGAGCTGGACGTGAAGGTCAAGGCCGGCTGGCGTGACGATGAGGCCCAGATTCGCCGCTTTGGCTACAATGCCGAGGACTAAGGGCGCGCGGCGCGCATGGCTGGCTCCCGGACATATCGCACGAAGGTGCTCGTCCTCGACAAGACGAAGCTCAAAGAGACGGACCTGATCCTGACGATGCTTGACGAGCGGGGTCGGCAGGTTCGCGCCGTGGCAAAGGGCGCCCGCAAACCCGGTGGGCGCCTGGCGGCGCGCTGTGAGCTGTTCTGTACCGTTGATATGCTATTGGCGCATGGACGGTCGCTCGACGTTGTTTCTCAGGCGGAGCTTATTGAGGCGCCGCTCGGTGCTGCTCCTGACTACGAGACGACCTGTGCCGCCAGCGCGATTGCCGAGGTTGCGCGTGTGTGCTCGTTCGAGGATGCCGAGGATCCGTTTACCTTTGCCATCACGCAGCGGGCGCTTGCCCTGGTGGGCAGCGGGCTCGACACGGCGCATATGGATCTGCTTGTGGCGGCATATGTCTTTAAGCTGCTATCGCACGTTGGCTATCGACCCGATTTTTCTGCCTGCGTGCTGTGCGGAGACCCCATGCTGTCGTATTTTTCGCCCCGGGCGGGCGGTCTTCTGTGCGGGTCGTGCGCGTCGAGCGTTCCGGGTGCCGAGTTGGTGTCGACCGGTGAGGTCGCGTGGCTGCGCGCCCTCATGTCCATGACATTCGATGCACTCATGGCCGAGAGGGTCGATCCCCATACCGCTGCCTTTTTGTTGGGGCTTTCGCATGTTTGGGCTGCGACGCACACCGATCAGCGCCTCCGTGCGATGGAATTCATGTTGGGTCGGTGATGATGCGCAGTCGCGGGCTGCTTGTGGTAACATACCGACCTGTTGGTACCTCGATCTTGGATGCTCGCTCCACCGGCGGCTTCCCAGTCCGAGGCGAATAGCGTCGCCCGAGGGCGACAAGAAACGAAAGGTGAAACAATGACTGTTTCCAAAGAGCGCAAGGCGGAGCTGACTGCCCAGTTCGGTAACACCCCGGTCGATACCGGCAACCCCAAGGTTCAGGTCGCCATCCTGTCCGAGCGCATCAAGGAGCTGACCGAGCACATGAAGTCCCACCAGAAGGACTTCCACACCCGTCGTGGCCTGCTCATGCTCGTCGGCCGTCGTCGTCGTCTTCTCTCCTACATTAAGAAGAACGACATCGTCGAGTACCGTGAGCTCATCAAGGCTCTGGGCATCCGCGACAACATCCAGTAAGGATTTGTACATGCTAAGAGCGTCCTGCGCAGCGGGGCGCTCTTTTTGTGTAAGGGCGCGAACAATCACGCTCTGAAGCGTGGCGGGGGCAGGGGGCCTGCGTCACATGAGAAGCCCGCAGGCAAGGGGCCTGTGGGGTAAAGGAGAACAATGACACTCGTATCCAAGACCTTTGAGCTGTACGGCAAGACCTACACCTTTGAGTCGGGCGAGCTTGCCAAGCAGGCCACCGGCGCCTGCCTGGTCAAGCAGGGCGACACCACGATGCTCGACACCGTGGTCGTCTCCAAGGAGCGCAAGAACTACGACTTCTTCCCGCTGACCGTCGACTTCAACGAGAAGATGTACGCAGCCGGCCGCATCCCGGGTGGTTACCTCAAGCGTGAGGGCCGTCCCAGCGAGAAGGCCACGCTCACCGCGCGCATGATCGACCGTCCGATCCGCCCGAGTTTCCCGGACGGCTTCCGCAACGAGGTGCACATCGTCGCCACCTCGCTCGTCGCCGACCAGGTCAACCCCTTCGACGTCATCAACGTCATGGGTGCTTCCCTGGCCATGACGCTCGGTGGCGTGCCCTTCGAGGGCCCGCTTGCCTGCGTGCGCATCGGCCGTAACGTGGAGACTGGCGAGTTTATCGTCAACCCCACCTACGAGGAGCGCGAGAACTCCGATCTGGACCTGGAGCTGGGCGGCTCTGCCGACTTCATCTCGATGGTCGAGGCCGGCGCCGAGGAGATCTCCGAGGACGACATGCTCGCCGCCATGAAGTTTGGCCAGGAGGCCCTTGCTGCCTTCTGCCAGGCCCAGGACGAGTTCGTCGCCGAGTGGGAGCAGGTCAACGGCCCCATCGTCAAGAAGGAGTACCCGCTCGACCAGCCCGTCGAGGAGGTCCAGGAGCGCATCTTTGCCCACTACGACGAGATGGCAGCTGCCCTTCGCGACGCCGACAAGCTCTCCCGTATCGGTAAGGTCGAGGCTCTGAAGGAGTCCATCCGCGCCGAGTTTACCGAGGAGGAGCAGGCCGCTTGGGAGCGCGAGATCCCCGTGGCGCTCAAGAAGCTCGAGAAGAAGGCCATGCGTACTATGGTCGTCGAGACCGGCGAGCGCGTCGACGGCCGTGCCGCCGACGAGATCCGTCCCATCATGGTGAAGGACAACTACCTGCCGCTCGTTCACGGCTCCGGTCTGTTCCAGCGCGGCCAGACCCAGGTGCTCTCCGTCCTGTCGCTCGGCATGCTCAACGAGGGCCAGCGTCTGGATACCATCGAGCCCACCGAGGGCAAGCGCTACATGCACCACTACAACTTCCCGCCGTTCTGCACCGGCGAGACTGGCCGCATGGGCAGCCCCAAGCGTCGCGAGATCGGTCACGGCAATCTGGCAGAGCGCGCTCTGCTTCCGGTGCTTCCCGACGAGAACGAGTTCCCCTACGCCATCCGCGTCGTCTCCGAGGTCATGGAGTCCAACGGCTCCTCTTCGATGGCTTCGACCTGCGGCTCCACGCTCGCCCTTATGGACGGCGGCGTGCCCATTAAGCGCCCGGTCTCCGGTATCGCCATGGGCCTGATCCAGGAGGAGGGTAAGACCGTGGTCCTGTCCGACATCCAGGGTCTCGAGGACTTCCTGGGCGACATGGACTTTAAGGTCACCGGCACCACCGAGGGCATCACCGCCCTGCAGATGGACAACAAGGCCACCGGCCTCACCTTCGACATCCTGGCCCGCGCCCTGCAGCAGGCCAAGGAGGGTCGCGCCTTCATCCTGCAGAAGATGCTCGATGTGATCCCCGAGCCGCGCCACACCACACGCAGCACCGCTCCGCGCATCGTCTCCATCCAGGTCCCGACCGACAAGATCCGCGACGTCATCGGTTCCGGCGGTAAGGTCATCCGCGGTATTCAGGACGAGACCGGCGCTTCGGTCGACATCCAGGAGGACGGCACCGTCTTTGTCGGCGGCACCGGCGAGTCCGTGGACCAGGCCGTCGAGCGCATCAAGCTCATCATCAAGGTTCCCGAGCCGGGCGAGGAGTACACCGGTCGCGTGGTCTCCATCCAGCCCTTCGGCGCCTTCGTCAACCTGCTGCCCGGTAAGGACGGCCTGCTGCACATCTCTCGCGTCGCCAAGGGCCGCGTGGAGAAGGTCGAGGACGTCCTCAACGTGGGCGACGAGGTCAAGGTCGTCGTCATCGAGGTCGACGATCGTGGCAAGATCTCGCTTGATCGTCTGGATAAGCCCGAGGCCCCGGCTCGCGCCGAGGGTGCTTCTGAGGGCGACGGCGAGCACTTCCAGCGCCGTGAGCGTCCGCGTCGCGAGCGCTCCGAGCGCAGCGACCGTCCGCGCCGTCCCGGTGACAACGGAGGCCGCAAGCCTCGCCGTCACCACGACGCCGAGTAACAGCCGTACATAAGCAGCTCAACAAGGGCGACTCCTAAGGGGGTCGCCCTTTTGCTATTCTCGGCGGGGCCGCAGGTAAAGTTTCCTGCTCTACAGTCCTGCTCGCACGGAGAGCATATTAAGTGCTTTCCTTTGCGTGCAGAACTCGCGATAAACTTCATATGCGTCCCTCCCGGGCGCAAGCAAAAGGGCTGGTTAATGCCGCTCGCTATTTAGTTAGACAGTCTATTCAGTAGTCAGATTACAGATCTGTAGATAGCCGCAGCAGCATCTTCCCAGATAAAACCGACCAAAATAAACCTGTCTCTATTTGGCAGGTTTCCCGTGGGGCGGGCACTGATGAAGTTTATCGCGAGTTCCGCACGAACAGGAGGCCACTTAATGTGGCCTCCGTCGTGAGCAGGACTGTAGAGCAGGAAACTTCATCAGTGCCCGCCCCACGGGAAACCGGCGGGATGGACCAGTTCAGATGGGGCTTTGATGCATGGGTGGTCTGTTGGTGGGCAAATGGGTATTATACTGAGGTTACTGCGTCGACTCTATGATGCATGTTTGTACGTTCCCGGCGGTCGGTTTGCCAGAAGCGCCCCGCCGGTTGTTCCAGACCCGTTTCGAAGAAAGGAAACCACACTAACCTATGGCAGCTAAAAAATCATCTCCCTTGAAGATCATTCCGCTCGGCGGCCTTGACGGCATCGGCAAGAACATGACGGTCTTCGAGTGCGGCGACGACATGGTGCTCGTCGACGCCGGTCTCATGTTCCCCGACGACTCCCAGCCCGGTATCGACCTGGTACTTCCTGACTACACCTATGTCCTGGAGAACGAGGAGAAGCTCCGCGGCATCGTCGTTACCCACGGCCACGAGGACCACACCGGTTCGCTTCCGTACCTGCTGCAGGACCTCAACAACAAGGTGCCCATCTTCTCGAGCAAGCTGACGCTCGGTTTTATCGAGGGCAAGCTCTCCGAGTTCCGCATCCGCGCGCCCAAGTTCCGTGAGGTCAAGGGCGGCAGCCACGTCAATCTGGGTGGCATCTCGCTCGACTTCTTCTCGATGACGCACTCCATCCCCGGCGCTCTGGGCGTGTTCATCCGCACCAATCAGGGCACCGTTTTGCACACGGGCGACTTTAAGCTTGACCAGACGCCCATCGATGGTGTCACGCCCGACTATGCCGCTATCAGCCGCTTTGCCAAGCAGGGCATCGACCTGCTGCTTTCCGACTCTACCAACGCCACGGTTCCCGGCTTTACCAAGTCCGAGGCCGAGGTTGGTCCCAACCTGCTGCATGCCATCAAGAATGCTCCGGGCCGCGTGTTCGTCGCGTCGTTCTCGAGCCACATCCATCGCTTGCAGCAGATCTGCGACGCCGCCCGCAAGTGCGGCCGCAAGGTCGTCGTGACCGGACGTTCCATGCTCACCAACACCCGCGTGGCGCGCGAGCTGGGCTACCTCAACATCGACGATGCCGATATCATCGATGCCTTTGATATCGATAACCTGCCTGACGATAAGATCGTCGTCATGTGCACCGGTTCGCAGGGCGAGCCGCTGTCGGCCCTGTCCCGCATGGCCAACGGCGAGCACAAGACGCTTTCCATCCACGAGGGCGATACCGTCATCCTCTCGGCAACTCCCGTTCCCGGCAACGAGAAGGCCGTCCAGCAGGTCGTCAACAGCCTGGCCAAGCTTGGCTGCGACGTCTGGGATAAGTCCCGTGCCCTCGTCCACGTCTCGGGCCACGGCAGCCAGGAGGAGCTCAAGCTCATGATAGCCATGGCCAAGCCCACCTACTTTATGCCGGTTCACGGCGAGGCCGTTCACCTGCGCGCCCATGCCCAGCTCGCCCGCAAGATGGGCCTTAAGGACGATCACATCTTTATCCTCGATAACGGTGACACGCTCGAGATGCGCGGCGGTATCGTCAAACGCGGTGCGCCCGTCGAGTCCGGCGTTGTCTATGTCGACGGTCTGCGCATCGGCGATACCGACCCCATTGTCCTGCGCGATCGCCAAAAGCTCGCCAACGACGGTATGGTCACGGCTGTTGCCATCGTCTCGCTCAAGCACAAGAAGATCGAGGCTATCGAGTTCTCGGGCCGCGGCGTTTCGTTTGCCATCGACGACCAGTTCTCCGAGGATGCCTCCGCAGCCATCATGAAGACGATCGAGAAGGGCAAGTTTAGCTTTACCAGCAGCGGCTCCGATGCCATTCGCAAAGCCGTGCGCGATTCGCTCTCCAACTTTATCTGGAGCCGTACGCGCACCCGTCCGATGATCATCCCGGTCGTCATGGAGGTTTAGTTTGGCGCGCGGATCTGCACAAAACGCCAAAGGCAATAAAGCCAACAGCCAACCGGCATCTGCTAAGGGTGCCGGTTCCCATCTGCGTGCCAATAAGGGTCACGAGGCGGAGTTCGATGAGTTCGAGCCCCTGGTCGAGCCTTCGGCCAATCGCGATATCGCCGGCGTGGTCATTGCCGTTTTGGCGATTGCATCCTTCATTGCCGTGATTTCGCCGGCAACGGCGCCCGTGACGGCTGCTGTCGCCGGTTTCTATCACCTCGGCTTTGGCCTGGGCGCCTACGTGCTGCCGATCGTCATCTTGCTGTTTGCCGCCACGCTCTTTTTGGGTGAGGACTCGCCGCTCAACATTCGCTCGGTCGCGGGCGGCGCCGTGGTCTTTGTGGCCATTGTCTCTATCCTGTCGCTGATGGTGCCGGGCACGAGCGATTCGTGTGACCTTATGTTCACGCCGCAAAATCTGTCCGCCTCGGGTGGCTACATCGGTGCGTTTATTGCGAGTGCGCTGCAGAATGCCCTGGGTAAGCCTATCGCGATGGTGGTCCTGTTGGGTCTGGCCGTCGTTGGTTTTGTCATCATCGGCTTTTCGGTGGGTGGCGTGCTGCGCTCTGCTCGCGACCGCGCGGCCGATTTTGCCGAGCGCCGTCGTGCCGATGTTAACGCGAGCCCGTGGGGTGACGACGAAGCCCTGTCGGTGCCCGGCGTTGCCCGTCCGCACCTGAGCATTCTTCGTCAAAAGGGCTCCGATGCTGCCGTGACCACGGTCATGGGCAACGATGTGGACCCGGTTTTGGACGATGACGACGAGGACGAGGATCCGTTTGTCGACGTATCCGATGCCGTGGAGGCCGAGCGCGCTAAGACGACGCTGCTGCCGCGCCGTCATGTCAAGAAGGGCAAGGCCACGCCCAAGTTGAATACAAGCGAGCCCGACCCGTCTTGGTCCGATAGCGAGATTGAGCTTACCGAGGGCGATGACGAGGACGACGAGGCTCCGATTGAGACCGCAAAGACAACTTTGCTGCCGCGTCGCCATGCTAAGCGCGAACAGGTAACCGGCCAGCTTTCGATGGAAGACGACCCCGATAAGATCGACGAGTCCGAGCCGCCGTTTGCCGTGAGTCCTGTCTCGGCAACACCTCAGATTCCCGACTTCTTGAAGCATCCCAAGGTTGCCGATACGGCTGTCGCGGGCGCTGCCGAGGCGCCTACTCCTAGCGATGGGGGAGCGGTCAATGCCCCCGCGGATAACGAGGGCGAAGAAGAGGACGGCCTCAAGCTTCCGCCGCTCGAGATCCTGCACGCCAACCCGCAGTCGGCGTCCTCCGCGTCATCTGACAAGGAGCTGGAACAGACTGCCGAGTCACTGCAATCCACCTTGCTTGAGTTTGGCCGCAGTGCCCGCGTGGTCGGCTGGATCGCCGGCCCCACGGTGACGACCTTTAAGCTGCAACCTGGCGAGGGCGAGCGCGTGAGCAAGATTTCGAGCCTCGAGGACGATATCGCGCTTTCGCTCGCTGCTCAGTCGGTGCGCATCTTTGCCCCGATCCCCGGTACCTCGCTTGTGGGTATCGAGATTCCCAATCGCAAGCGCCAGAACGTCAACCTGGGCGACGTGCTTCCCTATGTGAAGGGCGGTCCGCTCGAGCTGGCCATCGGTCGAGATGCCGAGGGCACGCCGGTCGTCGCTGACCTCGCCAAGATGCCCCACCTGCTGATCGCCGGCACGACCGGTTCTGGTAAGTCGGTGATGATCAATTCCATCATCACGACCCTGCTCATGCGAGCCCTTCCCGAGGACGTTCGCCTGATCATGGTCGACCCCAAGCGCGTCGAGCTTGCGGGCTATAACGGTTTGCCGCATCTCTATGTGCCCGTGGTGACCGAGCCCAAGCAGGCCGCGAGCGCCTTGCAGTGGGCGGTGTCCGAAATGGAGCGCCGCCTGAAGGTCTTCGAGCGCCTGAACGTGCGCAAGATCTCGACCTATAACGAAAAGCAGGCCGCCGGCGAGTTTGAGCATTACGATAACCCGCCGCAAAAGATGCCCTATCTGGTCATCATCATCGACGAGCTTTCGGACCTGATGATGGTCGCCGGCAAGGACGTCGAGGCCTCGATTGTGCGTATCGCCCAGCTGGGCCGTGCCGCCGGTATCCACCTTATCGTGGCGACCCAGCGTCCGAGCTCTAACGTGGTGACGGGTCTCATCAAGGCAAACATTACCAACCGTATCGCCTTCAACGTCGCAACGGGCATCGACTCCCGCGTCATCATTGACCAGATGGGTGCCGAAAAGCTCACCGGCTTGGGTGACATGCTGTTCTCAAAGGTCGACTGGGGCAAGCCCCGCCGCATCCAGGGCTGCTTTGTTTCGGATGACGAGATCAACGAGATTGTCGAGTTCGTTAAGTCGCAAAGCGAGCCCGACTACCATGAGGAGATCCTGTCGGCTGTGGCACCTGCCTCCATGTCCATGGCAGGTGGCGGCGGCATCGTGCGAACCGGCGTTGCCGAGCCTCAGGACGACGATCCGCTTATCTGGGAAGCCGCTCATATTGTGGTGGAATCGCAGCTGGGCTCCACATCTGGCCTGCAACGCCGCCTGAAGGTTGGCTATGCGCGCGCCGGGCGTATTATGGACATGCTGGAAGAAAAGGGTGTCGTCGGACCGCCCGACGGTTCCAAGCCGCGCGAGGTTCTGCTGGATGAAGAAGGCCTTGCCGCGCTGGAATCCGTCGACGCCGAGATGGCACGTGAAGATCGTGAGTTTGGAGGATTCTGATGGCTGCACGCTTTGGTGACATGCTGCTCGAGCAGCGTCGCCGAATGGGCCTTTCCATTCAGCAGGTCGCCAACACCATCAAAATCAGGCCGCAGATCATCGAGTTTTTCGAGAATGGCAATTTTGCATCGATGCCTCCGCGCGGCTATGCGCAGGGCATGATTTCGAGCTATGCGCGCTTTTTGGGCCTCAATCCGCGGGAGGTCGTCAACGCTTATTTTGACGATCTGATGGCATATGAGCGTGAGACGTCGCAGCAGGGCGGTCGTTTTCAGGACGCCGCCGGCTACGTCAATTCGCGTTCCTCGGTCGACAACGGCCGCTTCCTGATGGTTCAGGGCGGGCGTTCGACGCGTTATGGCCAGCGCCCTCAGCAGGCTGGCTATGTTACCGAAACGGGCTCGAGCGAGGAGATTCGTTCCCAGCGCGATCGTTTTCGCAGCACGCCGGCGCCCGAGGAGCGCGCACTCCCCGCTGCCCGCGGTGTCGCACGTGACCCTCGTGCCGGCTACGGCGATGGTGGTTATTCCGATCGCGGGTACCGTGGCGTTTCTTCCGGTCGTCCGCTCGGCGGCTATGCAGACGCCGATACTACGCAGGTGACGCCTCGCCTTCGATCTCAGTCGCAACCTTATAGCCAGCGCTCCTCGGCGCCTCGTTCGGGCCAGCGCAACTACCAGGGTCGCGGCGAGCTCGCCCCCCGCTCGGGCCAGCGCAACATGCAGCGCCAAGGTAGCTATCGCGGACGTTCCGACAATAACCGCGGTCGTATGCCCCAAGGCACTGGTCGCGGTGGTTCCAATCGTGGACGCGGCGGTGGGCGTGCTCCCCAGAACAACGGTCTCGATCCACGTATCGTTTACGCCGGTATTGGTGCCGTGGCGCTGCTGCTGATCGTGCTCATCGTGGTGCTCCTGCGTGGCTGCGACTCCTCGGCGCCCGAGTCGACGCCCGAGACGCCCGTTGCCACCAAGACATCGACTAAGAAGTCTTCCAAGACGACCGAATCCGTCGATGAGGATGAAGATACCGATGAGACGACGGACGAGTCCACCGATTCGGATGCCGCTAAGACGACGGCCAAGAAGGAGGAGAACGAGGTCACAAAGGTCAAGATCTCCGTTGCCAAGGGCAAGACTGCTTGGATTGAGGTCAAGGTTGATGGCAAGTCGGTCTATGGCGCCCAGGCGACCGGCCCCTTTGAGCAGGAATACACGCCCGAGTCCTCGATCGAGATCACCACGTCCAAGCCTTCCGATGTCACCGTTACCAAGAACGGCGAAAAGGTCCGCTATGACACCAAGACATCGGGCGTGGCACGCGTGACGATCACCGTTCCCAAGAAGGAGACGACCGACGCCGAGGACGGCGAGACCACTGACGGTAACGATGATGCTAACAGTGCGGATGGAACCGACGCCCAGTCCACGGACGGCACCGATACCGCCACCGACGGTCAAACGATGACCGATTCCACCGATTATTCGTACGACAGCTACTAAGCCGCTCGTAAGCGAAAGGATTAACCATGGCTAAAGATTCCAGCTTCGACGTCGTGTCCGAGGTCAATATGCAGGAGGTCGACAATGCCTTCCAGCAGACCACGCGCGAGATTTCCCAGCGCTATGACCTGAAGGACTCCGGCGCCACCATCGAGCTTTCGAAGGGCGACAAGCTCTTTTCGATCAACGCCCCGGCCGACTTTGTCTCCAAGCAGATCATCGACGTCCTGAGCTCCAAGCTCATCAAGCGCGGCATCGATCTTAAGGCCGTGTCCTGGGATGCGCCCCAGGCTGCATCGGGCGGTACCGTGCGCGTGCTCGGTCACATCGTCGAGGGTATCGACCAGACGACTGCCAAGAAGATCAATAAGGACATCAAGGATCAGAAGCTCAAGGTCAAGGTGACGATTGAGGCCGACAAACTGCGTGTTTCCTCTGCTTCCAAGGATGCGCTGCAGACCGTGATCCAGTTCCTGCGCGACCAGGACTACGGTCAGCCGCTGCAGTTCACCAACTACCGCTAATTCTTTCGAAAGGACCGCTCTCCAACATGGATACTCCGTTGGGCTCCGTGCTCTATATCACCCTCGGGTGCGCCAAGAACGAGGTCGATACCGACCGTATGCGTTCGCTGCTGACTGCCGCAGGCTACGAGGAGGCATTCGATCCACAGGATGCCGATATCGCCATCGTCAATACGTGCTCGTTCCTTGCCTCTGCAACGTCCGAGAGCATCGAGACCACGCTCGAGCTTGCCAACGAGGTGCAGGACGGCGTTCGTTCCTGCCCGATCGTCATGTGCGGCTGCGTGCCGTCACGCTACGGCGACGACCTACCCGACGAGCTGCCCGAGGTCGCGGCCTTTGTGAAGGCCGACGAGGAAGACGGCATCGTGGCGGTTATCGATGACGTGCTGGGTGTCGAGCGCGAGATTGCCGCCTATATTCCGCAGGTCAAGCGCACCGTCGAGGGCGCTGTCGCCTATGTCAAGATCTCCGATGGCTGCAACCGCTTCTGTAGCTTCTGCATGATCCCGTATATCCGCGGTCGTTATCACTCGCGCAATGCCGAGAGCATTATCTCCGAGGTGCGCGACCTGGTCGCCGGTGGCGTGCGCGAGATCGTTCTGATCGGTCAGGACACGGGCATCTGGGGTACCGACTTTGCCGACGAGGACCTCGCTGAGGGCGCGCCGCGCAATCTGGCGCAGCTGCTGCAGGCCGTTGCTGAGGCGGTGCGTCCTCATAACGTGTGGGTCCGCGTACTCTACCTGCAGCCCGAGGGCATGACCGACGAGCTTATCGAAACCATTCGCGATACGCCCGAGGTGCTGCCCTATATCGATATCCCCGTGCAGCACTGCGACGCGCGCATCCTCAAGGCCATGCGCCGCTCCGGTTCGCGCCAGGAGCTCGAGGACCTGTTCCGCGACCTGCGCGAGCGCATCCCCGGTATCGTGATCCGCTCCACGGCCATGGTAGGGTTCCCGACCGAGACCGACGACGAGTTCCGCGATCTCATTGACTTTATGGACACCGTCGGCTTTGACTACACGAGCGTCTTTGCCTACTCGCAGGAGGAGGGCAGCCTGGCTGCTAAGATGGAAGGTCAGGTTGACGAAGAGGTTAAGCTCGAGCGCGCCCAGGAGGCCATGGACCTGGCCGAGTCGCTCGGTTTTGCTGCAACTGCCGCACATGTGGGCGAACGCGCCCAGGTGATCGTCGACGGTATCGAGGAGACCGAAGACGGTGCCGAGCTCATCGGACATGCCTGGTTCCAGGCGCCCGATTCCGATGGCGCGGTGCATCTGGATGCCAGCGAGGCATCTGTGGGCGATATTCTGACGGTCGAGTTTACCGATAGCTTCTGCTACGAGCTTATCGGTCATGTTGTGGAGTAGGAGAGCGTCGTGGCTAACGAGAGCAATAAGGAACTGACGAGTGTTTGGACGCCCGCCAACATCGTGACGTGCGTGCGCATCGTCTTCATTCCGGTGTTCATGATCGTGTCGGCGCTGTCTCACACAAGCGTTGCCGGTACGGATTTGAGCACCTTCGACGGCCCGCTCGCCGCTGCCGCCTTTGTTCTGTACGTCATCCTGTCGTGCACCGATAAGGTTGATGGCTACCTGGCTCGTTCGCGCAACGAGATCACCGACTTCGGTAAGTTCCTGGATCCCATCGCCGATAAGTTGCTCGTGTTCTCGGCTCTGCTTCTGTTCTTGGATTTTGGTACCGTAACCGTGTGGTCGGTGTTCATTATCTTGTTCCGCGAGCTGCTGGTGAGCGCCCTGCGCATGGTCGCGAGTGCGGCCGGTGTGGTCGTTGCCGCCGATAAGCTTGGCAAGTACAAGACGGCGACGACGATGGTTTCCATCTGCGGCTATCTGTGCGTCTTTGCGATGGCCGGTCTCCAGCTGGGGCCGGTGTCGCTGCTGCTCGGTGTCTATTCGGTGTCGCGCTTCCTGTACGTCATCGCCGTGATTTTGACCATTGTCTCGGGCGCCCAGTACTTCTGGAACTGTCGCAAGATCGTCTTTTCGGTCTAGGTCCTGGTGGGTATGACGGAGTCTTATTTGCTAATCGCCGCAAACAACGAGGAACTGGCGCGCGATATTGTCGAGCGCGCGAGTGCCCGTGGTGTGACGGTCTCGACGGCGGAGTCGCTGACGGCGGGTATGATTGCCTCGACGATTGCCGATATCCCGGGTGCCTCGGCGGTGCTTCGTGGCGGTGCGGTGACCTATTGCGATGAGATTAAGCATCGTGTTCTTGGTGTTGAGCAGGAGACGCTCGACCGCTATACCGCGGTGTCGCATCAGACCGCGCGCGAGATGGCGGTGGGTTCGCTGGAGCTGTACCAGAGCGATATTGCAGTGAGCGCAACGGGTTATGCCGGCCCCGGCGGTGGCACTGAGGACGATCCGGCGGGCACTTTCTATATTGGCTGGGCGCATCGTTCCGCCGATGGGGGCGTGCCGGTCGTGGACTCTGTGCGCTGCCACTATGAGGGCGACCGTTCGTGTGTTCGTGCCCATGCGGTCACGGAGGCATTGGGTCGCATTGCCCTTGTGCTCAACTCTATGGAATAGACGTGTTTTAAGGGGCCTCCGAGCCCCTTAATTGTGGAGATAGGGACCTTAGGCTCATTTGGCGTTTGTGCTGGTTGTAGATGTATTTTTGCCTGCCTTGTTCATATTTGGTCCTTTGTGGTCAAGCATTTGGTCAGTGTTTGGTCGGCGTTTGGTTGGGTTTTGGAAAGACCGCCTGCATATGATTGGCCTGAACGGTTGACCACGAACAGCCGTTCGTTTATTATCGATGCAGGTTGTTAAGAGGAGGGCTATTCATGGCCAAGAATTCAGGTCCCGTACGTACCGTTCATGCTCGCACGACGGGTAAAGAGCGCGATGAGATGATCGCCACCACCAAGGCCGAGATCGAGAAGAAATTCGGCCAGGGTTCCATCATGAGGTACGGCGACGGTGGTCCCGAGCTCGAGGTCGAGGCCATTCCCACGGGCGCCCTGGCCCTCGATGCCGCGCTGGGTATCGGCGGCGTGCCGCGCGGCCGTATCGTCGAGATTTACGGTCCTGAGTCCTCCGGTAAGACGACGCTTTCGCTCGAGATCCTGGCCGAGGCCCAGGCAATGGGTGGCGTTGTGGCATTTATCGATGCCGAGCACGCGCTTGATCCCACGTATGCCGCGCGCATCGGCGTGGATATCGACGAGGTGCTCATTTCCCAGCCCGATACGGGCGAGCAGGCGCTTGAGATTGTTGACATGCTCGTGCGTTCCGGCGCCATCGATGCCATCGTCGTCGACTCCGTCGCCGCGCTGACCCCGCGTGCCGAGATCGAGGGAGAAATCGGCGATACTACGGTCGGTCTTCAGGCTCGCCTAATGAGTCAGGCGCTCCGCAAGCTCGCCGGCTCGCTGTCCAAGTCCAACACGACGTGCATCTTCATTAACCAGCTGCGTGAGAAGATCGGCGTCATGTTCGGCAACCCCGAGACTACGACGGGCGGCCGCGCCCTTAAGTTCTTCTCTTCGGTGCGTATCGACATTCGCCGTATCGACAGCATTAAGCTTAAGGACGAGGTTATCGGTAACCGCGTGCGCGCCAAGGTCGTTAAGAACAAGGTGGCAGCTCCGTTCCGTTCTGCTGAGTTCGACATCATGTACGGTACGGGCATCTCTAAGGAGGGCTCAATTCTGGACATGGCTGTCGAGTGCGGCATCTGCAAGAAGATGGGCTCCTGGTTTGCCTATGGCGAGGACAAGCTTGGCAACGGTCGAGAGGCCGCCAAGGCTTTCCTGCGCGAACACCCCGATTGCGCCGACGAGATTGAGCATAAGGTCCGCCTTGCCTGCGGACTTGAGTTTGATGACGATGCTCCGTCCGAGGTCGAGCTGACCGATCAGCCTGCGCCTGAGGAGTTTGACGAGCTTTACGCCATCGATGGTTCCGCCATGCTCGATGATGACGACGAGTAGCGGTTACGCTCATGTCGTATACGGTGACCGAGGCCACGGCCTTCTTTCCCGATAAGAAGGCGGCTTCCTCGTTCTCGAGCGGGTATGCGTCCAAAAAGCCTTGCGCACATATCGATTGTGAGCTTGAGGGCGGTTTTGAGCGGTCCATTTGGATTCCCGTGCGGGTCGCGCGGCTGTATGTCAAAAACCGCCCCGATCTTCCCTGTGATTGGGACAACTTTCGTGAGGCGGTGCAGCTCATCGAGGGTAAATGTGCACTTACCATGGTGACCGAGATGCTATCGCGCCGCGACCATGCGACGGGTGAGGTCCGTGACAAGCTGGCTCGCTACGGCTTTCACCAGCCCGCGATCGATTTCGCCGTCGAGCGCGCCACAGAGTATCACTTTTTAGACGAGAACCGCTTTTGCTCGTACTTTATCGAGGAGCGCAAGCGGCGCGGTTGGGGACAGCGCAAAATCGAGACCGAGCTCAAGCGCCGTCATGTCGTGCTCGATGACATTCCCGGTTATCCCGAGGATTATTTTGCCGTCGAAGACGATTTGGCGCGTGCGTCAGCCCTGCTCGCCAAGCGGCGTGTTCCAGAGACGCGCGGATTCGAAAAACTGGTTCGGTTTTTGATGGGCAAGGGCTTCTCGTATCACATCGCCGCCGATGCCGTTAAGGCACGTCTCGATGCCGAACGCGAGAAATGTGCGGTTTAGGCGTATGCGCTTTGTGGCCCTGCCGTTCACCGCGTTTTAGCCGCCGTGCCGGGGCCATTTATTTGACAGTTGTTGTGGTTCAACGTACGATAAACACTGTCATTTGCTTTGTGATATGTGCTCATCTGTGATGAGTTTGTTTATATGTTTATCTGTATCCGACCCGCATAAGTTGCGCCCATATTACTCAAATGTCGCGAGCCGTTCGTAAGGACGGTTCGCTTTGTTGTGTAACGAATCCATAAAAAGGAGTGAGCATGCCTATCATTGCAGCGCTCGTTGGCATCGTTTTGGGTGCCATCGCCGCCATTGCCTACATGCGCACCGCCAAGCAGGGTAGTCTTCACGAGGCCGACGAAAAGATTCAGTCGGCACACGCGCAGGCTGAGTCCCTGATCGGTGATGCTAAGCGTCAGGCCGAGACCCTCAAAAAAGAGGCTCTGCTCGAGGCTAAAGAGGAGATCATCAAGAACAAGCAGGCCGCCGAGGCCGAGGACAAGCAGCGTAAGAGCGAGATTCGTACGCTCGAGAACCGTGTGATGCAGCGCGAGGAGTCCCTCGATCGCCGAAACGACGCTCTCGACAAGCGTGAGCACCAGCTGTCCAGCCAGGCCGGTCAGGTCGAGAAACGCTCCCGCGAGCTTGAGGAGCTCTGCGCCAAGCAGACCTCCGAGCTCGAGCGTATCGCCGACCTGACCCGCGAGGATGCCCACAAGGAGCTCCTCGATAAGGTTCGCGGCGAGGTCACCCACGAGGCCGCCACGATCATTCGCGAGTCCGAGCAGCAGGTTCGCGCCGAGTGCCACAAGACCGCCCAGGAGATTCTGTCCCTGGCGATTCAGCGCTGCGCTGCCGACCACACAGCCGAGGTCACCGTTACCTCCGTGCACATTCCCTCTGATGACCTCAAGGGCCGTATCATCGGTCGCGAGGGTCGCAACATCCGGACCTTCGAGCAGGTTTCCGGCGTCAACCTCGTGATTGACGACACGCCCGAGACCGTCGTTCTTTCGAGCTTCGACCCGGTCCGTCGTGAGACCGCCCGTGTTGCCCTCGAGAACCTCATCGCCGACGGCCGCATTCACCCCGCCCGCATCGAGGAGATGTATCACAAGGCTGCCGACCTGGTTCAGCAGCGCGTGCGCGAGGCTGGCGAGCAGGCTGCCTTCGATACCGGCATTCACGACCTGCACCCCGAGATCGTCAAGACCCTTGGTGCCCTGCGCTACCGTACCTCGTTTGGTCAGAACGTGCTTCAGCACTCCCTCGAAGTCTCTGACCTGTGCGGCGTGATGGCTTCCGAGCTTGGCCTGGACGTTGTGACCGCCAAGCGCGCCGGCCTGCTGCACGACCTGGGCAAGGCAATTGACCACGACGTCGAGGGTCCGCATGCCGTCATCGGCGCCGAGCTTGCCCGCCGTTATGGCGAGAAGCCCGTTATCGTTCATGCTATCGAGGCTCACCATGCCGATGTCGACCCTAACACGGTGCTCGATGTCCTGGTACAGGCCGCTGATGCTGTCTCTGCTTCTCGCCCCGGTGCCCGTCGCGAGTCTGCCGAGAACTACATCAAGCGTCTCGAGAAGCTCGAGGAGATCGCCAACTCCCATGAAGGCGTCGAGCGTACCTATGCCATGCAGGCTGGTCGCGAGGTACACGTCATGGTTCAGCCGGACAAGATCTCCGATGCCCAGTCCACGGTCCTGGCTCACGATATCGCCCATCAGATCGAGGAAGAGATGGAGTATCCCGGTCAGGTGCGCGTCGTCGTGATTCGCGAGAGCCGCGCTGTCGATATCGCTAAATAACATGAGCGACGCGAACGAGCTCATCTCATTTATCGCGTCGATGTCGGGGGAGGGCAACCTTCGCGTCGAGGAGAACCTTGGCGAGGGGTATGTCCGCCTCCGCGTTTCGGAGGCCGAGCGGCGCCAGGCAAAGCACGACATTCAGCATGTCGAGGATATCGTCATCGAAATGCTCCGTAATGCTCGCGATGCTGGTGCCGACAAGGTCTATCTCGCCACGACCAAGGAAGATGGCGTCCGCACGCTTGTCTTTCTGGATAACGGTTCGGGCGTTCCACAGGATATGCAAGAGCGAATCTTCGATGCCCGCGTTACCTCCAAGCTCGAGAGCATGAAGATGGACCGTTGGGGCGTTCACGGTCGTGGCATGGCATTGTTTTCGATCAAGCAGAACACTGACGAGGCCCGTGTGGTCACGTCTGGTGTCGACCTTGGCTCGGCCTTTAAGGTGAGCGTTGCGGCCGACCGCCTCAGTGAGCGTGCCGATCAGTCCAGCTGGCCCCAGGCCGTCAGGGATGAGGACGGACGTTATGTCTGTGCTCGCGGCCCGCATAATATTATTCGCGCTGCTTGTGAGTTTGCGCTCGAGGAGTTGTGTGGTTGCGATGTCTATCTTGGTTCTCCGTCTGAGATTGCCGCGACCCTTTATGCTCAGGCGTCAAGTCGGCTCGATACGTCGCGTCTCCTGTTCATTGATGACGAGAGTGAGCTTCCGGTTGTCGATCGTTTAGGCCTTGCCTCTGATGCCGAGGACTTTATCCGTATCTGTTCGGGTTTGGGTCTTGAGATGTCCGAGCGCACTGCTCATCGCATTTTGGCAGGGCAGATTAAGCCCGTTCGCGGTGTGACCGCGCGTCTGCTGCGCGAGCGTGATTCGTCCTCGCATGCGCCGGCTCCTGTCGATCTTGCGAAGGATCGTCGCGGGCTACGTATTGCCAAGGATGACATGGCACAGTTTTCGCGTGCTGTGGAGCGTGACTTTAATGACCTTGCCGCCCGGTACTATCTCAACCTTTGTGGCGACCCAAAGATTCGTGTTTCGCGTGATCGAATCACTGTGACCTTCGATCTTGCCAAAGAGGAATAGTGCCTTTACCGAGTCCACTCGGTACGATACAGTTATTGCAGTTAAAACGTACTTTTAAACGCAGGAGTTTCTTCATGGATTGCCTGAAGGTATCAAGCAAATCATCGCCCGCGTCCGTTGCCGGCGCCATCGCCGGCATGGTCAAGGATGGTGTACCCGTCAACATCCAGTGTGTCGGCGCTGGTGCTGTCAACCAGGCCATTAAGGCCGTGGCTATCGCGCGCGGTTTTTTGATTCCAACCGGTTTTGATATTTCCTGCGCGCCCGTGTTCTCCGACATCCTCATTAACGGGGAGTCGCGCACGGCCATTCGCCTTTCTATCTACGTTCACCAGATCAATCGAGCTGCTATGGATAACGTCGTCATGGATGATGTTAAGCCTGTGGCATAGCTTCTGCTTGCCTCGATTCGCCCCCCCCCTCTCCATCGTTAGGACTTATGCACATGGACCAGCGTTCCGTACGCGATATTCTTGCCGGTAAAACCTACTTTATCCGCACCTTTGGCTGCCAGATGAATCAGCACGACTCCGAGCGCGTGAGCGGTCTGCTCGATTCGTATGGTTGCCTCATGGCGCTCGATCCCGAGCATGCCGATATTGTTGTCTTCATGACATGCTGCGTGCGCGAGGCCGCCGATACTCGCCTGTACGGCCAGTGCAATTCCTGTAAAAGCCTGCCGCCTTCGCCTTCGGGCAAGCGTGTGGTTGCCGTTGGTGGTTGCATCGCGCAGCGCGATGGCGAGGGCCTGCTCACCAACGTCGATAACGTCAATGTCATCTTTGGTACGCATTCCATCGCACATGTGGCAGAGCTCATTGCCGAGGCGTTCCTTGATGGCAAGCGTCATATCCGCACCAATGAGCATGAGGATACGGATGCCATGAGCATGCCGTGGCATCGCGAGACCCAGTATCACGCCTGGGTGCCCATTATGACGGGCTGCAATAATTTCTGTACCTATTGCATCGTGCCGTACGTGCGCGGTCGCGAAAAGAGCCGCCCCTTCGAGGAAATTGTCGACGAGGTGACCGGTTTGGTGCGCCAGGGCGTGCGCGAGATTACGCTGCTGGGCCAAAACGTTAACTCATATGGTCGCGATCTGTTTGGCAAGCCGCGTTTTGCCGATCTGCTGCGTGCCGTGGGTGATACGGGTGTGGAGCGCATCTTCTTTACCTCTTCTCATCCTAAGGATCTGCTGCCCGAGACCATCGACGCCATGGCCGAGACGCCCGCCGTCATGCCGCAGCTTCACTTGGCCGTTCAGTCGGGCTCCACGCGTATCCTCAAAGAGATGAATCGCCGTTATACACGCGAGGACTATCTGGGCCTGGTCGATCGCATTCGCAACCGCATGCCCGATATCGCGCTCTCGACCGATATTATCGTTGGCTTCCCGGGCGAGACTGAAGAGGACTTTGAGCAGACGCTCTCACTTGCCGAGACGGTCCGCTATGCTCAGGCCTATACCTTCATCTATTCCAAGCGCGCCGGTACCCCGGCCGCAGAGATTGACGATCCTACGCCGCATGAGGTTATTCTCGAGCGTTTCAACCGCCTGGTTAAGGTTATCGAGACTACGGCACACGAGTATAACCAGGGTGAGCTTCATACTGTGGTGCCGGCGCTCATTGAGGGAACGAGTAAAAAGAACGACGCGGTCCTGCTGGGCAAGAGTCCCAAGAATCAGACCGTGCATGCGCCTATCCCCGAGGGTTACAGCATCGATCAGCTTGTTGGCAAGATCGTTGATGTTGACGTTGACGTTGCCAAGACCTGGTATTTGTCCGGCTCCGTTGTGGGCGAGCCGCGCTAATGGTTTCTCCCAGGGCAGGACTTTCCGCCGTTGCGATCGTCGGTCCGACGGCGGTTGGTAAGAGTGATGTTGCCGACCGTTTGGCAGCTCGTCTTTCGTCCGAAGTGCTGTCGTGCGATGCGATGCAAATCTATCACGGCATGGACATCGGTACCGCAAAGATGGCGCCCGATGAGTGTACGGTGCCGCTGCGTCTCGTCGACATTGTAGAGCCGGGTGTGGCATATTCTGCTGCGCTTTATCAGGCTGACGCTCGCGCGCATGTTGAACGTCTCCTTGGTTCGGGTTGCCTGCCGGTTTTTTGCGGAGGTACGGGGCTGTATCTCAAGGCCGCCCTCGATGAGATGGACTTTCCCTCGGGTGAACTTGAGGACGATCGTCGTATGGGCTATCAGGAGCTTGCCGAGCGTATTGGCGAGGAAGAGCTGCATGCCCTGCTTGCCGAGCGCGACCCAGAATCGGCTGCTGTTATTCATCCCCATAATGTGCGCCGTGTGATTCGTGCGCTCGAGATGCATGATGATGGTATTTCCTATGCACAGCAAAAAAGTCAGTTTAGTGTTCCGCGCGAGCATTATCATGCTCTATGGTTTGGTCTGACGCGTAATCGCGAGGTGCTCTACGAGCGCATTAACCTGCGCGTCGATCTGATGTTTGAGCAGGGTCTTGTCGATGAGGTTCGCGGTCTTATGGACCAGGGGCTGGGAGATGCCCTGACTTCGATGCAGGCAATTGGCTATAAAGAGATCATTGATGCTTTCAATGGCGTGATTTCTATGGATGAGGCTCGCGAACTCATCAAGATGCGTTCGCGTCGCTATGCCAAACGTCAGCTTTCGTGGTTTAAGCGCGATGACCGTATCGTGTGGTTTGATATGGACGAGTTTACGATCGATGAGGTCGTTGAGGACATCCTGCATCGTATTGAGGCTGCCTAATGGCCCGTTTCCCCCTTGTTCCCACGGCACCCGAGCCCGAGCGTGCCATATTAGTTGGTGTTGAGTGGCGCGACAATGCATGGCCGCTCGATCGCTCGCTTGATGAGCTGGAGCGTCTTACCCACACGGCTGGTGCCCAGTGCGTGGCACGCTTGTCACAGCGTTTGGTAAAGCCGTATCCTAAATCGTTTATCGGTTCCGGTAAGGTTGAAGAGCTGTGCGGCCTGGTGCATCGCATGGATGCCGATGTCGTTATTTTTGACGACGACCTGACGCCCTCGCAGCAATCCTATTTGGAGAAAGCCGTGGGCGAGCCGGTAAAGATTATCGATCGTACGGCACTGATCTTGGATATTTTTGGCCTGCATGCTCAGACGCGTGAGGGACGCCTACAGGTACAGCTGGCACAGCTTCAATATCTGTTGCCTCGTCTGCGTGGCATGTGGAGCCATCTCGCCAAGGAACAGACGCGCGGCGGCATCGGCTCACGCTTTGGTCAGGGCGAAAGTCAGCTCGAGGTCGACCGTCGCCTCATTCGTAATAAGATCGCTGCGCTTCGTCGTGAGCTCAAGCAGGTTGAACAGCGTCGCGATGTTCAATCCAAGAGCCGCATTGAGTCACCGGCGTTTCGCGTCGCGTTAGCCGGTTATACCAATGCGGGTAAATCGTCGTTGCTCAATCGTCTGACCGGATCTACGGTGCTTTCGCAGGACAAGCTGTTTGCTACGCTCGACCCGACGACGCGTTCGTATCGCCTGCCCGGCGGTCGTGGCATGACGATTACCGATACTGTTGGCTTTATTCAAAAGCTACCGCATGGTCTCGTTGATGCCTTTAAGTCCACGCTGTCTGAGGTTCTTGGTGCCGATCTGATCCTTAAAGTTGTGGATGCCTCTGACGAGGACTACGAGCGCCAGCTCGAGGCAGTCGATCGCGTTCTTGACGAGATCGGTGCCGGCGAGCGTTTGACGCTTACGGTGTTCAATAAAATCGATCTTCTCGATAGCGTTGATCGATTGAGTTTCCGTCGTCGCTATCCCGAGGCCGTGCTGTTCTCGGCCCAGACGGGCGAGGGACTCGACGATCTCGTCGACCGTATTGCTCGCGAGGCGGCTGCCACCGATGTGTTGCTCTCCGCTGAAATCCCGTATCGCGAGGGCGCCCTCATCACGCTGGTGCATGAACAGGGAACCCTTTTGCACGAGGAATATCTTGAGGGCGGCGTTCGTATTGTTGCGAAGCTGCCGGCTCGTATCGCGCCGCGGCTCAAGCGTTATCGCACCGAGTAGACGAGCTCCAAAAAGCCCAGAATAATGGGCTGATGCAGTAGATAAAAGGGGAGTGCGTGACGTCCAAGGCTGGCGAGCTCCGGGATGGGATTGGCGTAGGCCCAGCTAGGGACGGTCTTATCGATTCCCTTCGCTATGTGTGCGGCGAAGTATCCTGCAAGATACATAAAGAAAAACGGGATGATGGGGTAGTAATCACCTGAGACAAACCCAGGGCTCGGAAATCCCAGCCACGCCAGGTAGGGGACAGGGTAGATCGTTTTGGGGATGCTCCAGGTGAGGGCAAACAACAAAAGGCATAGGGACATGCCCCATCTCGCCGATATCTTCTTAAGGACGGGATCGGTCAACGCCACGATGCCGGTACATGCGGCCATGCAGTAGATGATGCCAAAATTAACAGAATCGTCAACTGAGACAAGTGTTGTTGCCAACCAGACGACGAGTGCTGCTAAGGCGTATTTGGCGGCACGTTTGATATTGTTGCGCGAAAGGGTGCACATCCAACCCGCGATAAACAAAAATACCCAGCTGATGCTGGCGCGCCAGATGTCTTGAAAGACAGTCTGGGTAAACCAGGGCATATCCCAGTCGTACAGGTAGGCAAGATCGTAGCAAGCGTGAAAACCTGCCATTGAAATCATCGTAAGCCCGCGGACGGTATCAAAGATGGTGATGCGTTTTTGCATTACGAGAACCGGCGCATCAAGCCGACGACTTTGCCCAAGATAACGGGATTCGTTGCATAGATAGGCTCCATGGTGTCATTCTCAGGCTGCAGGCGTACGCGTCCCTGCTCCTTGTAGAACGTCTTGACGGTCGCTGAACCATCAATCATAGCCACGACAATTTCGCCGTTCATGGCACTCTTTTGTTCACGGACGATGATGTAATCGCCATTGAAGATACCGACATTGATCATTGAGCTCCCATGCACCTCAAGGATAAAGGAACCCTGATCAGTGGCGATTTCGGTCGGGATAGTAAATGTGTCTTCGATATTCTGCTCGGCCAGAATGGGAATCCCAGCCGCGACGCGACCAACGAGCGGTAGTGAGACCGTTCCGCGAGGTGCGGTGGTCTCGTCAGATTTAGAAATTGAGACAGAGGAACCGTCCTCGTTAAAGAGTTCCAGAGCGCGCGGTTTGGTGGCATCGCGCTTGAGTAGCCCGCGCGCCTCCAGGGCAGATAGATGGGCGTGCACGGTGCTGGGGGAGGAAAGGCCCACGGCAGAAGCCATCTCGCGCACGCTGGGCGGATAACCCTTCTCCTGCTGATATTCCTTGATGAAGTCGTAAATTTGCTGCTGACGCTTGGTAATTTTGCGAGCCATCAGGGCATCCTCTCTACCCATGTCAAACAAATGTTCGAATTTTGCTTGACAGGAACAACTGTTCGAAGATAATAATAACCGAACATTCGTTCTCGCGCTAGACATTTTTGTCCGCGCGGCTTGATAAAACTGTTCTCAGCAAAACACGCGAGAGGAGAACATGATGAACGCAACGAATATGGTCCAGGGAAACCTCGCCCTTAAGCTCGAGACGTCTGCAGAATACACTTTTACGGTTGTTCAGGGTGGCTGCTCCGGCTTTCAGCCTTTGACCGTAAAGCCTGCTCGCAATCAGCAGGCTGTAGCCGCGCCGGGCCGCGTTGCCCTGAAGGTTCCGACGATTGTCGCCGTTGCCGTTGCGCTTACGCTCTTCTTTGTCCTCGCTACGTCGGTCTTTAGCGCTCGTCACGCCGCGTATGCCGAGTCCGTTTCCAACGTTACCTATGAGACCATTCGCGTTCAGTCTGGTGATTCTCTTTGGTCGCTTGCCGAGGAATATCCAATCGAAGGCCTTTCCACGCAAGAGACTTCCGACATGATCCGTAACGTCAATCATCTGGAGCATGGTTCGCTCGCCGCCGGTGCGCATCTTAAGGTTCCTGCTCGTTCGTAATCATTATCGCGCTGCGCATGGTACCCTTGTTATCGTTTAAGAGGAGGTACCATGCGCTGTCCCAAATGCGGCAAGGCACATACCCGCGTCGTTGATTCCCGTATGCAGGAGTCAAATAACACCATTAAGCGTCGCCGCGAATGTTGCTCGTGTAACTATCGCTTTACAACGTTCGAACGATGCGAAGACCCAATCGAGGTCATTAAGTCGGACGGAACCAAGCAGCGGTTCGATCGCAATAAGCTGCTCGTCGGCTTGATGCGCGCCACTATCAAGCGCGATATCGACACTAAGAAGCTCAATGAGATTATCGATGACATCGAGGTCGAGCTGCGCTCTCGCACGCTGACGGCCGTTACGTCCCATGAGTTGGGTGACATGGTACTCAAGCGCTTGGCCAAGATCGACAAGGTGGCGTACATCCGCTTTGCCTCGGTCTACCGCGATTTCAAAGACGTCGATGAGTTTCTGCAAGAGCTCGACAAGCTAAGGTGATTCCATGTCCAACATTACCGTCAACATAAAGCGTCTCGACCCCACCGTCGAGCTTCCCAAATACGCCCATCCCACCGATGCCGGCTTGGATTTGCGCTCCAACGAGGACTGCATTCTGAAGCCCTTCGAACGCCGTCTGGTCTCTACTGGGCTGGCCATCGCCCTGCCCGATGGCTACGCCGGCTTCGTCCAGCCCCGAAGCGGTTTGGCCATCAAGCAGGGCCTGTCTATAGTCAATACGCCGGGCCTCATCGACGCCCACTACCGAGGAGAACTCAAGGTTATCCTCATCAACCTGGATCCCTCCAACAACATCCAAATCAACAAAGGCGACCGCATAGCCCAACTCGTCATCCAAGAAGTCCCCACGGTCAACCTCATAGAAGTAGAAGAACTAGACGAAACCGACCGAGGCAACGGAGGCTTCGGCTCCAGCGGCGTCGCCTAGGGGCGCTCGTATCCCTCCCGCCCGGGGCTTACCTATATCATTCCATGCTCAAACATTCTCGCGTCGCTTCGCTCGCTGCGAAACTGCGCGTGGAACGATATAGGTAAGCCCCGGGCGGGCGGCTACTCGCTTGAAACAATATTTACTTTTCTAGTAAGCCGATGCGACAAAGGGGCTGTCCCTTTGTCGCATCGGCTTACTGTATTTATATTTTCCTGTTTTACCTTTGCAGGTTCTAATGGAGGGGATACCGAAGTAGCTGCTAGTAAGTAAACGCAGCCGCTCTGCCGGGGCCGCCCTTATATCGTTCCACGCGCAGTTTCGCAGCGAAGCGAGAATGTTTGAGCATGGAATGATATAAGGGCGGCCCCGGCAGAGCGGCGGACATTCGACTAGCGGATATGCGCGGGCTTTCCTCCCCAGTAGAAGCGGCAGAAGGCTCGTTTACGTTTTTGGGGCTTACCTGCAAGCTCCATGGTGGCGATGGCGATGTCCTCGGCTGCGTGTGGACGGCGCAGGACTTCGCCATTGATGAGCAGTGCCTTGAGCGACTCCGGATGATCGTGGAGATGGCGCAACGTCACGATGAGTTCTCGTGCGGTGGTGACATGCATGCTGACGCCCATGCCGGTGAGCATCGTGGTGTTTGCCTTTTCCTGGCCATAGGACTTGCCCAGCAGGATCATCGGCAGATGCGCGCACAGGCACTCGGTGACGGTGAGTCCGCCCGATTTGAGAATTGCCAGGTCGCAGCCGTGCATGAGGGCCGCCATGTCGTCCACGTAGTCTAGAACCGTGACGTTTTCGAGCTTCATGGCGTCGAAGAGTGTCTTGAGTCGGGTGGCGTATTCTTTATCCTTGCCCGGTAAAAAGACAAAGTGCATGTCCTCAAAGCTGCGTAAGAAGGGGAGCGTGTGGTCCATCGCGGCGCGGAAACGCACGTATGGTTGGGGTAAACTGGCACCGGCCATCACCAATACGACGGTTTTGTCTATGGGGAGATTGAACTTGCTGAGCTCATCTTCGCGTTTGTAATCTGAATCGAAACCGGCTCGGATGGGGATGCCCGTTATGCGGATCTTTGACTCGGGAACCTTGCGCGGGCGCAGCGTTTCGGCCATAAACTCGTTGGCTACACAGAATAGGTCGGTGTCCTTGTGGGGCCAAAAGCCTTCGACTTCGTAATCGGTCGGCACACAGATGACCGGGTAATCGATACCCGTAATTACGCGGGCGCCCACGGCAACATTGGCTGCTGTGATGTGCGTTGCGACCACGGCTATAGGCCTGCGGCGACGAATATATTCGTTGAAGGCGGGGAACATAATACGCGACCATGCCGTGCCGCCACCCCAGAGAAGATGTCCCGTAAGCGTATATCGCCAGGTCAGGTCGTAAATGGGGCGTGTGGCTCCCGTAAAAGAAGCCGCGGTCTTATTGCCGTCGAATTTAATACGTCCAAAATCAAGGATATCGAGCACTTCAATTTCAATATCCTCAGGGATTCCCTTGGTGCCGCGGATAAGTTCAAATGCTTGTGCAATCGCGTTGGCGGCGGCTTTGTGGCCCGATCCAACCGATGCGTGCACAATGGTTACTAGGGGTTTTTGTGCAGGTGAAACGGTCATTTGCTCCGGTTGGGGAGTGGCTTGCATGGGCAGGGGAGCGCTATTGCTCATCTGCGTTTGATCCATCGATAACTCCCCTTCAGCTTTGTTACGCGATTTATCATTGTAGTGCATGAGTGTCATGTTCACGTAAATTTGGGTATGAGCGCAAAGAACGCCAATCTTTCGACAGGAGGTCTCTTCATGACTACCCATCAGCCGATCGATGTTGCGATTATCGGTGGCGGCCCTGCGGGCTATGCTGCGGCCATTTATGCGGCGCGCTCCAACCTAACGACGACCGTGATTGAACAGGGCATGTCGGGAGGGCAGATCGCCACGACCAATGAAGTCGAGAACTATCCGGGCATTCCGCTCTTGAGTGGCGCCGAACTCGGTGAGCGTTTTCAGCAGCATGCAGAGGGCCTGGGAGCACAGGTTACATGGAGCATGGTTACGGGTATCGATTACGATGCCGATGCAGCGCTGTTTACGGTGCATCACGATTTGGGCGATACGTCGGCCTCGAGCGTTATCGCTTGCATGGGTGCCACGCCGCGATCTGCTGGTTTTGTTGGCGAGGATGCGTATCGCGGTCGCGGCGTTTCGTATTGCGCGACGTGCGACGGCATGTTCTTTCGCGGCAAGCAGGTTTTTGTCATCGGCGGCGGCAATGCTGCCTGCGAGGAAGCTCTGTTCTTGTCAGAAATCGCCAGCAGCGTGACCATCGTTTTGCGCCGCGATCAGTTCCGTGCCCCCGATGGTGTGGTTCAAAAAGTTCTTGCAAAAGATAATATTTCAGTTAGGTACCAAACTAGTATTGTCGAGCTCTCGGGCGAAGCCATGCCAACGACGATTACCTTTAAGGACAATGCATCCGGGGAAACTCACACCGAGTCATTTGTCCCTGGCTCGTTTGGTATCTTTGTCTTTACCGGAACGCAGCCCCATTCCGAGCTCGTTGAGCATCTAGTCGATCTGGCGCCGGACGGCGGTATTGTTACTGATGATTCCATGGCGACCCGCACGCCAGGTCTATTTGCCGCTGGCGACATCCGTTCCAAGCGTTTACGCCAGGTTGTGACTGCCGTTTCTGATGGAGCCATAGCGGCAACGAGCGTATACGCGTTTCTCCGTGGATAAGTACGATAATATATCTTATGTAAGGTTGCTATCTTTAAAACAAAGTGGTTGGACGGTGCATCAATGTGCTGTCCAACCACTTTTACTTGCCGGCTATATGGTATGCAAAACTAGATAACCTAGAATACAATATAGCTAATGAACGGAGGATCCTTATGAACCACGCCAAACGCGTTATCCCGATGTCCGATACATCGGTCAGCATTAAGCCTGAGGATATTCAGCCCACTGTGCTGCCCGATGCATTTATTCAGTCCGATATCGTGCGCAAACTTAATACGTTGAGTCTGCCGCGCTATAACCAGTTGCCCAATGTGACGCTCTACCGCGACCAGGTTATTGAGTATGTTGCGCTGTGGATGGAGCCGCTGTCCATTTGCGTTGAGCAGCCTGTCATTACGCCATCGATGATCAATAACTACGTGAAGGTCGGCCTGGTGCCTGCTCCGGTCAAAAAGCAATATGGCCGCGAGCAGATTGCCCGCCTGATCGCTATCTGCATCTTTAAGCAGGTGCTACCTATTGCTGCGGTGCAGGCACTCTTTAACATTCAGCGTTTGAGCTACGATGCCCCGACGGCCTTTGATTATGTGGTCGATCAGCTCGAGGCATCGATTCGTTCGGCGTTTTCCGTCGAGCAGACGCCGGTTCCCGATACGGCGCATCAGGTAACGCGTGAGTCGCTGCTTGTGCGCAGCGCGGTTTCATCCTTTGTTTCGAAGGCTTACTTGATGAGCTATCTCAAGTTCAACGGGTTTAATAGCTAGCCGACGTATAAAACGGGCGGGACAAAGAGCCATCTGTCGCTTTGTCCCGCCCGTTTTTTTGCTTGGTTGGACTTTATTTGCCCGAAGCTACGCCCATGCCGTAGCCGATGATCAGGCCGTGCATCTCGGCGTAATAGGAATCCAGGCCGTTGCAGGGCATGATGATGGTCTTGGAGCAGGGCCAATGTTCGACTATGCGATCAGTAAGCGCCTGGGCTCCAGCTTCGTTCTCAACGTGATCGATGATGACCTCACCGCCCGTAAAGCCCTCGGCTTCCATAGTGTCGATGATCTTGTTGAGCATCTTCTTTTCGCCACGCGTGTGCCCGACGAGTTCGATTTTACCGGCCTCACTCGCCGTGCCCAAAATGCGGATATTGAGCTTGTTGGCAATGACGCCGGCTGCCTTAGGGATACGTCCGGCTTTGGCGAGGTTTTCGTAATTGCACAAACTGAAGAGGATTTTGCTGTTCTGTTCAAGGCTATCGAAGTATGCGCAAGCATCCTCGAATGAGACATTCGGATTGCTTGCAAGATAGCGGTCGAACAGCAAGAAAATGAGGTCCATTTTGCCGCCAGCTGCGCGTGAATTGACTAGATGAATCTGTCGGTCGGGCTCCTCGGCAAGAACCATATCGCGAGCCGTGGCTGCCGCGTTGTAGCTGCCCGACACGCCCTCAGAGATCGGCATGCAGATGGTCTTGTCTGCCAATTTGAAGAGCTCGGCCCACTCCCCCACGCTGGGACAAGCGCTCGAAGAGGCATTCGTCTCCGCCTGAACAGCGCAGTTGAGCTCATGAACATCGAGCGAAAGGTCATCGACGAATTCACGCTCCCCCACTCGAATTTTGAGGGGAGCAAATGCAAAGGTGGTATGGGGTGCGATCGGTTGCCAATCGCGGAGGTTGCAGCTTGAATCGGAGATAAGTGCCCAGCTCATAGAGGGTCCTTTCTAATCGTTCCCATTCAATTATAGCCATCTTGCAGACCGATTGGGCCGCTATCTAGTATTCAAAACTAGATAGCGGACTGCACTAAAGGCAAAAGAATGGACCCCATGACTCAAAGCCACGAGGTCCATATCCGTTTGCTTTATCTGAATACTTAGTAGCGCACGAAAATGTAGTTGTTGTTCATGCCGGCGGCAACGGAGCTGATGATAACACCCGTGTTGTAGTCGGAAGCATGAATCATCTGACCACCACCGATGTAAATGCCGGTGTGGTACGAGTTGACCACAACGTCACCGGGCTGCGGATCGGACACACGCGTCCAGCCCATAAAGGTGCCCGTGGTGCCCAGGCGGCAATAGCGACCAGTGAGGCAATAGCTAACAAAACCAGAGCAGTCGAAACTGTTCGGGCCAATTCCGCCCCAGGAATAGGCGCAACCAAGCTTGCTGTATGCACGCGAGACAACAGAACCGCCATCGACGGACTGGCTCGGAGCAGAAGGCGTCGGAGCCGGGGCAGGCGTGGAGGGCTGCGGTGTCGGAGCAGGTGCCGGCGTAGGAGCCGGAGTGTTGCCGCCCTGGTTGTTGTTATTGCTGGTCTGGCCACCGTTGTTGGTGTTCTCGGTCGCACCGGCAGTCTCGTTGCTCACCGTGGCCTTCTCGGCGGTACTGGCGTTGATGCCGGCCTGCAGCGCGGCGTTGGCCTCGGCCTCAGCGGCAAGCTCAGCCTGCAGCTGTGAATCCAGAGAGTTTACGACGTTCTGTGCTTCAGCCTGCTGGGCGTTAAGCTCGTCGACCTTCTTTTGCGTGGTGGCGACGTTCTTTTCCTGCTCGGCCTGCTTATCGGTGAGCTGCTGTTTGAGCTCCTTGACCTCTTGAATGGTCTGAGCCTGCTTATCGGAAACTTTGCCGTAGTAGAACAGACGGTTGAGCATATCGCTCAGGTCATCGACGCCCGTCAGAACCTGAAGCAGGCTCAGACCGCCGGTTTTGTACTCGCCGGCGACATAGGTCGAGAGCTTGGCCTGACCATCGGCGATCTCCTGCTGCTTTTGCGTGATCTCGCCAGCAGTCTGATCGAGCGCCTGCGTCTGCGTGGCGAGCTCATCGTAAATCTGCTGAGTTTGGGTACCGATCTGCTCGAGCTTCGTACGAGCAGCGGCAAGGTCGGATGCGGTATCGGCGTAGGCAGGAGCCGCGAGGCCCAAGCCCAAAACACAAGCGAGGGTTGCCGTAGCAGCGCAGCGTGCCATGTTTTTGTGCGTGTTTGCTGTGCGCATGTAGCTTCCTTTCCAGTAACTAAGGGTAACGGCTAGTCCACCGTCACCAGGCTAAAGAGCTCCACATCGTCATTAGACGGTGTGAGCTTCTCGCGCGGGTTGAGAAACGCAAGCTCAAGGATACAACCGTAACCGACAAGCTTTGCGCCCATATCTCGCACCAGTTTACCTGTTGCCTCGACGGTTCCGCCCGTCGCGACCAAGTCGTCCAGAATCAACACGGTATCTTTAGAACTGATAGCGTCGGCATGGATCTCAATTGAATCGGTGCCGTACTCGAGCTCGTAGCTCTGACTTACGGTCTCGCGCGGTAGCTTGCCAGGTTTACGTGCGGGAACAAAGCCGGCGCCAAGGGCTACAGCCACCGGTACGCCAACCATAAAGCCGCGAGCCTCGGGACCCACGACCTTGGTGATTCCCATGCCGGCAAAGTGCTCGGCGAGGGCATCGGTCATGGCTTTGAGCGCCTCGGGATTGCCAAAGAGCGGCGTGATGTCTTTAAAGATGACTCCGGGCTCGGGATAGTCGGGGATGTCGACGATTTGAGATTCGAAGTCGTACATTGCATGACCTTTCAATGGGTTGCCGGATAAGCGGCAGCTGTTATTTGCCCGCGGTGGCGGTGCCGGATTGCGAAGGGGTGACGACCTTGAGCGGCTTTACGAGGGAATCCTCGTGCGAAGCCGGCGCGCCTATCTCTTCGTTTTTGGCCTTGGTTGACTCGGAGCGAGTGATTTCCTCATCGAGTGCATCGATGTCGGCGTCCTCGACCACGGCGTTGAGCGACTCAAAAACGCGGTTCTTGAGCAGCGCGGTGTGCACGCCCTCCGTCAGGTCGTGAAGCTTCTTAAACGCACGCTCGAGCTTGGCGTCGCGCTCGTCATCGGAGGTGTCCATGCCGAGCATGCTCACGAGCACCTGCTCAAACATCGAGGACTCGCGGTTGGCGGAAGACACGTACTGACGCAGGTTGCGCGGCTCGATATGGAAGCGTGACAGCTCGGAGCAGTAGCGGATGATCGGGAAATCGCGACCATCGACGAGCTCACGATTTTGCGGACTCTTGATGATGCGAATGAGGTCGTTCTCGGCGAGCGAGCGGATAAACGAAATCTCGACGCCCAGCATATCGGGAATGGTCTCGATAGGATGCAGCTTTTGCTTAGTCTCCTTGGGCTCCGTCTTGAGCGGAACATCGGACAGCAAGCCCACCTCGTAAGCGAGCGTTGACAGGTCCGTGGCGTTTTCCAAGCGCTGCTTAATCACGTTGAGTGGCATATAGCGGGTCTTCTGCAGGTGCAGAATGACCTCCAGGCGATCAACGTCCTCCTTGGAGTACTGACGGTATCCCTTAGGCGTACGATGAGGGGTAATGAGCCCCTCATCCTCTAGAAATCTAATTTTTGAGTTCGAAAGATCGGGGTATGCGCCTCGAAGTAGGTTGACGACTTGGCCGATACTCAGATAGTTGCGTTCGGCCATGCCCTACTCACCGGTTTCGATGCGCTCCGGCGTGCTCTCGTGGTAGATGAGCGTAAACGTACCGATCTGGACGGAAGAACCGTCGTGCAGCGGGGCTGCATTGACGATGGCACCGTCGACCCAGGTGCCATTGAGCGAGCCCAAGTCCTCGATGCGAGCGCCGAGGCCCTCGCGAATAATGCGCGCGTGGCTGCGCGAAACGGTCATGTCATTGAGGAAGATGCCGTTCGCGGGATCGCGGCCAATGGTGGTCACGTCATCCTCGAGCTCAAAAGCGGCACCAGTCTGCGGACCCTTGACGATGGACAGAACGGGGGCGGTGATGCGCACGTTGGCCATGAGGTCGGGAACGGTGACGTCGCTTGAAGGCACGCGGAATACGCAGGTAGCGTCAGCAGTCTTATCATTCTGAGGCATATTGTTAACCATGTTGTCCATGACAACCCCTAACTTATCGCGGACGTGCCGCAAATAATGAACCGTACGTAATCATACCCCAACGAATCAGTCTTCGATTTCAGGGTTCAGAAAGTCGATGTCCTCGTCCTCGGGATGCGTGAGAGCCTGTTTAATGGCCGCTCCGCCCTTAATGGAGTAGATGACAGCGGTGAGCATGGAGAAGATCACGCCGCCGTACACAAAGAAGATGCCGAGGGGCATCGAGCTTCCGTTGAGGCCCGGGAAGGCCGTAAGGGCTGAAGGTAAAAGATGCAGGCCGTCAATAACGGGGAACCCGAGCAGCATGAGCGAGAAGCCGGTCATGAGCAGCGCTGTGGCAATCTTTCCGGGGAAGACAACATCGATGGGGCGACGGTGATAATGGCGCACGATAAGCGTGCCGATGCCCAGATAGATGTCGCGGCCAATAATGAGCACGCAGACCCAGATGGGCAGCTCTCCGCGGACCACCAGCCCCAAGACGCCGGTGAACAGCAGCGCACGGTCGCAAATGGGATCCATGACCTTGCCGAGCCATGAGACCGTCTTAGTCATGCGAGCGATCTGACCGTCCATCCAGTCGGTGGAGGCGGCAACGGCGTAGATAACGATGGCGATGACGCGGTTGTTGTCCGTCACAAACAGGTACAGAAATACCAGGGTGAGGATCAGGCGCGTAAAGGTGATGAAATTGGAGATCGTAAAGATCTTATTCGACGGGTAATCGGAAGTGCCGATAAGCTCCTTTTTGATCTTCTTTTTGATGCCCACAGGACTCCCCCGCTGGTTAACGACAAAACTTTCGATACTATACCCGTTCCGGCGATGTCTATCCAGCGTAAGCATAGAGAGTCCAGACATGTGGAGGGCGCTTTTAGGCGGCGGGGATTTCGCATTCGTGTACATCAGCCTCCAAACATGTCGAAAAATGTCGATTTTGGTGGCTGATGTACACGTTTTGATTCGGTGATTACATCGAGCGGGAACGTTGTTGCTTTAAGCAAAATAATCATGGTGATTAAAACAAAAAAGGTCAGGCACTAGGTGCCTGACCTGCAAACTTCTGGTCGGGACGACTGGATTCGAACCAGCGACCCCTTGACCCCCAGTCAAGTGCGCTACCAAGCTGCGCCACGTCCCGAAGCTAATGTTTGTTGCTCTGCTCTCGCTCGCAACAGGGAGTATATTAACCCGAAACTTTAGACTTGTGCAAGAACTTTTTTATAAATTTTGAAGCAAGTCCAAAATTGTATCTGCGAGCTGGGGTTTTGTTAGCACGGGAAGTTCTTGCGTACCCGTTGTGCTCACAATCCAGGCCTTGTTAGTGTCGGTTCCAAAGCCCGAATCGGCGCGCGAGACATCGTTGGCGATAATGGCATCGCAGCCCTTGCGGGCCAATTTGCGCTCGGCGTACTCGACAACGTTATCGGTCTCGGCCGCAAATCCGATTACGCACCGCTCGCCCTTCTGGCGCGAGAGCTCGGCCAAAATATCGACCGTTTCGACAAGCTCGATGCGATCCAGGCGTTCGTTGGCCTTTTTGAGCTTATGGTCCGCAGGGGTGGCGGGGGTATAGTCGGCGACGGCGGCCGCACAAATTGCCGCATCGGCCGTCTGGAAGGCGCTGAGCGCTGCCTGCAGCATTTCAGCGGCGGTCTGCACGCGCACGCACTCCACGCCGCGGGGGACATTGAGCGATGTCGGTCCCAGCACAAGCTTGACCGCAGCACCGCGGCGAGCGGCCTCCCCTGCCAGGGCGATGCCCATCTTGCCTGATGAGCGGTTGCCAATGAATCGCACCGGGTCGATTGGTTCGTGCGTGGGGCCGGCAGTGATGACGACGCGCTTGCCTGCCAGGTCCTGAGGCACGGGTTTGAGCACCTCACAGACAGCCTCGACGATGTCCTCGGGCTCGCTCATGCGTCCCGTGTCCACGTCGCCGCAGGCAAGGTAGCCGCTGCCGGGTCCCACAACATGGACACCGCGCTCGCGCAGCGTGGCCATGTTGGCCTGCGTCGCCGGCGCCTTCCACATGCCGTTGTTCATAGCGGGTGCGATCACGATGGGTTGCGGCGTTGCAAGCAGCGTGGTGGAGATAAGGTCATCGGCGATGCCGGTGGCCATCTTGGCGATGATATTGGCCGTCGCGGGCGCCACGACCACCAGGTCGGGTTCCTGCGCCAGCGAAATGTGGTGGATGGGGTCGGAGGGATCGTCGAATAGGCCCACGGCAACGGGCTCGTTGGTGAGCGCACGGAAGGTGAGTGGGCCCACAAACTCCGTGGCATGCTCGCTCATAACGACCTTGACGCGCGCACCGCGCTTTTGCAGCAGGCGCACGATATTGCACGACTTATAGGCGGCGATCCCGCCGGTAATGCCCAGCAGGATCGTTTTTCCCTCAAGTTGCATTGAATTGTTGGATGCCGCCATCGTTTAAGCTTCCTTGCTCGGGAGTACCAGGAGGCGGTGGCAGTACGGGCAGTGCGTAATCTCGCTACCGTCGTGGTTGAGGTCGCTCATGGACGATGCCTGCAGCGCGGTGTGGCAGACTGTGGGGATGTTGCCCTGGATGGTCTCGACGGCCAGGCCGCGGAACTGCTTGAGCAGACGCTCGTAGTCGGTGAGCACGTCGGCCGGCAGAGTGGCGGCAAGCGCGGTGCGTTCCTTAGTGGCGGCGTCAATCTGAGCCTGCAGGTCGGCAGCCTTAGTGCGGGCGGCCTTGGTATCGGCCTTCACGCCCTCCTCGAACTTGGCGATAATTGCCTGTGCGCGGGTCTCGCGGTCGAGCGCCTCCTTATGGGCGACAACGACATCCTTGCGGGTGTGCTCAATCTTGTCCAGGCGCTTGGCCAGGGTGGCGAGCTCGTTTTCCAGGTCCTGTACCTCGCGGTAGTCGGAGCCGTCAACGTGGCGCTTCTTAGCGGCCTCGATGGCGTTATTGGTCTGGATCTCGGTGGTGTTGAGATCGTCGAGCTCAATGTCCAGATCCTTGCGCTGGGCGTAGAGCTTGGTCATCTCGGACTTGAGCTTCACATAGGTCTTGCGCTTGGAAGCGAGCTCCTTGAGCTCCGGCATATTGGCAAGTTCGCTCTTGTTGCGGGCGAGCTCCGAATCGATCTGTTGCAGCTTGAGTAGCGTAGCGCCGGCGCTCATAAGTTCTCTCCTTTTGTCACAGTCCACCATTGGCAAGGGTTCAGTATTTTAATCGCATGACGGGGGTTGACCCCGGCGTCAACTGCAGAGTTCATCAATATATCAACGAACGGCTCCTCGGAGCGGTCGTGGCCGAGCAAGATGACGCCCAGACCGCGCAGAGCGAGGTCCTGCGCCACGTGGTATCCCGCCTCGCCCGTCACGACAACGTCCGCGCCCGCGGCGATGGCGAGCTCTCCAAAGTCGCCCAGGGAGCCGCCCAAAATGGCGACGGTGCGGCACGGGCGATCGGCTTCGCCCCACACACGCGGGTCGCTGCCGAAGGCCGTGGCAGCACGGGTGGCAAGATCGCGCAGCGTGCACGGGTCGTTGAGCGTTGCAAGCGCGCCCAGGCCGGTTGCCTCGGGGTCGTCCACGTGCTCCAGTGAGCTCACGAGTGCGGCACCCAGCAGCTTGCTCAGGCAGACACGGGCTTCGTTCGAGCGGTCCAGGTTGGTGTGGAGCGATATGATGCTCACGCCGCAACGGGCCGCCTCATAGAGTGCCGCGCTGCACTGGGGGCGAGTGGCATCCGCTGGACAAAACGCCTCGGGCGCCTTGATATAGACAGGATGATGCGTCAGCAGCACGTTGACACCGGCCTCGAAAGCACGGTGCACATTGGCTTCGGTCGCATCGAGTGCGCAGGCCACGCCGGCAATCTCGGTGGCAGGGTCGCCCACGGATAAGCCTACGTGGTCCCAGGGCTCGGCGTCCGTCTTTGGATAGCGTGCCAGCAGAGCGCGCTCGAGCTCGGCGACGATCATGCGGCACCCACGATCGTCAGCAGCGCTTGGGCAAAGTCGTCCAGATCGGCTGGGTTCACGCGGTCATCGAACGAGATGCGAAGAGCGCCGAGAGCTTGCTCGCGACCGATGCCCATCGCGCTCAAAACGTGGCTGGGGTCCATACTGCCGCTCGAGCACGCCGAGCCTGCCGATACCTCAAAGCCGGCGGCGTCGAGCTTGATGATGAGCTCCTCGGAGTCCATGCCGTCAATGTAGATCGACACCATGCCGGGCAGACGATCGGCATGCGCATAGTCGCCCATGGTGGCGTGAATGCGCGGATGAGCCGTAAGCGTGGCGTAGAGCTTGTCGGAAAGAGCTTGCAGCGTCGTACGCTCCTGGGCCACGCGGGGCGCCAACGTGCGGGCGGCAGCGGCAAAGGCCAGCTGCGTGCGCAGGTCCTGCGTGCCGGCACGACGTCCGGCTTCCTGTCCACCGCCAAAGATGCGCGGACGCAGCGGCGTGCGGTTCTTAAGGTAGAGTGCGCCGGATGCCACGGGGCCGCCGATCTTGTGCGCGGCAACGGTCATAGCATCGACGCCCAGCTCGGCGGCATCGAGCGGAATGTGCAGATAGCCCTGGATGGCATCGGTGTGGAACAGAGCGCCCACGGTATGCGCGGCCGCGGTCAGCTCGCGGATGGGCTGCACCACGCCGGTCTCGTTGTTGGCAACCATGATGCTCACGAGCGCCACGTCGTCGCCGAGCAAGTCGCTCAGCGCGGCAGGCTCAATATAACCTGCACGGCAGGGCTGCACCAGGTCGACGGTAAAGCCGGCAGCACGCAGCAGCGGCAGGTTGTCCAGAATCGAATCGTGCTCGATGGCAGATACGATCACGCGGTTACGCTTGCGATCGCGCTGACGAGCGCCCTCGGCAAGACCGAGCAGCGCCAGCTGGTTGGCTTCGGTGCCGCCGTTGGTCAAAACAATCTCGGACGGGCGAACGCGCGCGCCAAAGCTGCGGGCAATCTCGCGACGCGCCACTTCCAGGCGTGCAGCGGCCTTGCGGCCGAGCGAATGCAGCGAGTTGGGGTTGACGCCGGCAAGCTCGCTGTCGTCGTACTCGCGCTGCGCAAGGCGCGCCTCGACGCGCATGGGCGTCGAGGCGGCATAGTCAAGATTCACGGGTATGCGGTTTTGACCTGCGGTCATAAGGTTTTATGCCTCCTGTGCGGCCTCGTTGCCCAGCTTCTGCAGCAGCGCAACCTCGGCAGCGGGATCTTCGGACTTAAATACGGCGGAACCTGCGACGAGCACGTTGGCGCCAGCCTTGACGACCTCGGCGATGTTCTTGGAAGAGATACCGCCATCGACCTCGATGAGAGGCGAAACGCCGTGACGCTCGCACATGGCCTTGAGCTCGTGCAGTTTGGCAATGGTGCCCGGGATAAAGCTCTGGCCGCCAAAGCCGGGGTTCACGCTCATGAGCAGCACCATATCGACGACGTCGATGATGCTCTCGAGTACGCACACGGGGGTGGCGGGGTTGAGCACCACGCCGGCCTTGATGCCGCGCTGCTGCAGATGCGTGAGCGTGCGGTGCAGGTGCGTGGAGGCCTCGTAGTGCACGGTGATCATGTCGGCACCGGCATCGGCGTACCAATCGACGGTCTCGTCGGGGTTCGACACCATCAGGTGCGCGTCGACCGGCACGTTGGTGGAGCGCTTGACGGCCTTAAGGATGTCAACGCCAAAGGTCAGGTTGCCGGTAAAGTGGCCGTCCATAACGTCAAAGTGAACGTAGTCGGCGCCGGCGATCTTGTCGAGCTCTCCCTTGAGGTTGGCCATGTCGGCCGAAAGGACGGACGGAGCGATTTTGATGGAACCCATGGTAGTAGCCTTTCTACGCTAGTCGGTGAGTCCGTAGAACTCTTGAGAAGGGACGCGGTCGGTAAGAATCTCGAGCGCCCTATCCAAAGTAACACCGTTGTAGAGCGTTTGCTCCACGGCAAAGGTGAGCGGAATGTCTACGCCCAGTGAACGGGCAAGTTCGCTGACGCTGCGGGCCGCGACGGCGCCCTCGACAACCATATGCGTGCGCGTCTGGTACTCGTCGAGCGACACGCCGTGGGCAAACTCGTAGCCAAAGGTGCGGTTACGCGAATGCTCCGAGGTACAGGTGGCAATGAGGTCGCCCATGCCGGCAAGCCCCATGCAGGTCATAGCTTGACCGCCGCGGGCGTGCACCAGACGGCTGATCTCTGCCAGGCCGCGTGTCATGATAAGGGCGAGCGTGTTGTCGCCCGCACCGGTGCCGGCGGAGATGCCGCACACGATGGCGATTACGTTTTTCATGGCGCCGCAGACCTCGACACCGGTCATGTCCTGCGACAGGTAGATGCGGAAGGCCGTTGACAGAAGCAGGTCCTTAAAGGTCTCCCCTATCTGTGGATCTTCGCTGGCGATGACGGCGGCAGAAAGACCTCCGCGGCAGATTTCCTCGGCATGGTTGGGGCCAGAAAGAGCCGCGACACGTGCCTTGTTGCCGATCTCGCTGGCGATGACCTCGCTCATGAGCAGGCCGGACTCGGGCTCAATGCCCTTTGTGAGGCAGAGCACCGGGGTATCGGCGGCGATAAAGGGCGCGGCCTGGTGGCACACGCTGCGAAGGTGCGTGGAGGGCACGGCAAAGATGATGGCCTCGGCGCCGTCAAGCGCCTGGGCCAGGTCCGTCGTAGCGACAACGTTTTCCGGCAGCACGTAGTCCACCAGATAGCGCGGGTTGCGGTGCTCGCCGTTGATGCCGGCGGCCGTCTGCTTGCCATGGGCCCACATGGTCACGCGCTCGGCTCGCGCGGCGGCAAGGCCGGCGACGGCGGTTCCCCAGGAGCCAGAGCCAATTAGCGCAACATTCATGACTCTCTCCTACTTATCGTCGGGCTCGGTGACGCGCTTGGTAAACGAGAGCTTGGACTCCTTACCCGTCATGAGCTTTTTGATGTTCGCACGATGGGCCCACACCACGGTGATGCCGATCAGCGCCATGCAAAACTTAAGTCCGAGGCTGCTGTACGGAAAGACCGCGCAGGCAGCGATGGGAAGACCGATGGCCGCGGCAAGCGAGCCCACCGACACAAACTTGGTGATGGCGACGGCCACGATAAACATGCCCAGCAGCGAAAGTCCGATGGGCCAGTACCAGGCGAGGATGACGCCCAGACCAACTGCGATGCCCTTGCCGCCATGGAAGTTGAGGTAGGGCGAGAAGATATGGCCCCACACGGCTGCCAGGCAGATGACGCCGAGCATCCAATCGCCGGCGGCACCGGGGGCCATAATGCTCACGGGGAAGCCATAGCCCAAGTCGGCAATGAGCGGACGCGCGATAAGGACGCAGATGGCGCCCTTAAGGCAGTCGAGCAGCAGTGTGAGCGCGGCCACCTTGGGGCCGGCCACGCGCAGGGCGTTGGTGGTGCCGATGTTGCCGGAGCCCGCCTTACGAATGTCCGTGTGGTTGAACACGCGGCCCAAGATCAGGCCAAACGGAATCGCCCCGATAAAGAACGAGACCACGGCGCAGATGGCGGTCAGCAGAATCGGATTATGCATCCTTTTGCTCCTTCTTCCTAAAGAAGAGTCGAATGGGTGTGCCGGCAAAGTCGAAGGTCGAGCGCATGCGGTTCTCGACGTAGCGCTGATAGGTGTCGTTGACCAGATCGCTGTGGTTGACGAAGAACGCGAACGTCGGCGGGTTGACGCCCGTCTGGGTCACGTAGTGCATGCGCAGGCGGCGCTTGCCGTCCACCACGGTATGACCGAACTCGCGCAGGTCGGTGAGGAACGTGTTGAGGCGCGAGGTGCTGATCTTTTGCGAGCGCGTCTTCTCGGCGGCGTCTACCATTGCCCAGATCTTCTCGACGCTGCGGCCGGTCAGGGCAGAGATGCGCAGGTACTGGGCCCAGGGAGCCATAACGCCCAGACGGCGGTCGATGGTCTCCATGCAGGCCTCGCGCTTACGGTCGTCGTCGAGCAGATCCCACTTGTTGAGCAGCACCACGATGGCGCAGCCGCGCTCGATGGCAAGACCCATGACCTTCTGGTCCTGCTCAGTGACGCCCACGGAGGCATCGACGACGAGCAGCGCCACGTCGGCGCGGTCGATGGCACGCAGGCCGCGGACCATGGAGTAGTACTCGGTGTTCTCGTACACGGTGCTCTTCTTGCGAATACCCGCGGTGTCGACCATGCGGTAGTGCTTGCCGTTGCGCTCCACGACGGTGTCGATGGCGTCGCGCGTGGTGCCGGCAATGTTGGACACGATGGAGCGGTCGGCGCCCAGGATGCGGTTGAACAACGAGGACTTACCGGCGTTGGGGCGGCCGATGATGGCCACGTTCAGCGCATCGGGGAACTCGTCGGCGACTTCGTCCTCCTCCTCGGGCAACAGGGCCACGATGTCGTCGAGCAGGTCGCCCGTGCCGTGGCCGTGCAGGGCCGAGAGCGGCGTGGGCTCACCGATGCCGAGGGAATAGAACTCCCAGATGCTGTCATTCTCGCGATCGGGGTTGTCGAGCTTGTTCACCAGCAGAAAGACCGGCTTGTCGCAGCGCTTGAGCATGCGGGCGACCGACTCGTCCTCCTCGGTGACGCCGGTGCGGCCGTCGACCACAAACAGGATGACGGCGGCTTCCTCGGCGGCGGCGAGCGCCTGGTCGCGGATGGACGTGGCGAAGACGTCATCGCTCTTGAGCGGCTCGATGCCGCCCGTGTCGACGATGGTGAACTCGCGGCCGTTCCAATCGGCCGTGTGATACGAGCGGTCGCGCGTGACGCCGCGTGACTCGTGGACGATGGCGTCCGAGGTCTGGGCCAGGCGGTTAACGAGCGTGGACTTGCCCACGTTGGGGCGTCCGACGACGGCGACGATAGGTTTCATCTGCTCTCCTTTAATGGGTAGGGTCAGTGGAAGTGTTAGAGTCGGCAGGCACAATGCCAAGGATGTGCTCCAGGGTATCGAGCAGCTCATGCGGCATGGTCGACACCACATGAACCTCGGCGCCGCGACTGGTAAGGCTTGCGAGTAAATCGTCACGATGATACTCGTCAAGCGTCATGCCGTCAGCGTTGAACATGAGCTTAGGCACAAAGAGCATAACCCCCGAGAGGTCCTGCGGCAGCTGTTCCAGAATGTCGCAGGCGACGATGAGGCCGGTCACGTCCACGTTGCCGCCAAAGTAGCGATTCTTGATGGCCGTGACGGTGCCAGCGAGCCCCTGCGGCGATTCCACAAAGCGGGCCACTGTGTCGCGTGCGCTGGCGCCCGAGAGGCACAGCAGGTGCTGGCTGCGAGCGGCGATGGCCTCGCGGACGCGGGCCAGTCGCTCGGCATCGGCGGCAAGCACATCGTCCGTCTCGTCCAGATACGAGCGGATCATGCCGATGCCGTCGTAGTACTGCGGGTAGCCGTCGTAAAAGTCTGCCTCGGGCGGATCGATGCCGGCGTCCAGGTAGAACTCGTCGCTCATCTGGAAGGTGTGGCGGCCAAAACGCTCATAGGCGCGGTCCTGGAACGGTCGGATCATGGCAATGGTCTCGCGCGCTAGCTCGGGCTTGTCGCTGTAGGACCAGCTAAAACGGTTCTGATGCTTGGTAAAACCGAGCGGCACAATGCCCAGGCTTGTGATTTGCTCGTGCTCCTCGCAAAAGCGCAGGGTCTTTTCAAGCTCCTCGCCGTCGTTCATGCCGGGGCACAACACGATCTGCGCGTGAATCTCGATACCGGCGGCCATGATGGCCTCGAGTACGTCCATGCCTCGCTGGGCGTTGCGGCCCATCATACGACGGCGAACGTCGGGGCTTACGGCATGGACCGACACGTTCATGGGACTCATGTTGCGTTGGATGACGTTTTGCACGTCCTCGTCGGTGAGGTTCGTGAGCGTGACGAAGTTGCCCTGCAAAAAGCTCAGGCGGTAGTCGTCGTCGCGAATATAGAGCGTGGAGCGGCCGCCCTTGGGCAACATGGTCATAAAGCAGAACACGCAGGCGTTTACGCAGGTACGCATGCCGTCGAAGATGGGGCCATCGAACTCCAAACCCCAATCCTCGCCGGGAAAACGGTCGAGCTCCACGGGGGTGACAGTGCCGTCGCGCGGATCGAATACCTCCAGCTCGACGGTATCGTTATCAGCCTCCCAGAGCCACACGATCATATCGGTCAGCTTCTCGCCGTTGACCGTGAGCACGCGCATGCCCGGCTCGATACCCACATCCCATGCGGGCGATTCGGGACGCACGTTCTTAACGAGCGCGCCCTCACCCGGCTCGGGGTCGCGGCTGCGCCCGTAATCAGCCACCTCGGCGGCGTATGCGGGTACGGTCTGTTCCATGATTAGCGGCAAAGCTCCTTGATGCGCTCGACGGCGCGCTCGATGTGTTCTTGCGGGGTGGAGGCTCCGGCGGTGATGCCGATGTGGTGAGCGTCGGTAAACCAAGCGGTCTCAAGCTCTGAAGCTTCCTCGATGTGATGCGTGCGCTCGCAGGCGTCTGCGCAAATCTGCGCCAGGCGGCGGGTGTTGCCCGAGTTCTTGCCGCCCACGACGACCATGCAGTCGCAGCGGTTGGCAAGTGTGGCTGCTGCCTGTTGACGTTCACTTGTGGCAGCGCAAATGGTGTTGATCACACGCAGCTCCTGCACGCGCGGGGTGATAGCTGCCACGACCTCGGCGAGGTTCTGCGCGGTCTGGGTGGTCTGCACGACGAGGCCTACCTTGCCCTTGAGCGACAAGGCATTGGCGTCGGCGGCACAGCTCACGACCTGTGCATCTTTGCCGGCGTGGCCAAGAATGCCCTCGACCTCGGGGTGACCCGGCTCGCCTACGACCACCACGCGGTAGCCCTCGCGCACCAGGCGCTCGGCTGCCATATGGACTTTCTTCACGTAGGGGCAGGTGGCGTCGACCACGTTGAGGCCACGCTTGCGGGCAGCATCGATCACCTGCGGCACCACTCCGTGCGCGCGAATGATTACGGTGCCCGATGCGGCGTCGTCCAGGTTCTCGGCCAGGCCAACTCCTGCCTCAGCAAGCTCGCGTACCACGATGGGGTTATGGATGAGCGGACCCAAGGTATGAACCTGAGTGCACTCCCCTGCCTGCGGCGCGGCGGCCAGCGCCATATCGAGCGCACGCTGTACGCCGTAGCAAGTGCCGGCGTGTGCTGCGATCTCGATGGTAGTCGCTGTTGCCTGGTCGGACGCGGTCGCGGCAGTGTTCGTAACGTTCTCGCTCATGGCTAGAACCTGCCCGGATGCTCGGCGCACAGCTCGTCTCGCATAGCGTAGACGCGGTTCATGGCCTCGGACTCAAACCATTCCAGGCGCTCCGTGCGCTTAAGCCCAGCCGGTGCGTCGGAAAGCGAGACGGCCTTGCCGGCGCGGATCCAGCACTTCTTGGGACGCATGAGCTTTTTGCCTGCGGGCGTGATGTCGGACCAGCCGCAGATGGCGAGCGGGTTGACGGGCGCCTTGCCCATCTGGGCGATGAGCGCAAAGCCGCCGTGGACCTCGGGCTTGATCTCGCGCGAGCGGATGCGCGTGCCCTCGGGGAAGATCAGAACGTCCTCGCCGCGCTGCAGCGCATGCTGGGCGGCGCGCAGACACTTCATATCGGCAGTACCACGCTCCACGGGGATGCCGCCCACGCGGCTAAAGGCCCAGCGTACGATCTTGCTCTTGGCGAACTCGGACTTAAAAATGGGGCGAATGCGGCGGCCGCCAAAGAACAGCGCCGTCTCTACGGCCAAGAGCTCGGCCATTGAGGTGTGGTTGCAGATGACCACGCTGCCGCGGTCTTCCTGGCGCTCAAACAGCAGATCGGCGTCCTCGACCTTCCAGCGCCACATGAGCTTGGAGAAAGCCCAAAGGATGGCCATGACTACGACTACGGTGCCGCGGATGAGCGCCGGGAACTCTGCATAAGGAGCGTTGTAATAATCCTCGGGCGTCTGATTGAACAGGCGCATGGGCTACCTCCTTTGGTTGATGAGGTCCTCGATAATGCGGACGACCTCGTCGATGGTGTGGGCGGTGGAGTCGACGTGCACGGCGTCCTCGGCGGGCACGAGCGGGGCGACCTCGCGGCTGCTGTCGAGCTTGTCGCGCTGCTTAAGGGCGTCGAGGGTCTCGTCGACCTCGGCTTCGAGCTGCTTGGACGTGAGCGGCTGGGCGTCGTTTTGGTGACGCTGCAGCACGCGGCGGCGGGCGCGCTCACGCGGGTCGGCGGTCAGGAAGACCTTGACCTGCGCGTTAGGGAACACGACGGTACCGATGTCGCGACCCTCGGCGACGATATCGCGGTCCTCGGCGGCGCGGCGCTGGTGGATGAGCATGGCGGCGCGCACGCCCGGATAGGCCGAGACCTTGGACACGTTGGCGTCGACCTGCGGGGTGCGGATGGCGGCCGAAGCGTCCTGGCCGTCAATGGTCAGGCGCGTGTCCTCGCCGGTGCCGTTGGTAAAGCGGATCTCGATTTGCTCGGCGAGGGCGTCGATTGCCGCCTCGTCGTCCAAATCGATGCCACGGTCGAGCGCGGCGAAGGTGACGGCGCGATACATGGCGCCCGTGTCGAGCTTGTTAAAGCCCAGCTGGCGGGCGATCTCCTTGGCGATGGTGGACTTGCCGGAACCGGCGGGGCCGTCGATGGCGACGATCATGCAATGCTTCCTTTCGATGATTGACGTGCTGGTATGGTTCGCGGGCGTTAGGGCGCGGCGGGTTGCCTAGCCCGTGTAGCGCTCGCGGTAGGTGTTGCGCTTGGGTGCGGAGCCGTGGCTGCCGTGGTGACGCGTGCGGCTGGCGGGCGTGTCTTGGGGCTTGCCGCCGTTGCACTTGGCGCTCGCCTGCTTGGGCGGGATGCCGCCGCTTTTGAGGACCTGTACCTCGCGGTCGGTGAGCTCGCGCCACGAGCCCTTGGCCACGCCCTCGAGCTCCAGGCCGGCAAAGTTGCAGCGATGCAGACGGATTACCGGATGGTGAATCTTGCTCAGCATGCGCTTGACCTGGTTCTTGCGGCCCTCGCGGATGATGACCTCCACGGCGGTGGTGCCGGGCTTGACGCCCTGGGGAGCTACGGCCTCGGCCTCGCGCGCGTTAATGATTCGGCAGATCGCCGGCTGGCATAGGCCGTCGTCGAGCTCGATGCCACGGCGGAGCGGTTCCAAGTCGCGATCGGTCAAGTGGCCGTCCACGAGCGCCTGATAGGTCTTGTAGACGTGCTTACTCGGGTGCAGCAGGTCCTGTGACAGGTCGCCGTCGGTGGTAAAGAGCAAAAGGCCCGTGGTGTCGCGGTCCAGGCGGCCCACCGGGAACAGTCCCGGAAAGCGGTCGCGGGGGACCAGGTCGGCCACGCAAGGGCGCTCCTGCGGGTCGCTCATGGTGGTGAGGTAGCCGGTCGGCTTGTAAAGCATCAGGTACACGGCGCCCTGGTTGAGCTTGACGGGCATGCCGTCGACCTCGATGTGGTCGCGGTCGACATCGACCTTGGTGCCCAGCTCGGTCGCGACCTGGCCGTTGACGGTCACGCGGCCGGCGGTCATCAGGTCCTCCGAGCCGCGGCGGCTCGCCACGCCCGCGCGCGCCAAAAAGCGCTGCAGGCGCATGGTGTGAGGGTAGACGGGCTGGGCGTCGCCTGCGGGCGTCGTGGCGCCCGTGGCACTTGCGGTGCACGTCTCCCCTACTTCGTTAGTCCTCATCATGCGTGTCCTCCGCAGTGTCGTCGGTGGCCAGGAATTCCTCGCCACCGACCGCCTCGACATCATCAATATCGGTATCGAGCAGCTCGCGCTCTTCGTCCAGGTCCTCGGCTTGCTCCTCGAGCGTGGACTGAATACTGCGGCCGCTCAGGCGCTCGCGGATAAACTGGCGCGACTGCTCGTCGGGGGCAAACTGCTCCAGATCGGGTAGGTCGCGGGTGGAGCGCAGGCCGAACTTTTCCAAGAAGGCGTTGGTCGTGCCGTAAATGATGGCCTGACCGCGCTCGGGGTCACGGCCGAGCTCGCGCACCAGACCCTTGTCCACGAGCGACGCGATGACGCCGTCTGAGTTGACGCCGCGGATGCCCTTGACCACCTCGCGCGTTACGGGCTGGTGGTATGCGATCACGGCCAGGGTTTCGAGCGCCGCCTGCGACAGCTTTTGCGTGTCCCAGCTCAACACATAGGCCTCGACCACGTCGTGGTAGGCGGGATGCGTAAACAGGCGCCAACCGCCGGCGACCTCGCGCAGCTGAAAGCCGCGGTTGGCCTCCTCGTACTCAACCTTGAGCTCGGCGAGCAGCGATGCGCACTCGCCGGGGGCGATATCCAGCGCACCAGCCAGCGCGGGCGCACTCACCGGGTCGCTCGACACCAGCAGCAGCGCCTCGAGGGCACCTTTGAGGCTGTTTGCCTCTAGCGTGGAAAGGGTTGACATGGTTGCGGCTCCTATTCGGTGAGCTCGGGGCCCTCGCCGGGCACATAGGCCTCGGCGCCCTCGACGCGGTTGATTTGAATGGTTCCAAAGATCTCGTCCTGGCTCAGCGTGAGCGAGCCGCGCTTGGCGAGCTCAAGCATGGCAAGGAAGGTGACGACGAGCTGCTCGGTGGTGGCATCGCCGTCCAGCAGCTCGCGGAAAGTGCAGGTTTGGTGCGCCATGGTAAAGCGGTCGACTGAGGCCACGGTCAGGTCGAGCGGCACGCGATGCGGAGCTACGTGCTCGGCCTCCAGCAGGAAGGTCTGTCGCTTGCCGTCCAGGTCGGCGCAGATGACGGCGAGGCCGCGCAGGGTAATGCCGGCCAGATAGTCGGGCATGAGCCCCAGGAACTCGGGATCGGGGCCGGCCACACGCGGGTGCATGCGGCTTTCGGCCTGCATGCGGGCACCGAGGGCCGCAGCCGCACCTTTAAACTGCTTGTAGGCAATCAGGCGCTGGATCAGGACCTCGCGCAGGGCGTCGCCGTCGAGCGCGCTGAGCTCCTCGAGGTCTTCGTCAAACTCGTCATCGTCATCGACTTTGCGCGGGGCCTCCTGCGGCACCAGAGAGGCGGCCTTGATGTCCAAAAGGGTTGCCGCGACCAGCAAAAAGTCGCTCGCCACGTCCAGGTCCAGCGCCTCGATGCGCTCGGCCTCGGCAAGGTACTGCTCGGCCACCTCGCTGATGGAGATGGCGCCGATATCTACTTTTTGGCGGGTTACCAGCTGCAGCAGCAGGTCGAACGGTCCGCTGTAGACCTGCGTCGACACGCGATACGACATCTTCGACCTCCTTTGACGGCGCCTTCGCGGCGCGGTTTGGGTGCATGTTGCGACCGTTTTGCACGGTCGACCTGTAAGTTTACCTTAGATGCTGGCGATTGCGAAGTTGAGCAGCTGCTCAGCAAGCGGATACACGGTAACGTCGAAATAGCGGCCGATCACGTCGATGCCGGTCCACATGGGCAGCAGGTACAGCACTAGGATGAGGATGGGCATAGCGTATTGCTGCAGACGATAATAGTTGTTGAGAGCCTTGCCTTTAAGGAACGGCACAATGATCGACGAGCCATCGAGCGGCGGAATCGGGATGAGGTTAAAGAACGCGAGCGACAGATTGACCACGATAAACGTGGCGCCGAAGTTCATGATTTGGGACGCCACGGCAAAGGACATGCTGGTGTAGAGGTTGCCGTACGTTGCGTGCATGAGGGCGGCCGCGAGGCATGCGAGTGCAATGTTCGATGCGGGGCCGGCCACGCTCACCAGGACCTCGTCGCGCTTTGGGTGCTTGAGGTTGTTGAGGTAGACGGGCACGGGCTTGGCGAAGGCGAACACCGGGCCTCCGGCGGCGAGCATGAGCAGCGGCAGGAGAATGGTGCCAAACGGGTCGATGTGGTTGAGCGGGTTGAGCGAGACACGACCGCGCGATCGGGCCGTCTTATCGCCGAGTGCCCAGGCCGCGGCGGCGTGCGCACTCTCGTGGATGACGATGCCCACAATGACGGCGACGGCGCTCGCGAGCAGGTTCATGATGTAGCTGCTGGACATGGCGCTCCCCTAGCGGACGCGGCGCGAGGCGCGCGTGAGCAGGTAGTCAGCCACAAACAGGATGACGGCCACGATGGCGTAATCCAAGCGGAACACGCCGCCAAAGGGCGAGGTGATGACGCCGTAGCCGGCGATGGCGCTCGGCAGCGCGCGCGAAAGCTCAACGACAAAGCCCACGATCTGCAGCTTGGCGGTCAGGCCGCTAAAGCACAGCAGCACGGTCATCGCGCTCATAAAGATGCCGCAGATGCGACAAGCGATAGCGATGATGCTCATCGCCACGGCAGCGGCCTTACGAGAGTTCACGCGCGGTCTCCTCTTCGATCTGGGTGGAAAGTTCCAGCCATTCGTCCTCGAGCTTGGGTAGCTCTTGCTTAAGGCCGTTATATTCCCCCAGCGCGGCGTTGAACTTGTCTTGATCGGCATAAAGTTCTTCGCTTGCCATCAATTCCATAAGCTCGTCATAGCGGGCGCGCTTTTTGTCCAGCTCCGTCTCGATCTTCTTGAGCTGGTTGCGCACGCCCTTGAGCTTTTTGTTGAGTGCGGCGCGGGCCTGGGCCTCGGCGCGCTTTTGCTCCTTGGACTTTTTGCCCTCGGCAGGTTTGGAAGCGGCGGCGGGCGCATCGGGCTGGGCCGCGGTGACCTTAGCGGACTTGGTCGCGGCCGGTGCACTCTCCCCTGCCACCTCGGCGGCGGCGCGGGCTGCGAGGTCCTCGCGCTTGTAGAGGTAGTAGTCGTAGTCGCCGTCATAGACCGTGACCTTACCGTCGCGGATGTCGATGATGCGGTTGGCCACGGCGCGTACCAGGTGCTCGTCGTGGCTGATCAGCACGATGGTGCCGGGGAAGTTTTGCAGGGCGTTCTCGAGCATATCCACCGAGTCGATGTCCAGGTGGTTGGTGGGCTCGTCCAGGCACAGGAGCGCCTCGGGGGCCACGAGCATTTTGGCGAGCGCCAGGCGCGCCTTTTCGCCGCCGGAGAGGACGCGGACCTGCTTTTCGATGGAATCGTTGTCGCTAAACAGGAAGGCGCCCAGCAGGCTGCGCTGCTGCGGCACGGTCCACTTGGGCGTGACGGTGTCGATCTCTTGCAGGACGGTATTGGACTCGGTCATACCCTCGAGTGCGTGCTGGGCGTAGTAGGCCACGCCCACGTTGGTGCCCAGGTCCCGGGTGCCGGTGGTGGGCGGCTCAAGGCCGGCGAGGATCTTCATGAGGGTGGACTTGCCGGCGCCGTTGGGGCCGACGAGCGCCACGTGCTCGCCGCGGTAGAGCTTGAGGTCGATGTCGCTGTAGATGTGCTTGTCGCCGTAGGACTTGGAGACACCCTCCAGGCCCACGACCATGTCGCCGGAGCGCGGTGGGTCGGGGAACTTAAAGTCGATGTGCTTGTGACCCTCGGGCAGGATGACAAGCTCCTTTTTGATTTGCTCGATCTTGCGGATGCGCTCCTGGGCCTGGGCAGCCTTGGTGGGCTTGTAGCGGAACTTGTCGACGAAGACCTGCATGTGGGCGATGTCGCGCTCCTGAGCGGCACGCTTGGCGCGCATCTGCTCTAGGTTGTCCTCGCGCTGTTTAAGGTAGCTGCTGTAGTTGCCGGTGTAGGTGGTCACGCGGCGGTTCTCGAGGGCGGCGACGTGGTCGACGCAGGCGTCCATGAAGGCGCGGTCGTGGCTGACGATGAGGACGGCGCCATCGTAGCTCGCGATAAAGCCGCGCAGCCACTGGACGCTCTCGAGGTCCAGGTGGTTGGTGGGCTCGTCCAGGAGCAGCAGGTCGGGGTGGCGCAGGAAGAGCTTGGCCAGCGCGATGCGCATCTGCCAGCCGCCCGAGAACTCGGAGCACGGGCGCTCAAAGTCGGTGACCTTAAAGCCCAAGCCGGACAGGATTTTACGGGCGTTGCTCTCGAGCTCGTAGCCGCCCAGATGCTCAAAGCGGTCCTGGACCTGGCCATACTCGTTAAGGAGTGCGTCGACGTCCTTCCCCTGTTCGGAGAGCTCGGTGATCTGGGCCTGCAGCTCGTTGGCGCGCTCGCCCATGCGGCGGATTTCCTTGGCAGCGGCCATGACCTCGGCGAGGATGGTGGTGTCCTTTTGCTCCAGGTTGGTTTCCTGCTCTAGGTAGCCTACCTGGCAGTCCTTGGCGTACTGGACCTGGCCAGCGTCGGGGCTGTCGATGCCCATGATGATTTTGAGCATGGTGGTTTTGCCGGCTCCGTTGGGGCCCACGAGCGCGAAGCGCTCGCCGGGGTTGATCTGAAAGGACGCGCCGCTAAAGAGGACGCGCGCGCCGAAGCTTTTTTCGATCTTGTCGACTAGGAGGATCATGGTGCCGCCTTTGACCTTGTGTGCCTATATGAAAAAAGGCCCCA
>JAUUMM010000041.1:0-20050 GCA_030839365.1 Collinsella sp.
ATACCGAGCGCGTGCCCGGCGGCTCCTCGGGCGGCTCCGCTGCCGCCGTTGCCGCGGGCGAGGTCGTGCTTTCGCTGGGCTCGGATACCGGTGGCTCCATTCGCCAGCCGGCATCACTGTGCGGCGTGGTGGGCTTTAAGCCCACGTATGGCGCCGTGAGCCGTTACGGCGTGGTTGCCTTTGGCTCGTCGCTCGACCAGGTGGGCCCCTTTGGCCGCACGGTCGAGGATGTCGCGCTGGCCATGAACGCGCTTACCGGCGCGGGCCACGATCCGTACGACTGTACCAGCCAGGATTGCGCCGTCGACTTTACCGAGCACCTCAACGACAGCATCGAGGGCAAGCGCGTGGGCATCATCCCCGCGTTTATGGAGGCCGAGGGCTTGACGCCCGAGGTCAAGGCCGCTGTTCAGCGCGCCGCCCAGGAGCTGCAGAACCAGGGCGCCGAGCTGGTCGAGGTTGACCTGCCGCACCTGGACGCCGCCATCGCCGCCTACTACGTCATCGGCCCGGCTGAGGCGTTCTCCAACCTGGCTCGCTTCGACGGCATTCGCTATGGCTATCAGGAGGAGGGCTGCGCCAACCTGTCCGACCAGAGCTCGCTGTCGCGCGCCCACGGCTTTGGCGCCGAGGCCAAGCGCCGTCAGATGCTCGGCGCCTACCTGCTGAGCTCGGGCGTGTACGACAAGTACTACTACGCTGCGCAAAAGGCCCGTACGCTCATCACGCAGGACTACGACGCCGCGTATGCCAAGGTGGACACCATCCTCATGCCCGCCTCGCCGCGCACGGCTTTTAAGTTTGGCGAGATCAGCGACCCCACGCAGATGTACCTGTCCGACCTGTACACCATTTCGCTTAACATTTGCGGTAACGGTGGCATCTCGGTGCCGCTGGGTCTGGGCGAGGACAGCAAGCTGCCCGTTTCTGCCCAGCTGGTGGGACCTGCCTTTAAGGACCGTCAGCTGCTCACGTTTGCCCGCGCCCTGGAGCGCGGCTTTGCCGATGCCGCCACGGGTGCGCCCGCGCTTTCCGTCGCGCCCGATTTTGCCGGGAAGGGAGGCGAGCTGTAATGAAGGAGCTTTCCGAGGTCCTGCAGGATTGGGAGGCTGTGATTGGCCTGGAGATCCATACCGAGCTCACCGCACTCGACACCAAGATGTTCTGCAACTGCAAGCTCAGCCACGATGATGAGCCCAACGCCAACGTGTGCCCGGTGTGCCTGGGCCTGCCCGGTGCCCTGCCGGTGCCCAACAAGCGCGCCATCGAGAGCATCGTCAAGGCCGGTCTCGCCACTAACTGCGAGATCCAACGCCACTCGATGTTCTACCGCAAGCACTACTTCTATCCCGACATGGCCAAGAACTTCCAGACCACGCAGGGTCCGGTCGCCTTTGCCATGTACGGCCACCTGGATCTGGACGTGACCGGTCGCGGTGCCGCCGAGCGCCCCGACTGCGCGTTTGGCGAGGCCGAGGCCCAGAGCCTGGCGAGCGCTTCGGCCAACGCCGAGGGCCTGTCCACGTCCATGACGTCGACCATGCGCGAGGGTAACCAGCGCGACGGTCACCTGGCTAGCTATGACGCGTCCAACCTGCAGATGCCCGAGCGCCGCGAGGACGGTTCCTACACGGTACCCATCCGCATCCTGCGCATCCACATGGAGGAAGACGCCGCCAAGATGGTGCACGTGGGCGGTGCCGAGGGCCGCATTACCGCCGCGGCCGAGTCGCTCGTCGACTACAACCGCTGCGGCACGCCGCTGATCGAGCTTGTTACCGAGCCCGACCTGCGCACGCCCGAGGAGGCACGCCTGTTTATGGAGAAGCTTCGTCGCATCTTTGTGACGCTGGGCATTTCCGACTGCTCCATGGAGAAGGGCTCCATGCGCTGCGACGGTAACGTGTCGCTGCGTCGCCGCGGCGAGACCAAGCTGGGCACCAAGACTGAGCTCAAGAACCTCAACTCGTTTAAGAGCCTGCACGACGGCCTTGCCTACGAGATCTGCCGCCAGGCCGAGGTGCTCGAGGAGGGCGGCATCATCTATCAGGAGACCCGCCACTGGGAGCCCAGCCGCAAGCGCACCGTGGTCATGCGCGTGAAGGAGACGGCTGACGACTATCGTCTGTTCCCCGATCCCGACCTGGCGCCGTTCGACCTGGACGACGAGTTTATCGACCGCTGCCGTGGCGAGATCCCCGAGCTTCCCGATGCCAAGCGCGCCCGTTTTGAGGCCGACTTTGGCATTAAGGCCGCCGACGCCGAGCAGATCGCCGGCGACCCCGAGTTTGCCGACTTCTTTGAGGCGGCCGCTGCCGGTATGGCTGGCAAGGAGGCCCAGACGGTCGCGAACTTGCTGGTCAACGAGATGATCGCCTACCTTAAGGGCGCGGGCGTGTCGCTCGCCGAGTCCGGTATCGCGCCGGCTCAGGTGGCAGCTCTTGCCAAGCTGCTGGCGACCGATGCCATTAGCTCCAATCAGGCGCACGAGGTGTTTGAGGCCATGGCCCAGACCGGTGATGACCCCAACAAGATCGTCGACGAGCGCGGTATGCGCCAGGTGAGCGATGCCGGCGCGCTGCAGCCGATTGTGGACGAGGTGCTGGCAAACTGTGCCGAGCAGGCGCAGCAGTACCGCGACGGCAACCAGAAGGTCATCGGCTTTTTGGTGGGCCAGTGCATGAAGGCGAGCCGCGGCAAGGGCAACCCGAAGCTCTTCAACGAGTTGCTGAGAACGTCGCTCTCGTAAGTGGGAACCCGGGAGCTCCGGCCGTTCGGGTCAGGTGGGCTGATAGAAAGATGGTGACGGAGGCGCAAATAGCGCCTCCGTCTTTTGAATGTGATGAAAGTGTGGCGAAACGAGCTTAAAACTTCCGTAAATGTGATAAACATCACGTTTTCCCTGGGGTAAAATGTGGCAAATATCACGTTTGCGGAAGTTTCTTTGCGGGAGGTTCGGTCATGCAGCGAGATATCATTGCCAAGCTTAACGCTTGGAAAGCGTCGGAATATCGTAAGCCGCTTATCCTTAAGGGGGCGCGCCAGGTTGGAAAGACGTGGGCGCTTAAGGAGTTCGGTCGAACCTCGTACCGCAATTTTGTGTATCTGACGCTCGAGGAACCGTCACCTGGGGTACAGAGCGAGTACGCTCAGTTTTTCGAAGGTACGCGCGATCCTCGGCGGATCATCTCAAACCTTTCCCTGGCACTTGGACAGCCTATCGATCCCGGCGAGACGCTGCTTATTATTGATGAGATCCAGGATTGTCCTTCTGCAGTCGGCGCCCTTAAATACTTCTGTGACGAGGCCCCCGAGTATCACGTCGCATGCGCAGGGTCTTTGTTGGGCGTTCGCTTGTCCCGTGAGACCAGCGCTTTTCCGGTGGGAAAGGTCGAGTTCATGGAGATGCACCCTATGAGCTTTTCCGAGTTTCTGAAAGCCGAGGGCGCTGCAAACTACGACGAATACCTTGGCGGCCTGGATCAGATCGAGACAGTGCCCGATTTCTTCCATATCCGTCTCGTCGAGCATCTTCGTCGTTATTTTGCATGTGGCGGCATGCCAGAGGCCCTTGGTCGGTGGGTGGAGACGGGCGATATCGTTCAGGTCGATAAGGTGTTGTCCGATCTCTTGGATTCCTACGAGCGCGATTTTGCCAAGCATGGTGGCCGTGCGCAGTTCGCCAAGCTTTCGCAAATATGGAACTCGATTCCAACTCAGTTGGCGCGCGAGAATAAAAAGTTCGTTTGGGGTGCGGTGCGCGAGGGGGCTCGTGCTCGAGAATACGAGGATGCTCTGGAATGGCTTGCCGATGCTGGGCTCATCATGGCGGTTCGCCTTAATGCTGCCGGTGGCGTGCCGCTCTCTGCATACGATGACCTCAAGGCATTTAAAGTCTACTGTCTTGATGTCGGTTTGCTGCGCCGCATGGCAAGACTGGATGCGTCCGCTTTTGCCATCTCGGATGCGCTATTTTCGGAGTTCAAAGGTTCGTTCGCCGAGAATTATGTGCTTCAGGCATTGCTTCTGCAGCTGGATGTCGCTCCGCGCTATTGGACAAACGAGAAACCGAAACACGAAGTCGATTTTTTGATTCAAGTCGGAAACGAAATCGTTCCCGTCGAGGTCAAATCGGGAGAGGTCGTTCATTCCAAGAGCCTTAAGTACTATGCCGACAAGCATGCGGAGACGACTCCACTGAGGGTCCGCTACTCACTTAAGAACCTAAAGCTCGACGACGGGGTGCTCAACATTCCGTTGTATTTGGCTGATCGATCTGTCCCTCTTATCAAAAAGGCGCTTGATTGTGCGCATCTTGACGTTTAGATCCTGGGCGAGCTGATGGGCGGCGGCTAATTAAATCGCTCCGTAACGGCCAAGGAGCTTGGACCTTAGCGGTGCTTGCTTCGCCAAGCCGTGGGTGTCATGCCGGTGTATTGTTTGAACGCTTGGGCGAAGGCCGCCTGTTGGGGATAGCCGAGTCGCTCGGCTACTTGGGCTATCGAAAGGGGGCTGTCGGCCAAAAGGTCCTGCGCGCGTTCCATACGATGCCTCCGCATATAGGAGCCCAGTGATTCGCCCGTCTGGACTTTAAAGGTGGCGCAGAGTTTGGAGCGGCTTGTGTAGAGCCGCTCGGCGACCTCGTCCACGCCGATGCGACGCCCCTCGTCAAGGGCGCGCTCGACAGCCAGGATCGCTTCTTCGACAATGTCCAGAGCGGCCTGTGTCCCTTCGGCCTGACGTGCCTGCTTGTGGGCTGTTCGCGCGTACGCCAGCTCGGCAACCATGGTCTCTACGGTACCCTTCATGTAAAGATGCCCGCCCGTGACACGAGCGCGCGTCTCATCGAGGCGGCAGAGTGTCCGATCGATCGCCGATAGCGCTTCTTCGCCCCACGACTCGGCAAAGGCGTCAAAAAGCCCAGCGAATTCGCCGGGGTAGCGGCGTTCGAAATCGTCGAAGTATCTCGGTAGGAATAACACCGAGCGCGAGTGATAGAGCTGTCCGGCGTATAACGGGCTGAGCTCGTTTCCGCAGGTATCCTGGATAAAACTACAAATTGCATTGCTCGGCCACGACCCGCGCAACGGCTTGAGGTTTGCGGGTGTTATGCCTATCTCGGGCATGCAGGTGAGCGTGGCGCTGCTGATTTGGCTCACGCAGGCGTATGGCTCGGGTGTGTATTCGGTCAGGTACATATCGTGCGTCGGGGTGATGAAATGCTCCATGACGATGCAGGCAGGGGAGAGGGGCATGATCCATGCGCGTCCGTGCGCCCGATCGTTTGCCACCTCGCCGGTAAAGACAGCCCCCTTGCCGGAAAGCTCCAGGCCAAACTGCTCAAACTGTGGTGCGTAGAGCTCGGTTATGTCGGTCGCTGCCCGCCGTATTTGCAAAAGCGTCCCTTTCCTTTGCAGAAACGTCCACGCCTGGCTTGATTGTGAGCCATGGCTAACACATCAATGATAAGTTCATTACGGTTAACTCTCAAGCCGTTAGAAAGGAATCTCATGGCAAAGGGATCAAAAAGGGAAGGTGGAGGCATCGGCGAGTTGCTCGCGTATGCCGGTGACCGTAAATTCCTAACGTATTTGGGCATGGCGCTCTCGGCGCTCTCGCAGCTGCTGAGCTTTGGCCCGTACGTGTGCATTTGGCTTGTCGCTCGCGACCTGATCGCCGTGGCACCTAACTGGAGCGAAGCCTGCGACATCGCGATGTATGGCTGGTGGGCCGTGGGGTTTGCGCTGGCAAGCATCGTAACTTATTTCGTGGGGCTCATGTGCACGCATCTGTCCGCGTTTCGCTGCGCGTCCAATATCCGTAAGGCTACGAGCGAGCACCTGCTTAAGTTGCCGCTCGGCTACTTCGACACGCATGCCACCGGCGAGCTGCGCCGCATTGTAGACGGGTGTGCCGCCTCCACCGAGACTTTGCTCGCACACATGCTGCCCGATATCGCAGGCGCCGTCGCCATGGTCGTGGGCTTGCTCGTGCTGCTTTTCGCCCTCGATTGGCTCTTGGGCGCGGCATGCCTCATCTCGGTGGCCATTTCGTTTGGCGCCATGGCTACCATGATGAGCGGCAAAGGCGCCGAGTTCATGAAGGCCTACATGGGAGCGCTGGTCAAGATGAACAAGACCGGCACCGAATACGTACGAGGCATCCCCGTGGTCAAGGTGTTTCAGCAGACGGTCTACTCCTTTAAGGCCTTCCACGATGCGATCGCCGAATACGCCGACATGGCGCAAAACTATGCGGGCACGTTCTGCCGAGGTCCGCAGGTGCTCAACCTTACCGCGCTCAATGGCCTTGTGGCATTCCTGTTGCCCGTGGCGTTGCTGTTGGCGCCAGGCGAGACGGACTTCGCGCATTTTATGACCAACTTCACGTTTTACGCGATATTTTCGGCCGTGGTACCGACGGCCATGACCAAGCTCATGTTTGTGGGCGAGGCCTCTCAGATGAGTGCCGATTCGTTGGCTCGTATTCGAAGCGTCATGGATTCCAAGCAGCTCTCCGTGCCCGCCCAACCCAAGCACCCTGCCGGCAGCGACGTGCGATTTGAGGACGTGAGCTTTACGTACGAGGGCGCCGAGGCACCTGCCGTTAGCCATGTAAGTTTCAGCGTTCCCGCTGGTAGCACTCTCGCCCTGGTGGGTCCCTCGGGTGGCGGTAAGTCAACCTGCGCAAGCCTGATCCCGCGTTTTTGGGATGTTTCCTCGGGTCGAGTGCTCGTAGGCGGTGTGGACGTTCGCGATATGGATCCGCACGAGCTTATGGACCAGGTCGCCTTCGTGTTCCAGACCAACCAGCTGTTCCGGCAAACACTTGCCGATAACGTGCGCGCCTCCAAGCCTACGGCCACTGACGACGAAGTGCGTGCGGCCCTCTCCGCAGCTCAGTGCGACGACATTGTGGCCAAGCTCCCACAGGGTATCAATACCATGCTCGGCGCCGGCGGAGCATATCTTTCGGGCGGCGAGGTCCAGCGCGTGGCGCTCGCCCGCGCGATCCTTAAAGACGCGCCTATCGTGGTGCTCGACGAGGCCACGGCGTTTGCCGATCCCGAGAACGAGGCGCTCATCCAGCGCGCCTTTAGCAAGCTGGCGGCGGGCCGCACGGTCATTATGATCGCGCACCGACTCTCGACTGTAGTGGGCGCAGACCAAATCGTGGTGCTCAACCAGGGCAGCGTGCAGGAGTCGGGTACCCATGCCGAGTTGCTGTCCCAAAACGGCCTGTATGCCAAGATGCGGGCCGAGTACGAGCAGGCCGCGAGCTGGAAGATTACTGCTGCGACCGCGGATGCCGCCGTCACGAAGGGAGGCGAGGCCTAAATGTTCGCCTCATTCCAAAAGAAGTATTTCCTATCCGATAAAGGCGTCGCCGGCGTAAAACGCGGCATTTTCTGGACCACGCTCACCAATCTTATTTCCATGGCCGGCATGGGTTTTCTATTCCTGGTTATGGCCGGCTTTGTCGAGCATCTCGCCAGCGGGGCTGACCTGCCGGATACCCTGTCGATCGTGGGCGGCCTCCTGGTCTTTTTTGTGTTGCTCTTTGTCTCTAACTGGCAGCAGTATTACTACACCTACTGCATCTTTTACGAGGAGTGCGGCAAGCAGCGCATGGAGATCGCCGAGCGCTTGCGCAAACTGCCGCTGTCGTTTTTTGGTCGTCGTGATCTGGCCGATTTAACCGAGACTATCATGGGTGACGTCCAGGCCATGGAGCACGCCTACAGCCACGTGCTGGGAGAGCTTTGGGGTGCCATCATCGCAAGCGCCATTGTGTTCGTGGCGTCGTTGTTCTTTTGCTGGCAGCTGGCGATCGCGGCGTTTTGGAGCGTTCCCGTGGCCTTTGCCGTGCTGTATCTAACACGCGGCCCCATGACTCCGGTGTTCGATCGCGTGCGCGCCGAGAAGGTCAAGGTTACCGAGGCGATTCAAGAGACGCTCGACTGCGTTCGCGAGATCCGTGCCACCAACCAGGAGGCCCATTATCTTGAGGGACTCAACGCCGTGATCGATGCCGAGGAGCGCGAGACCACCAAGGGCGAGCTCGCTAACGGGCTTTTGGTCAACTCCGCCTTTGCCATTCTGCGTCTGGGCATTGCCACCACGCTGGTCACGGGTGCCGCGATGGTCGCCTCCGGGCAGGTCGACTTTTTGGTGATGTTTGCCTTCCTGCTTATGGTGAGCCGTATCTATGCGCCCTTTGACCAGGCGTTAATGCTAATGTCCGAGCTGTTTGCCGCCGAGTCGTCTGCCAAGCGCATGCGTTCCATCATGGAAGAGCCTGTGGCGCGGGGCAGCGAGAAATTTGAGCCCGCGGGTCACGATGTGGTGTTCGATCACGTGGCATTTGGCTATGGTGCGGGCGAGGACGGCCGCGCCGGCGAGAAAGTTCTTACCGATGTGAGCTTTACCGCCAAGGAAGGCGAAGTTACGGCGCTGGTCGGTCCTTCGGGTTCCGGTAAGTCTACGGTGAGCCGCCTGGCCGCGCGCTTTTGGGATGCCACCGAAGGCACGGTCACCGTGGGTGGCGTGGATGTTGCGAGTGTCGATCCCGAGGTACTCCTGCGCGACTACGCCATTGTGTTCCAAGACGTGCTGCTCTTTGACGACACAGTGATGGGAAACATCCGCCTCGGGCGTCGTGATGCCACCGATGAGGAAGTGCTTGCGGCCGCGCGTGCCGCCAACTGCGACGAGTTTGTGTGCCGCATGCCGCAGGGCTACGACACCATGATCGGCGAGAACGGCTCCAAGCTCTCCGGTGGCGAGCGCCAGCGCATCTCTATCGCCCGCGCACTGCTCAAAGACGCGCCCATCGTGCTGTTGGACGAGGCGACGGCAAGCTTGGATGTGGAGAACGAGACCGTGGTACAGCAGGCACTCTCCCGTCTGCTTACAGGTAAGACGGTTATCGTTATTGCCCACCGTATGCGTACGGTGGAAAATGCCGACAAAATCGTTGTACTCAAGGATGGTGTGGTTGCCGAGCAGGGCACTCCGGCGCAGCTCAAGGCGGCAGGTGGAGAATTCGCCCGCATGGTTGCGCTGCAAAAGGAAGCGGCTGACTGGCAGCTGTAGGAAAGGGGTAAAGAGACCGTCCCTTTGTCATGTTGTGGAGGTAGCTGGAATGGGGTCTAATACTTTTCCGCGAAGTGAACGACCTTATTTGGACCTCTGAAGCATCGACACTTTTTGGGCTCGGTTTCCTGCGGTTTTGTCGAGTGTTTCCTGCGGTTTTGCTGGCGAAAAATGCGGATGCTTCGGGGGTCCAATTTTGCTCGTTCACTTCGCGGAAAAGTATTAGACCTCGATTCGTTGGGCCGGGGGAGAGCCTTTCTTGGATGTCGGAGATGTGCATTGCGGCGGGCGGATTTCTAATAACGGACGAGCCATGTACTGAAGATTTCCAAAAAGGTAACCTTAGTTGAACTTAATAGTTAGATAAACTAAACTATTTTCCAAAAGTGTGCTCGAGCAAACTTGTTTACTCGGGTGCTGAGGCACCGTGCCGCGTCCAATGCGGCAAAAGGGAGAAGCAACATGAAGAAGTCGACGTTTAATACCCTGCTTGTCGGTGGCGGTTTTCTGCTTGGCACGGCCGGCATCAAGCTGCTTACCAGCGCTCCGGTCAAGAATGCCTGCGTGCAGGGTATCGCGTGCGGCATGCGCATCAAGAACGGCTACCAGGACATGGTCGAGCAGGCCAAGGCCAATGTCGACGACATGGTTGCCGAGGCTGCCTACATCACTCAGAGCGAGGCTGCTGCTGACGAGGCAGCCGAGTAACGCTCCCAGGCACAAACTATGAGATTCTCGATTATTAGCGAGATCCCCGGCAGGACCCGTCTTCAATTGGCGGGTCCTGTGCCAGAGAGTGATCTCGATGCGCTTCTTAAGCTCAGCGGCAACATCGACGGCGTGCGCAAGGTGCGCGTTTATGGCCGTATTGGCCAGATGGCGCTCGAATATGACGAGCGGTGTCGTGCGGGCGTGCTCGACGCCTTGGGCGCGCTCGATGCCCAGGCCATTGCCGACGCAAAGACGGGTTACGTGATGCAGCTTGAGCCACGCAAGCACAAGCTCGTCATGGATCTTGCCACACTTATCGGCGCCCACTACGCGCGCCGCTGGTTCTTGCCGACGCCTCTGCGCGCGGTGTTTGTCGTGGCCGGTTACATGGCATTTTTGCGCGCTGCCCTTCATGAGCTGGCGCAGCCGCGCCTAACCGTTCCTGTGCTTGACGCTTCGGCCGTCGGCATTTCGTTCGTCAAACGTGATGTCGACACCGCGGGCCAGACGATGTTCCTGCTCAACGTGGGCGAGCTGCTCGAGGACTACACCCGCGCCATGAGCGAAAACGAGCTCATTAACTCGCTGCTCGACGTACCCGACAAGGCGCAAAAGGTTGTCGGCGACACCGAGGTAAGCGTTGCCGCCACCGAGCTTGAGCCCGGCGATCTGGTCGCCGTACGCACTGGCATGTCCATCTGCATCGACGGTGTTGTCGAGCAGGGGAGTGCTATGGTCAACCAGGCGACCCTGACTGGCGAGCCGCTGGCCGTCGAGCGCAGCGTGGGCGACGACGTGTTCGCCGGTACCGTCGTGGAAGACGGCGGCATCTTGGTGCGCGTGCGCGCCAACACGGCGCAAACCAAACTGCGCTCAATCGTCTCGCTCGTGCAGACGGCCGACTCGCTCAAGTCCGAGGGCCAGTCGCATATGGAGGACCTTGCCAACAAGATCGTCCCGTGGAACTTCCTGCTCGCGGGCCTGGTTGCGCTTACCACCCGCAGCCTCATCAAGACCTCAGCGGCACTGATGGTCGACTACTCGTGCGCACTCAAGCTCACGGGTTCCGTCGCCGTCATGACCGCCATGAGCGATGCCGCCAAGATGGGCGTCATGGTCAAGGGCGCCAAGTACTTTGAGTCGTTTGCCAAGGCCGATACCATTGTGTTTGACAAGACCGGCACGCTCACCGAGGCACAGCCACGTCTTGCCTGCGTGCTCACGACCGACGGCTGGAGCGAGGACGAGGTCCTGCGCCTTTCTGCCTGCCTGGAGGAGCATTTCCCGCATCCGGTGGCGCGTGCCGTGGTCAATGCCGCCCGCGAGCGCGGGCTCGAGCACCGCGAGCGCCATGCTGCCGTCGAGTACATCGTGGCGCACGGCATCGCTTCGTCCATTGAAGGGCGTCGCGCCATCATCGGTTCCGCGCACTTTGTATTTGAGGATGAGGGCGCGCAGCTCGAGTCCGACATTAAGGGGCACATCGAGTCCCAGATGCAGGGCTTGTCGCCGCTGTATCTGGCGGTCGACGGCACCGTTGTGGGCGTGCTCGGTATCGAGGACCCGCTTAAGCCCGGGGTCCGCGAGGCCATCGCCGACTTGCACGCGTTGGGCGTTAAGCACGTGGTCATGCTCACGGGCGACTCGGAGCGTACGGCCGAGCGCATTGCTCGCGAGGCAGGTGTCGACGAGTTTAAGGCCGAGCTGCTGCCCGAGGACAAGTACGCCTATGTGGAGCGCATTAAGGGCGAGGGGCGCCACGTCGCCATGGTGGGCGACGGCGTCAACGACTCACCGGCGCTGGGTCTGGCCGATGTGGGTCTGGCCATGGGCGGCGGAAGCGACATCGCCAAGGAGGTCGCCGACATCATCCTGACCGATACGGATCTCGCCGCGATCGTGCGCCTGCGCCGCATGAGCCAGGGCCTCATTGATCGTCTGACGAGCTCCTACTCTAAGGTGATGCTCACCAACTCGGCGCTGTTGGCATTGGGTATTACCGGCATGATCACTCCGCAGACGTCGTCACTGCTGCACAATGGCTCAACGATCGCCTACAGCCTGGGCAACGCGAAGGCGTACCTGCGTTAGCGTTTTCGATTGAGTATATGGTCTGCATTCGGGCGGCACCGCAGCCGCCAGGGTGCAGGCCTTCTTTTGTTTGACGAGATGTTAGCTCGGATATATGCTTGTGCTAGCACTGCTAGCAAATGCTGAAGGTGAGGTTGAGATGGCTACCGTTGGCAGCATGGCGCAGGTGAATGTTCGCGTAGATCGCTCGGTTAAAGAGCGCGCCGAGGAAGCGTTGCGGCTTTCGGGCAGATCACTGCCCGAGCTCATCAAAAAGGTGGTGGCCAAGGTCGCACAGGGTGGCGGGCAGTGTGAGGAAGTGCTGTCTGCCGTTGATGGCCGGCAGCAGACCGTCGCGCCCGATACGCCGTTCGCCGCATCATGGGCGGCGGCGGATCAGCTTTACGCGGACCTGGGTATCGATACGTCGCCCGTATCCGACGATCGCGATTGGGACACAATCTATTCCGACGCCATGGATGAGCATTATCGCCAAAAGGGGATGATCCAGTGAGTGGGGCGCCTCTCAAGATCATGGTAGACGCCAACGTATGGGTCGATTCGTTTTGCGTCGACCATGCCGAGTCGCTTGCCGCGCGTGCGTTTATTGGGCAGGCGACGGAGACGGGGGCGTTGCTGTTCTTTCCGGTGCATATTGCCAAGGACGTGCTGTACGTTGTCCAACATGAGCTGAAGCGTAGCGTTCTTGCCGGCGGGGGAGCGCTCGACGAGGCATCTGCCCGTGCAATTGGCGATGCGGCGTTGGCGTTTGTTCGGAATATGACCGAAAACGCTATGGCCGTGGGCGCGGATGCATCCGATCTATGGCTAGCCGACAAATATCTGACGCTCCATCGCGATTACGGGGACAACTTGGTACTCGCCGCATGCAAGCGCGCGCAGGTTGATTACTTGGTAACTAACGATCGCAAACTGCTCGAACATGCCGATCTTGCAGCGAAGACCCCGCGCCAGATGATGCCGCTTCTTGCTCTGGCCGAACGCAGCGGCGCGGCTATCGGTTGACGCGAACTGTTTGCGGGCCTCTTGGACGACAATGCGCCAAGGGGCCCGCGTCTGCTATTTACAAAAGCTCGGCCTTAATGGCGGGGCTTTCTGCGAGCTGCTCGGCTGCCTTTTCATCGGAGCTGTCGAGTGCTGCCAGACTGCGGTAGACCCACTCGTTGACCTGGGTGTTCTTGACGCCTGCGGTCTGCATAAGGGCGCCTACCTCGCGGATTGCTGCGAACAGATCGGCCTTGGGCCCCGCGAGCTCGACCTCGATGCCGTGGTAGGCGGACACGCCGCGGTTCTCACTCACGTGGTCGATAAAGCCTTCGACGGTCTCAAGCTGCTGAGCGAGAGCTGCATCATCGTCAGCGTCCAGCGCGACGAGTGCGTTCGATACCGTGAGGGCGGGATGTCCGCAGGGGACAAAGCCCTCGATGACGTCCATAGCTTCGGTAATGGTTGAGCCCAGGCCTACGAGGGCATTGACGAGTTGCTGCTTGGTATCCATAACGGTCCTTTCGACGGGTCAGTTGTGCTTGGCGAAAATATACGTGACGAGATCGGTAGCAAAAGTGCGAAGTGCAGCGCACATTGGGGTCTTCACAGCTCGTGCATAGAACAGCTGTCCGCTTTCAGAACGTGGTAAGATAACACTCCACAAGCGGGGCTCGCCCCGTATGTTCCTTGAAAAGTCGACGGGTGTTGGGTACTCGTGCCCAATGCCATCCAGACTTTCCCGACATTCGGGGGCGACTGGTTTCGACACGATAGCTCTGAGAGAGGAAGCAAGCCGAGGTCTCCTCGCCTCGTTAAACAGGGGTACCGTCAAATTGAATTGACAACAACTCTTCTTTTGAGCCTATGGCTCTCGCTGCTTAGTTTATAGCGGCGCGTCAACCCGGTGATTTCCCCGACACCGGCGCGACGTCATTTTAGGGGAATGCTCCTGCGCACGTAATCGGTATGGCGCAGGCTAAGACCGAACCGGTTAGGACGCCGCGAGCGTGTCGCTGCGCGCAAAGCGTCCGAGATAAAACCAGCGACTGAGCTTGGAGATGCCAATCAGGGGGCTTTCGTGGACCGGAGTTCGATTCTCCGCGCCTCCACCAATAGTTACAGGCAGGTAGGTAAACGCACCTACCTGCTTTTTTATTACTTACAGATACCGCGGAGAATCGAACTCTATGCAGGGCGCGGGCGTAAAGAAAACGCGTAAGCGTTTTTAGCCCGCGGGCGAGGACGCCGGCAGGCGACCGAAGCCGGTGCGTATTTGCGAAGCAAATACGCGGATTCTCCGCGCAACGCCCCAGCCAGATATAGATGCGATGCCGACCGGGCGTCTTGCCCCGGCCTCAACCCATTAACGGGTTCCCCAAACCGCGGAGAATCGAACTCTGTGCAGGGCGTGGGCGTAAAGAAAACGCCTCAGTGACGCAGAGCGGGACACGCTTTCCCAATGGCGGCTCAGGCGGAAAGTTCATCCCGGAATCCGCGCTCAGACTGGGACGTAGTTTCCGGATGACACATCAAGCGGAAAGCGTAACCCGGAATCTAAGCTCGGAATGGGATGCATTTTCCGGATGGCGCCTCAAGCGGAAACTGCAACCCGGAATCGAGCCGTAGAGTGGGACGTGCTTTCCCAGCGGCGGTCCAAGCGGAAAGCGCATCCCAGAATCCCGCCTCAAACTGGGACGCACTTTCCGCTTCACCTGCCGCCTCAAAAAACCTGCGCGCTCTCCATCTCAAAACTGGGTAGAAGAAGGCCAAAACGCAATCGCAGGAGGTCAATATGACTGCAGAAGATAAGGCAAAGAACGCCGGCAAGGTCGCGCTCGTCCTGGAGGGTGGTAGTTTTCGCGGACAGTTTACCGCGGGCGTGCTCGACGTTCTCATGGAGGCCGGCGTCGAGATTCCGGCTGTCTACGGTGTATCGGCCGGCGCCCTCAACGGCGTGAACTATAAGTCGCACCAGATCGGCCGTGCCAACCGCATCAACCTGGCTTTCTGCAACGACAGCCGCTTTATGGGCGCCGCATCGTTTGCGTCCACGGGCTCTATTGTGGGTTACGACTTTATCTTCAACGATGTCCAGGACCGCCTGGATCCCTTTGACAACGAGACGTTCGACGCGAGCCCCATCGAGATGTATGCCGTTGCGACGGACATGCTGTTTGGAACCGCCACGTACCTGCCGGTCAAAAGCGCCGTACTTGACCTCGATGCCGTGCGCGCATCGACCTCGTTGCCGCTGGTGACGCCGCCGGTCGAGATTGACGGGCACAAATACGTCGACGGCGGCGTGGCCGATTCGGTCCCCATCGAGCACGTGCTGGAGGAGGCGGGCTTCGATCGTGCGGTCGTCATCGTCACGCAGGACCGCTCGTACGAGAAAAAGCCTTACGAGTTTATGCCTGCCGCGCGCGCCCGCTATGCCGACTACCCCTATCTGCTCGAAGGAATCGAGACGCGCCACGACCGTTACAACATCCAGCGCATGCACCTGTGGAAGTATGAGCGCGAGGGCCGTGCGTTGGTCGTCGCTCCGCAAAAGCCGGTCGAGGTCGGCCATGTCGAGCACGATTCAGCAAAGCTATTGGACCTGTATATCCAGGGCCGTCAGGAGGCAAAGCGCCTGCTCGCGGAAATCCAAGAGTTCGTTGAGCGCTAGCGACGGCGAACCCTCAAAAAATGACAACAGCTAAAGAGCTGGAAAAATCACGGCTCGTGGATGACATGTGCAGAAACTCTGGTCGGAGCCAAAATACCTGTTGACTCGTACGGCGAGCGGGGTAATATGGACGGGTTACTTGCAGAGCCCCGTGAATCTCTGTAACAACACGTACTGTACATGGAGGAGTCTAAGTGATTTCGAAATCGACTCACTACGCCAAGCAGGGCGAGGTCCAGCGCAACTGGGTTCTCGTCGACGCCGATGGTGCTGTCCTGGGCCGTCTTGCCACCCAGATCGCAATGATCCTGCGCGGTAAGAACAAGCCCCAGTTCACGCCCAACAGCGACTGCGGCGACTTCGTTGTCGTCATCAACGCCGATAAGGTCCAGCTTACCGGTAACAAGGCCGACACGAAGACCTATTATCGCCACAGCGGCTACAACGGCGGCCTCAAGGCTGAGAGCTTCCGCCAGGCTATGGAGAAGCACCCGGAGAAGGTCATCGAGCGCGCCGTTCGCGGTATGCTGCCCAAGACCACCCTCGGCCGTGCCCAGATGACCAAGCTTAAGGTCTACGCTGGCACCGAGCATCCGCATGCTGCCCAGAACCCCACGAAGATTGAGCTGGAGGCTTAAAGATGGCTGAGAACACCGTTGTCTACCAGGGTACCGGCCGTCGTAAGAACGCCGTCGCCCGCGTCCGTCTCGTCCCCGGCACCGGCAAGGTGACCATCAACAAGCGTGACGCCGAGCAGTATTTCGGCCGTCATCAGCTCGTTGAGAACGCCCTTGCTCCCTTCAAGGTGACCGACACCGCCGGTCAGTTCGACGTTATCGCTCTGTGCGATGGCGGCGGCATCTCCGGTCAGTCCGGCGCTCTGCGCCTGGGCATCGCTCGCGCTCTTCTGAACGCTGGCGACTACCGTGCTGACCTCAAGAAGGCCGGTTTCCTTACGCGCGATGCTCGCGTGGTCGAGCGCAAGAAGTACGGCCTCAAGAAGGCCCGCCGCGCTCCCCAGTTCTCCAAGCGCTAAGGTTTTATCTCCTTTCGAGATACAATGTACAAGCGGGGCCTGCCGATTCCTCGGCGGGTCCCGCTTTTCTTTTTCGACTAGGGTGGGCGGTTGCATATCGCCTGCTAGGGAAGGAGCGATCCTATGCCCCAGAACATCTTCGGTACCGACGGCGTCCGTGGCGTCGCCAACGCCGATCTTTCGTGCGACCTCGCGTTTCGTCTGGGCCGCGCGGCGACCAAGTTTCTTGGTCCGGACATCTGCATCGGCCGTGACACGCGCCTTTCGGGCACCATGCTCGAGAGCGCTCTGACCGCCGGCATTATGGCCGAGGGCGGCCGCCCGCATTGCTGCGGCGTCATCCCCACGCCTGCCGTGGCACTGCTCACCGTTCAGAACGAGCTCGACGGCGGCATCGTCATCTCCGCTTCGCATAATCCGCCGGAGTTCAACGGCATCAAGTTCTTTAGCCGCAAGGGTATGAAGCTTCCCGATGCTGTCGAGGAAGAGATCAGCGCCTGGGTCATGTCCGAGGAAGCCATGGCTGCCGACGCGCTGCCGACTGGCGCCGGCGTGGGCCACATCATCAAGATGAAGGACGCCCGCAAGGCATACGTCGACCACGCCATCGATACGCTTGATGGCCTGAGGCTCGACGGCCTGGTCGTTGCCGTCGACTGCGGTCACGGCGCTTCCTGCCAGACTACGCCCGCCGCGCTGCAGCGCCTGGGTGCCACGGTGCACGCTATCAACACCGATTACTGCGGCACTGACATTAACGTTGAGTGCGGCTCTACGCACCTCGAGCCCCTGCGCGAGCTCGTGCTGCGCACCCATGCTGACATCGGTCTGGCCCACGACGGCGACGCCGACCGCGTACTGTTCGTGGACAGCGAGGGCAATGAGATCGACGGTGACTACATCCTGGCTATCTGCGGTTCTGACCTTGCCGCTCGCGGCAAGCTCGCCAACTCCGAGATCGTCTCGACCGTCATGTGCAACCTGGGCTTCTCCATCGCTATGAAGGAGCAGGGCTTCGAGATGGTTCAGACCGCCGTGGGCGACCGTTATGTTCTTGAGCGTATGCTCGCGGACGGCGCCGTCATCGGCGGCGAACAGTCCGGCCACATCATCTTCCTGGAGCACAACACCACCGGTGACGGCCTGGTGACGGCTCTGCAGCTGCTGGCCGTGCTCAAGCGCACCGGTCGTACCCTCACTGATCTTGCCGGCATCATGAAGAAGTACCCGCAGGTACTCGTCAACGTGCATTCCGACAACAAGGCTGGTCTGGACGATTGCCAGCCCATCTGGGATGCCGTTGCTGCTGCCGAGAAGGAGCTTGACGGCCGCGGCCGCATTCTGGTGCGCCCGAGTGGTACCGAGCCGCTGGTCCGCGTGATGGCCGAGGCCGAGACGCACGAGCTGACCCAGCGCGTTGTCGACGACATCGTCGAGGTTGTCAAGCGCGAACTTCCCTAATGGTCAAAAACGGGTGCCAAGTGGTAAACTGTTAAGGTTATTTTGATTGATCGGTATGTCCGAGGGGGAGCATGTTCACTAAAGTCCTAAGGTCTTTTGGTATGCGTGGTCGAGTCCTTACGTTGGATGCTCCCATCTCGGGTGACGTCATTCCGCTCTCCGAGGTAAACGATCAGACGTTTGCTACTGGCCTTTTGGGCCAGGGCGTGGCGATTCAGCCCACCGGAACGCGCGTGATCGCGCCGGCTGATGCCAAGGTCGAGGCTATTTTTCCCACGGGACACGCCGTTGCGCTTAACACGGTCGATGGCTTGGACGTGCTCATCCACGTTGGTTTGGATACCGTTCAGCTCGAGGGCAAGCACTTTACCGTACATGCGCAAGTGGGTGACATCGTCCATAAGGGCGATGTGCTCATTGAGTTCGATCGCGAGGCAATTGCTGCCGAGGGCTACGATGTGACGGTTCCCATCTTGGTGTGCAACTCCGTTGAGTTCTCGAGCATCAAGGGCTCCGTTGGCGTGCATGTCGAAGAGATGGACCAGCTCATCGTTGCTCGCGAGCGCTAGCAAGTGCACGTGGCCATTAGTCTACAATTCAAACACGTTTACGGAGGGCGCCCTTGAAAGAGGACGCCCTCAGTGGCAAGATGGGAAACGTCCGAGGCTAAACAGCTTCGGGTCACCGTGGACGGGCAGGGGCCTCGACGCGGCTAGACACGAGACACATACATTACGCGACCTCGCCCTGGTGGCCGCACACGTTGGTTGCGGCCGACGCGGGCCGCGGGCAAGTGCTTGTAAGGGAGCCTTGCCTCTCTTGTACGAGAAAGGACGCGTAATGAAGATCATTAAAGCTAAAGACTACGAGGATATGAGCCGCAAGGCCGCTAATATCATCTCGGCCCAGGTTATCCTCAAGCCCGACTGTGTGCTGGGCCTTGCCACCGGCTCCACCCCGATCGGTGCCTACAAGCAGCTCGCTGCTTGGTACAAGAAGGGCGACGTCGACTTTGCCGAGGTCAGCACCTACAACCTGGACGAGTATCGCGGCCTTTCGCATGACGATCCCCAGAGCTATCACTACTTCATGCGTGAGAACTTCTTCGATCACATCAACATCGACCTTAACAACACGCATGTGCCCGACGGTTCCAACCCCGACGCCGCCGCTGCCTGCTCTGAGTACGACAAGATTGTCGCCGACGCCGGTTACCCGGATCTGCAGCTGCTCGGCATTGGCAACAACGGCCACATCGGCTTCAACGAGCCCGATGACCACTTCTCCAAGGGCACGCACTGCGTCGACCTCACCGAGAGCACCATTCAGGCCAACAGCCGCCTGTTCGACAGCATCGACGATGTTCCCCGTCAGGCCTACACCATGGGCACTCAGACCATCATGTATGCCCGCATGATCCTGGTTGTCGCCAACGGCGAGGCCAAGGCTCAGGCCGTGCACGATATGTGCTATGGTCCGGTTACGCCCAAGTGCCCGGCTTCGATCCTGCAGCTGCACACCAACTGCGTTGTCGTTGCCGACGAGGCCGCCCTTTCGCTCTGCGAGTAGCGAAAGCCTATCACCTCGACATAGCTTTGCCGAAGGCCTCCGCTTTGCGGGGGCCTTTTTGCTGAGCGCGCGCCGTGTGCTTGACGAAAATCTTGCAGCGAACTTGACGGGTGCATCTGATGCAGCATGATTCATTCCATAACAGATACTATGCATAAATGCTATGAAAAGGTCGTAGACGGTAGCTGGCGTTAGGTGAGTTGCGCAACACAATTGAACAGCGCTCATTTGAGGTACACTGCCAAAGGATGGGACAAGCTGGCAAGCGCATTGACCTGCGCAAAGACTGATTGGTTGGGGGATAAGTTTCAATCGGACCACGCTGAACAAAAACTTGCCATTTGCGTACCAACAAACATCCTAAACCGTAGTATCGCATTGACCTGCGCAAAGACTGATTGGTTGGGGGATAAGTTTCAATCGGACCAC
>JAUUMM010000003.1:0-104340 GCA_030839365.1 Collinsella sp.
AAAGAGAAGAGGCGGGGCATGCCCCGCCTCTTACACCACATCTCTGCGCGCTACCTGCCTGGTCGCCAAAGTTCCAAAAGCCTACTCACTTAGGTTGCAGAGTGCTCCCATTAGCTGCGATTCCAAGGTATTTAGCGCTTTTGAACTCAAATCGTCATACTGAACAAGAATTTGACTTGAGTTTTCAGGGACAAATGCGCCATCGGCACACCAATAACAGTCACTGATATCGACAAAAGGGATACTCGAGCGCGTGAGGGCCCGCACAAAAGAGCTTCCGCCCGCTCCGCGCTCCGCAACCACGGTGCAGTAAAGGCCCGCGTCTGCATGTTCGATCGAGACCTCCCCTGCCGGAAACGCTTTCCGCACAAGCGACGTCAGGCCATCACGCGCCTCGCGAGCACGAACGCGCACGCGGTTCACATGTCGCTCGTAATCACCCGATTCCAGCAAACGCGCCAAAGCGACCTGGTCAACAGAGCTCACCGACGAGGCGTAGAAACCAAGGTTGCGCCTAAACCGCTCCATTAGCTCATCGGGCAACACCATATACGCCAAACGCAACGCCGATGAAAGGCTCTTCGAAAACGTGTTGGTGTAGATAACCGACTGGGCGGCATCGATCGACGCGAGCGCGGGAATCGGCTTGCCAGCAAGGCGAAACTCACAATCAAAGTCATCTTCGATGAGATACCGACCTGGTCGCTCGGCGGCCCAGCTCAGCAACGCGTAGCGACGCGCAATGCTCGTCACAAGGCCGGTCGGATACTGATGGGACGGCATCAAGTGAAGGACATCGGTCCCGCTTTTCTGCAGAGTGCTCAAGTCCACGCCCTCGTCATCCAACGGAATATGTCGAACTTTGCAGTCCATAGCCTGATAGATGCGCGTCAGGCGCAAATAGCCCGGGTCCTCAACGGCATACACCTTGTCCGCGCCAAGCAACTGAACTAACATGGTATCGAGCAGCTGGGCGCCCGCACCGATAACAATGTTATTAGGATCGATATTCATGCCCCTTGTCCCGCGCAGATGGTGAGCGATAGCGCGTCGTAGCCGAGCGGTGCCCTGTGCCGGTGCGGGCGAAAAGATCTCGCGTTCGTCTTCGGATGCCAGCGTCGCCCGTAGCGCGCTTTGCCAAAGCCGCGCCGCCTCCAAAGCGGAAGGAGAAAGTGCGTCGAATCGCTCGACCTGTCCGTTGACATCATGCGCGCTGGAGCCCACAGAGGCGGCATCTCGATCGATATTCCCCGAAGCCAAAGGCAAAACCGGTGCATCCGGAAGTTCGCAAGCGTAGTAGCCACGCCGCGGCATTGAACAAATATAGCCCTCGGCAAGCAACTGGCTATATGCATTCTCGATGGTAATGACACTGATTCCCAGATGACTGGCAAAGGCGCGCTTAGACGGAAGATGCTCCCCCGCCGCAATGCGTCCAGCTACGATATCATCTCGAATTTGCTGGTAAACGTACTCATAGAGCGATGCTTCGCCGCGTTTTTCCAAATTGTAGTCAAGCATGAGCATATCACCTGACCTTATTAAGTCATTCAATCTGGTATTAGTCTGACCTTGTCATTATCTCGAAAACTGAGTATTTCGCCATACCCAGCTCCCCGATAGGATGTTCCGTCAAGCAATGCACATGCCAACCAAGGGAGCAACCATGGCAGAACAGACCAGCAAGGCCGATCGCGTCAAACTCAATCGCGAGCTCGCGCAGATGCTCAAGGGCGGCGTCATCATGGACGTCACCACGCCCGAGCAGGCATGCATCGCCGAAGAGGCAGGCGCCTGCGCCGTCATGGCACTCGAGCGCATCCCGGCCGACATCCGTGCCGCAGGCGGCGTCTCGCGCATGAGTGACCCCAAGATGATCAAGGGCATTCAAGAGGCCGTCTCCATCCCCGTCATGGCCAAGTGCCGCATCGGTCACATTGTCGAGGCGCAGGTCCTGCAGGCCATCGAGATCGATTACATCGACGAGTCCGAGGTTCTCTCCCCAGCCGATGACGTCTATCACATCGACAAGACCCAGTTTGACGTGCCGTTTGTCTGCGGCGCCCGCGATCTGGGCGAGGCGCTGCGCCGTGTTGCCGAAGGCGCCACGATGATTCGCACCAAGGGCGAGCCGGGCACAGGCGACGTCGTCCAGGCTGTACGCCACATGCGCAAGATCCAAAAGCAGATCCGCGACGTTGTTGCTCTGCGCGATGATGAGCTCTTTGAGGCAGCCAAGCAACTGCAGGTTCCGGTCGAGCTGGTACGCGAGGTTCATGCCACGGGCAAGCTTCCCGTGGTGAACTTTGCCGCCGGCGGCATAGCGACTCCCGCCGACGCCGCGCTGATGATGCAGCTGGGCGCCGAGGGCGTCTTTGTCGGCTCGGGCATCTTTAAGAGCGGCGACCCCGCCAAGCGCGCAGCCGCCATCGTCAAGGCCGTGGCCAACTTCACCGACGCCAAGCTCATCGCCGAGCTTTCGGAGGATCTAGGCGAGGCCATGGTGGGCATCAACGCCGACGAAATCGAGATCATCATGGAGGAGCGCGGGCGCTAGTCCGGCAGAAAGGATCGCACATGAGCGATTATGCAGACCAGACGGTCGCCGTGCTGGCGGTCCAAGGCGCTTTTGCCGAGCACGAGGCAAGACTATCCGAACTGGGCGTGCACTGTATTGAGCTGAGGCAGGCGGCTGATTTGAAGCAGGACTTTGACCGCCTGGTCCTCCCCGGCGGCGAGTCCACCGTTCAGGGCAAGCTACTTGCCGAACTCGGTATGCTCGAGGAGCTTCGTGCCCGTATCGTTGAAGGCATGCCCGTCCTGGGCACCTGCGCCGGCCTGATTCTGCTGGCTCACGACCTTGCCGCCCATGACGATAAGGGGACACCGCGCTTGGCAACCATGGATGTGCTCGTTGAGCGCAATGCCTACGGCAGACAGCTCGACAGCTTTCGAACCAAGGGGCAGGTAGCCGGCATCGACGGTGAAGTGCCGCTGACGTTTATCCGCGCGCCCCGCATCGTCGAGGTCCACGGCGACGCCAAGGCCTTGGCCGAAGTCGATGGCCGTATCGTCGCCGCCCGTCAAGACAAACAGCTCGGTGTCACCTTCCACCCCGAGCTCGACGACGATACCCGCCTCCACGAACTGTTCCTACAAATGTAGGCATCGAAATCAACAAACGAAACGAGAGTGGATGATCTCCCACTTTGAGCTTGAATGCAGGCTCAAACCGGGAGATCATCCACTCTTGTTCTATGTAGTCGTTTAAGAACGTCCCCAATGACTACAAGGAGTGTCCCAAGCTGCCGGCAGAAAAGGAACGTCCCTAACTGCCGCATCCGGAGCAAGACAACGCCGCAGGCAGAGGACGGACAGCGAGCGGGTCGCATTTGAGGCAAGGTGACGTGAAACGAAAGGGCGCTGACCTTCTGGTCGCGCCCTTGAAGTTGAACGTCAGATTGTCCAAATGCGGCCCGCGCAGCGTCGGCCCGTTACGGCGTTTGGTAAAACGCCGTAACTAAAAACGGTTACCGCGGAAGCCGCCGCCGTTGCGGCCGCCACGATCGACACCGCGACCGCCACGGTCGTTACCACGGTTGCCGCCAAAGCCGCCACGGTTGCCACCGCGATCGCCGTAGCCACCACGGTTGCCGCCAAAGCCGCCGCGACCGCCACGGTCGCCGCCACGGTCACCAAAGCCGCCACGGCCACCGCGATCGCCACCGCGACCGCCGCGGTCACCGCCACGGCCACCGCGATCGCCAAAGCCGCCGCGACCGCCACGGTCGCCGCCTCGGCCACCGCGATCGTCACGACCGCCGCGAGGACCGCGATCCTCGTCCAGACCCATGGCGACGAGCGGAGCGATAACCTTATCGAGAGCGGCCATCAGCTCGGTGGCCTCCTCGTAAGAAAGCTCGGGCAGGAGCTTCTCCTTCTTGTTGGCAAGCTCGACCAGGCCCTCAGCGGCATCCTCGGCGGCGAAGACAACAATCTTGCGCATATCGCCCTCGGCGTCGTCGATGCGGCCGACCAGATCGGCAGCCTCGGCCTCGGCCATCAGGCCATCGAGCTCACGAAGGCGCATGCCCAGCAGGTCGGACATTTCCTTCTGCTCCATCTTGGGCTTGAGGTCAAGGAGCTTGATGGCGCGCTCGATGTTCGCCATGCGCTCGGCCTTGGCCTCCTCCTCCTTGGAAATAGCAAAGCGACGGCTACGCAGCAGACGGGCGGCCTTCTGCATCTTGTCCATCAGCTCTTCGTCATCGTAATCAACGGCGGCCTCGACAACCTCGGCCTCCTCCTCGGCGGAAACCTCGTCAGCAGCCTCAACCTCGGCAGCTTCGGTCTCCACGGTCTCGACTGCCTCGACCTCGGCAGCCATGGTCTCGTTCTCGGTCTCGTTCATGATCTCTTCGTTCTCGGACATGAGACTCCTTCTTGGCCCTCTCGGGCATCATCGCCCCATTCGCGGGGCCCGTCGCGCACTCTTTGCGCTTTAAACATTCATGCCTCTCGGCAAAACGTCCATTAGTTTATGGTGTCGCCATCCAATCTAGCTGCAGAATCTATGTGCACACATTAATGCGACATGTGCGACTCGCGACGAGCGTACACCAGCGACGTCGCGAACCCGACCACGGCAATCACAGCCGCCACACGCACGGCAGTTGCAAATCCAATCGCCTGGGCAACGTCGGTCGCAGCGCCAGCCGCGCCGGCAGTCGCCGCAGAACTCGAGAGCAGACCGATAAACAGCGATGGGCCAAACGATGCGGCAATCATGTTCCACGTGTTAAGCAATGCCGTTCCGTGGGGATGCTCAGCGGCAGGCAGCGTCTCCAAGCCGGCCGTTTGCGAGGGGCTCAGCACCAAACCGACTCCGGCATACACCACAACGGTCAGCGCCACGACGACGCCGATGTTCATACTTGCCGCCGTCATCGAGATGGCAGTCTGCCCCACGGCAATCAGGGCAAAGCCGACCGGCAGCAGCGGCCATGCGCCACGGGCGTCCATCACGCGTCCGCCCACAATCGAGGTCACGGCGTTGCAGGCAATCGCCGGCAAAATGAGCAAGCCCGCAATAAGTGCGGTCATGCCGTATGCGCCCTCAAAATAGAGCGGCAACAAAACGCTCATCGAGAACGTCGTCATCATCGACACCACCACAAGCAGGCACGCGGGCCAAAAACGAACGCTCGCCATGGGACGCACGTTAAGCACCGGATGCTCGAGCTTGAGCTGACGGGCCGCAAACAGGCCGAGCAGCACAATGGCGGCGGAAAGCGCCACGATGCCGGCAATCGGATTGGTCGAGAACTCGCCTACGGAATACACGAATGCCGTAATGCCGGCGGCGAGCAAAACAACCGACAGAATATCAAGCGTGGTGCTCGAGCGCTCTCCGACATTCTGAACAAGCTTAACGCCCGCCGCAGCGACCACAATGCCGCCCACCAGCGGCACTACGAACACCGCCCTCCAGCCGAACAACGTGCACATAAGACCGCTGATTACGGGTCCAAACGCCGGCCCTAGCGTAATGCAGGCACCGCCCAGGCTAAGATACAGACCGAGCTTCTCGCGCGGGGCGCAAGACAGCACCACGTTCATCATGAGCGGGAACAAGATGCCCGATCCCGCAGCCTGCAAAATACGACTTGGTAGCAAAACGCTAAACGACGGAGCGATCAGACACAGGACTTCGCCGGCGACCATACATCCGCATGCGAAAAACAACAGCTTGCGCGTCGAGAAACGGCCGGACAGGAAGGCCATGATGGCCGTAAAGATCGACGTCACGATCATGTAGCCCGAAACGAGCCACTGCGCCGTGGTGGCACTCACCGAAAAGGCTGCCATAATGTCGTGCAACGCCACGTTAATGATGTTCTCGTTAAACGCGGCAACAAAGGCTGCAATATACATAACGACGAGAAGCGCCGCAGTGGCCGATGGCGTTGCTTGAACTTGTTGCTGAGATTTGCTCCCCATGCATTTCCTTCCTCTTGGAACGACAGTCGCATCGCCCCAGAGGAACAGTCCAGGGCGAAAAATGAGCCCTAGACTTACGCCAGACGCCGTACACGACGAATCTGGCAACATGGTCCAACGTCAAAAGATTGTAACGCGGACGCGCAGCTTTCCTTCCGCGCTATTATTAAAAGTCCACGAAAGCATAAGACATGAGGAGCCCGCCATGATTAAGCCCATCATGAAATCCGAGTTCTTTTTGCGCCTGCCTTCCGAAGACGCGGGGCCCGACGATGCCGCGACCGGGCAGGACCTCCTGGATACACTCCACGAGCATGAGCACGAGTGCGTGGGGCTCGCCGCCAACATGATCGGTGTGCGCAAACGCATCATCTGCGTAAAGGACGGCAACAGGGCGCTCCTGATGTACAACCCTCAAATTCTTGAACAGGTCAATGCCTATCAGACGAGCGAAGGATGCCTCTCGCTGATCGGCGAGCGTCCCTGCACCCGCTATCGCCGCATTAAGGTTGAGTATTTGGACGAGAACTTCGTTCACCGCATCAAAAACTTCTCGGGCTACACCGCCGAGATCATCCAGCACGAAATCGACCACTGCAACGGGATTGTTATTTAGTTCCGCCGTTCTACCGAACGGCGGACCACTTGACGCTGCGCGAGCCGCATTCACGCCAATCTGACGTTCAATTTCGAGGGCGCGACCAGAAGGTCAGCGCCCTCTCATTTCACGTCACCTTGGCGCAAATGCGGCTCGCTCGCTGTCGTATGTCTATCCTGCGACGCCTCGATTCTTGCGGCGGCAGGCACCTAATCCCCTACGATTGGCGGTAATGGTCAAAGAAGTCGGCGAGGTCTTCGAGGGACTCTTTGAGTACTTCCATGCGCGGCAGGTACACGATGCGGAAGTGATCGGGCTCGGCCCAGTTAAAGCCGCCGCCGCGCGTGATCAGAATCTTCTTCTCGTGCAGCAGGTCGAGGGCAAACTGCTCGTCATCGGTGATGTTGAACTTCTTAACATCCATCTTGGGGAAGATGTAGAACGCCGCACGCGGCTTAACCACCGAGATGCCGTCAATCTTGCTGAGTGCCTCATACACAAAGTTGCGCTGCTCGTAGACACGGCCGCCGGGACGGATGTAGTCGTTAACGGACTGATGGCCACCGAGTGCCGTCTGAACGATCGACTGAGCCGGCACGTTGGAGCACAGGCGCATGTTGGAGAGCATGTTGATGCCCATGATGAAGTCGCTCATGCAGCGCTGGTTGCCCGAAAGCACCATCCAGCCAATACGATAGCCCGCGATCATGTGCGACTTGGAAAGGCCGCTAAAGGTAACGCAGGGCAGGTCGGGAGCGAGCGAGGCAATCGAGACGTGCTCGTAGCCGTCCATGCACAGGCGGTCGTAGATCTCATCGGCAAAGATCATCAGCTGATGCCTGCGTGCAATCTCGACGATGCCCTCGAGCACCTCGCGCGGATAGACAGAACCCGTGGGGTTGTTGGGGTTGATGATGACGAGGGCTTTGGTCGCGCTCGTAATCTTGGACTCCATATCCTCCAGGTCGGGATACCAATCCGCCTGCTCATCGCACAGATAATGTACGGGATGACCGCCAGCAAGGGTAGTGCACGCCGTCCAGAGCGGATAGTCGGGGCTGGGGATCAGAATCTCGTCGCCATTGTCGAGCAGCGCGTTCATCGAAAGCTGAATGAGCTCGGACACGCCGTTGCCCGTGTAGATATGCTCCATCTGAACGTTGGGCAGGCCTTTGATCTGCGAATACTGCATGATCGCCTTGCGCGCGGAGAACAGGCCACGCGAGTTGGAATAGCCTTCGCAGTCGGGCAGCTGCTGGCGCATGTCCTTGATGACCTCATCGGGCGTGCGGAAACCGAAGGGCGCCGGGTTGCCGATATTGAGCTTGAGGATGCGCTCGCCCTCGTCCTCCATACGGGCGGCCTCGTCGACGACGGGACCGCGCACGTCATACAGGACGTTATCGAGCTTGGTGGATTTAGAAAAAGTACGCATGGTGGTGCTCCTTGCAATTTGAGCTGAGGGATGGGGTTCGGGTTTGGAATCGTTGCGGGGTGATGATGCCTCGCCTTGATCGGCGTCGCCGGCAAGCAGCCAGGTAACATCGACCTCCAAAATACGGGCGAGCAGCTCAGCCACATCGCGCCGCGGGATCGTCTTGCCGCTCACATATTGGCTCATCTGACTCTTGCCGAGTTTTTTGCCGAGCATCTCCGATGCGCGGATCACGTCCGACTGGCGAACGTCGCGATCGGACATAGCCTGTCGCAGGCGATCGCTAAACGTCTCTTGGGCCACTAGAACCTCCTTGCTGGCAAAGTTCAATTTATAGAACACGAATTGAACCATGGTTCAATTTAGCAAGCAGTATAACGCGGCGCTTCATTCGAAAGTTCAATTTCATAAGAAAATGTATCGGACTCCGAGATCTGCCCAAAGCAAACAATGGCGTGTACACGTTTAGAGGTATTCGAGAAAACGGGCGGCGGCAAGCGAAACGTCGGCCGTTCGATATATGGCATTGATCTGCCGATGGGGATGTCCCTCGAGTGGTCGCACGGCAACATCGAACTGACAGCGGCGCAAGATGAGCGCGGGAAGAATGCTCACGCCCAAGCCGTCCTCGACCATAGCCATAATCGCATAGTCATCCCAAGTCGACAGTTTTGAGCGCACCGCCAGTCCCGCCCGACGAAACAACGGCGTAATCTCGTCATCGGTGCCGCGTTCTAGCAGAATAAACTGCTCGTTGGCTATATCGGCAAGAGAAACGACCTCCGCCGTGGCAAGCAAAGAGTCTGCCGGCACTACTGCCATCAACTCGTCGCGCACCAAAGACCGCGATGCCATGCCGTTTTCTCGGGGCTCACGCGGGATAAAGCCCAGGTCGCAGCGGCCTTCCGCCACCCATTGCTCAATCTCGGAGTAATCACCCATCAGCAGCTCGTAATCGACATCCGGATGATCGGCGCGAAAGCGCGCAATCACCGGCGGCAGCACGTGGGTCGCCACGCTCGAAAACGTACCGATGCAGATTTTGCCGCGCATGAGCCCGCGCATCTCATCCACGCGTCGCTGCAGGCGGCCAAACTCCTCGCATAACGCCTCAACCGCAGGCATAACTTGCCGTCCATCGGCAGAAAGTACTACGCCCTCGCGACTGCGGTCGAGCACCTTAAAGCCCCAGTCGGCCTCGAGATTGGCCACCATGCGGCTCACGCCCGACTGCGAATAGCTCAGGCGCTCGGCGGCGCGCGTAAAACTGCCGGCGCGCACGGTCTCGAGCAGCACCTGCATCTTTTGAATATTCGTTTCCACGGCACCCCTCCACCTTTGCATGAGTTTTTGTCATGTTAGCCATGCATTATATTCGCTTTTCTTCTATTGCCAGTTCGCCCATAGTGAACATGCTCGAATATAGAGGGGACGGAAGCGCATGGACAACGGACTGTTTACGTACTTAGCAGCATTGCTATTGTTTGGCTCCAACGGCATCATCGCCGCTGCCATCGCGCTGCCGAGCTCCGATATCGTGCTACTGCGCACGTTTTTGGGCGCCCTCTCGCTTGTCACTATCCTTGCCATCACCCAACGCCATAAACTGCAGGCGCCATCTCGTCCCCGCGAAGCCGCAGCACTCCTTCTGTCGGGAGCCGCGCTGGGTGCCAGCTGGATTTTTCTGTTCCGTGCCTACCAGACGATCGGCGTCGGCGTATCCTCGCTGCTGTACTACTGTGGCCCCATCATTGTCATGGCGCTCTCCCCACTCATCTTTGGTGAAAAACTGACCGGCGGCAAAATCGCCGGGTTTATCGCCGTCGCCTGCGGTGCTTTTCTCATTGCAGCACAAGGTCTAGGCGGCAATATGCCCATTGCGGGTATCGTCTGCGGTATCGCCTCGGCATTTTGCTATGCGCTGATGGTCATCGCTAGCAAGGGTGCGCCACACATCGAAGGCCTCGAGAACTCCACGCTCCAGGTGAGCGCCGCCTTTGTGACCGCGCTGGTCCTCACGCTCATCACGCAGGGCGCTCCCTCATTCCTGTCCGCCGGCGTCGCCGCCAGTATTGATTGGCACGCCGTCGTCATGCTCGGCGTCGTCAACACCGGCATCGGTTGCCTGCTCTACTTTAGTGCCGTCGCCAAGCTGCCCGTCCAGACCGTCGCGGTCGTCGGCTACCTCGAGCCGCTTTCGGCCGTCGTGTTCTCGGCCGTCTTTTTGGGCGAAGCCATAACACCGGTCCGCCTGATGGGTGCCGCGCTTATCATCGGCGGCGCGATTTTTTGCGAACTCGCCGGCAAACGCACAAACGCCAAGGCTGACATCGCCCAGACAGCACGTGCTTAAAAGCCCCTGCTTTGAAATGCTACCTACGTACATAAATAATCCCCAGCTGGGGATTATTGTCTAAAATAACCTGATGTGCCAAACTGCTCTTGTATGTATAAAGACGGCATAAAGATTATCTGTCCTAAACAGATAACCGGATGTCTAAGGGAGTCCACGTGGCACACAACAAACTGGAGGCAAGCCCCCAAGACCAGCGTGGTCAAGGCGGGCACGGAGCCATCCCCCTCTCCGCTGGCATGCTGCTTGTAACGCTCGGCGTCGTCTATGGCGACATCGGCACGAGCCCCATGTACACCATGAAATCAATCGTCGCCAACAACGGCGGCATCGGCACCGTCAGCGAGGACATGATTCTGGGCGCGCTTTCGCTCGTCATCTGGACCATGACGCTCGTGACCACGGTCAAGTACGTGGTAATCGCCATGAAGGCCGATAACCACAACGAAGGCGGCATCTTCGCCCTGTTTAGCCTGGTGCGAAAAGTAGCACCATGGCTGATCCTACCTGCCATGATCGGCGGCGCGGCGCTGCTCGCCGACGGCATCCTCACCCCCGCCGTCACGGTTACCACGGCCATCGAGGGCTTGCGCACTATCGAGTGGGGCCATGCGCTTTTGGGTGACGGCCAGACCAATGTAATCATCATCACCATCATCATTATCTGCGGCCTGTTTGCCATGCAACGCGCCGGTACCTCGTCGATCGGCAAGCTGTTCGGCCCGCTCATGACGCTGTGGTTCCTGTTCTTGGCTGGCGCCGGTCTGTTCAACATGCTCGGCAACCCGTCCATCCTGCGCGCGCTCAACCCCATCCGCGGCATCATGTTCCTGTTCTCGCCCATCAACCACTCGGGCATCATGGTGCTCGGCTTTGTCTTTCTGTCGACAACCGGTGCCGAGGCGCTCTACTCGGACATGGGCCACGTGGGCAAGGCAAACATCTATGCATCCTGGCCGTTTGTTAAAGCGGCCCTCATCCTCAACTATCTGGGTCAAGGCGCTTGGCTGCTCGCCAATAACTCCAACCCCCAGATGCTCGCAATGGATATCGTCAACCCGTTCTATATGATGCTCCCCGAGCCCCTGCGCCCCTTTGCCATCGTGCTTTCGGCCGTGGCGGCCATCATCGCCTCGCAGGCGCTCATCACCGGCTCGTTCTCGCTGGTATCCGAGGCAACGCGCCTCAACCTTATGCCGCACCTGCGCATCCACTACCCCAGCGACACCAAGGGCCAGCTCTATATTCCGCTCGTCAACAACATCATGTGGGTCGGCTGCATCTTCATCGTGCTGCTATTCCAAAACTCTGAGCGCATGGAAAGCGCCTATGGCCTCGCCATCACCGTGACCATGCTCATGACCACCACACTGCTGACGAGCTATATCGCCGGCATCCTCAAGCACAAGCTGGGTGCCTGCGTCTTCGCCCTGCTCTTTGGTGCCATTGAGCTGTGCTTCTTCGCCTCGTGCCTCACTATGTTCTTTGACGGCGGCTACGTCATGATCTTCCTGGCCGCGCTGCTGTTCGGCCTTATGTATGTGTGGCGCCGCGGCACCGCCATCGAGCGCACGCAAACGATCCTGCTGCCCGTCTCCAAGTACATCGATCAGCTCAACCGCCTGCGCAACGACGAGACCTATCCCGTGCTCGCCGACAATCTGGTATTTCTCACCAACAGCCCCGACCCGCTCACGCTCGACCGCGACGTGCTTTATTCCATCCTGGACAAGCACCCCAAGCGCGCCAAGGCATATTGGTTCATCAACGTGCACGTTACCGACGAGCCCTATACGCATGAGTATTCCGTTGAGACCTTTGGCACGGACTTCCTCTTCCGCGTTCGCCTGGACCTGGGCTTTAAAGTCAACCAGCGCGTCAACGCTTATCTGCGTCAGATCGTCGGCGACTTGATGGCATCGGGCGAGCTGCCGCCGCAACATCACACCTACTCCATCTACGAGACACGCGGCAACGTGGGTGACTTCCGCTTTTGTATGCTGCGCAAGATGCTTGCCCCCGAAACGGACATCAACCGCAATGACCACCGCGTGATGGCCATCAAGTACGCCGTCCGCCGCGCCTGCGGAAGCCCGGCACGCTGGTACGGTCTTGAGAACTCGGCCATCATCATCGAGTACGTGCCGCTGTTTGCCCGCATGCGCCCGGCCGTTAAGCTCGTGCGCACCCAGGTGCCGCTCGAGGTTCAGATCGAAGAGGCCGAGGAAATGGAAGTCGACATCTTCTCGGACGACTTGGTCAACGGCAACGAAGCCGGTAAGGACATGAACGTCGATCCCACCGAGTTGCTCGAGAGCGTCGCCGATACGCCCGAACAGCAACAGCTCGACGGCCTCGAGAACGAACAACTCAACGACGCCAACTTCTAGCGACGTCACAAATCAACGACAGCGGCCCTGCACCTCACGGGAGATGCAGGGCCGCTTTGCATTGCGGTAAAGCTATCGGCTACGAACGACGCGGCTCGGGAACCACGAGCCTATCGGGGCTCGCGCCCTCGGCATCCATCAGGCTCACGTAGCGAATCGACGGATCCCCATACATCGCGTAGTAATAATTGCCCGTGCGCGCGCTAAAGCATCCGGTGTAGATAGTCTTCTCGAACTTGCCATCGCCCATCCTGGACGCTCCCTCGATCATCACCACGCCCTCGAGCGAGCGGAACATGCGAACGACGTTTTCGGTCTCGCTCTCCTTTTGCGGGTAATTGGCATTGAGGTACGCCGCCTTTACAAAACGGCTCGGCGAATAGCAATCGCCCGGAATGCCGCGCATGCCGGCACCGGCTCCATAGGGCTTGAGCTCGGCGCCACGCCATGTCGCCGTCTGCGGAAAATCGCTTGTGGCGGTGATATAGGTGCGTAGGTTTTCCATATGCCACGGGAAGGTCGGCTGATTGGCAAGGGTGTCGACCGGATCGTCGTATACATGCAGGCCGTCAGCCATCATCTCGACCACGATGCTGCGCTGGCTGTCGCCGATAATCCAATGGAGCAGTGACACGCCCAGCCCCTCTCCGGCAGATTTGGCGACAATCACCGTGTCGCGCAGCGCGGCCTCGACCTCATCGACCGTCGAGAACGTCGCTGCCACCCACAGGGGAAACTCATAGGCCGCGATATTGGTCTTGCCGTCGACAGGGCCCTTGGCATACTCGGCATAACCCGGGAAATTGAGACCCGCCACGGCGAGGCCCGCATCGTTGCCGCAATCGAAGAACATAGGGTAGTTCCTGTAATCGATGCACATACCGATCACCGCGTGCGCCGCTGTCGCGTCGTTGATAAACGAATACGGAATGTGAAACCCGCGCGGCATCACGCGAACCTGTTGGCCGTAGTCAAAGCTCCAGTCGAGATTGCGGCCCAGATACATGTGGCCAGAATTATCGGTAAATCGAATACTCGTACACATAGCGCCTCCTAGCTTTACGTTCTTGCTAATTTCATTGTCTCCAAACAAAAAGGCGCTAAACACAAAAGCCCGGACATGACAACAATGTCATGCCCGGGCCAAAAGAGACGAAGTGCGGTGCTTTGGTCCCCTTAGACCAACTTTCCAAGACAGTGATCGATCATATGCTGGATCATCTGTGCCTCAAAGCCCGCGTAGTCGCGGCGGCACTCCTTCATCTTGCCGTCGACAATCTGGTCAAAGGCAACCTTGCACTTGATATAGCGCGTGGACTTGGTGACCTCCTCGTGCGTCAGGCAGCTCTCCTCCATCTTGCTGGCACCCAGGCCAAACACCAGACGGGGGTTGTACAGCACATGGGGCTCGCCGGCGTCGTCCAGATAGACGCAGACCTTCTTGGTGACGCCGATCTGGTTGGCGGCAAGGCAGCCGGCATCGTCGAGCGACTTGATGGTATCGATCAGGTCCTGTGCCACCGACTCGTCCTCGACGGTCGCGACCTCGCAACGCTGGGACAGAATAGCCTCGTCGTGGCAGAGCTCTTTAATCATACGTTCCTCCATAGGGGTCGTTGTAACTGCTTAAGTATACGGTACCCACACATTTTCATGCGAAAAATACCGTCCGTCTGCTACAAAGCGCCGAACATCAACATGCGAGGAACATCAACCTTTCAAAGGCGATATAGTAGTTGAGTTCGTGTCAATCGGCCTAAACTCGGGGCCGAACAAGGAAAGGGTATGCATGGACGAACTTTTTCACGTCAGTGAGCGCAAGTCCACAATCGGGACCGAACTTCGCGCTGGACTGACAACATTCCTGGCGATGGCCTACATCATCGCCGTCAACCCTGCGGTGCTCTCGGGCGCCGGCATCGATGCGGGAGCGCTCGCCTGCGCCACCTGCCTGGGCGCCGGCATCATGACCATCTGCATGGGCATCTTCGCCAACCGCCCGCTCGCCTGCGCGTCGGGCTTAGGCGTCAACGCGATGATCGCTGGAATCACCACCACCGTCTGCGGCGGTGACTGGCACGTGGCCATGAGCGTCATCTTCCTTGAGGGCGTCGTCATCTTGCTGCTCGTGCTTTGTGGCCTGCGCGAGGCCATCATGGACGCCATCCCGGTTGTCCTGCGTCACGCCATCTCGGTGGGTCTGGGCCTGTTCATCGCCATGATTGGCCTGTGCGATGCCGGCATTATCACCGCTGGCGCCGGTACACTCGTCGGTCTGGGCGACATCACCTCCCCCACCTTCATCGTCGGCATCATCTCCATCCTGGTGACAGTCGCCCTCGCCTGCCGCAACGTCCCCGGCTCGCTGCTCATCGGCATCGTCGTCGCCGTCATCGCCGGTATCCCCCTAGGTGTGACCCAGGCTCCGACCGGTATCATCGCCCCGCTCGACTTCTCGAGCATCGGTGGCCCCATCGCCGACGCCGGTGGCGTGCCCGCCATCGTCAAGGTCCTTACCGACCCCACGCTCCTCGTCATCTCGTTCTCGCTGCTCATGAGTGACTTCTTCGACACCATGGGCACCGCGATGGCCGTGGCCAAGCAGGGCGAGTTCCTCACCGACGACGGCAACGTCGAGAATATCAAGGAGATCCTGATCGTCGACTCCGCCGCCGCTGCTGTGGGCGGTTTCATGGGTGTCTCCTCCATCACCACCTTCGTCGAGTCCACCTCTGGCGCTGCCGACGGTGGCCGCACGGGCCTCACCTCCGTCGCCACCGGTGTGCTGTTCATTCTCGCCGCGTTCTTCTCCCCCATCGTCACCATCGTTTCCAGCGCCGCCACCTGCGGTGCTCTGGTCTACGTCGGCTACCTCATGATGAGCGAGGCCTCCGAGATCGACTGGTCCGACGTGTCGCATGGTTTCCCGGCGTTCATGATTGTCGCCGGCGTGCCCTTCACCTACTCCATCTCTGCCGGCATCGGTCTGGGCTTTATCGCCTACGTAGTCGTCGCGCTCTTTAAGGGCGAGGCTTCCAAGATCAAGCCGCTCATGTGGATCGCAGCCCTCGCCTTCCTCGTCTACTTCTTTGTAGCGTAGCGGCATAGTCTGCTAAAGCAAAACAACAAGGCGCGGAATCGCATCGAGCGGCTCCGCGCCTTTCTTTTAGCGTCTGCCCCCGTGCCAGCGTGCGACAATTGAGGCTGTCAATGTCACAACACCGAGAGAAGCCTGCCTTGGAAGTGCATCAGAAGCAGATAACCGTTTATTCAGAGTGTGCAGAAGGTACGCCCGTCATCTACCTCCCTGTGGTTATGGGCGACGGTAGTGAAGTCTACGAGCGCTGCCGAGAGCTCGACTGCCCGCCATTCGCCCTTGTCGCCATTGGAGGGCTCGATTGGAATCGCGAGCTGAGCCCCTGGGAATGCGACGGAACTATACGAGATGCCGAGCCCTTTGGCGGACAGGCGTCTGAGTTTCTCGATGAACTGCTGAATCAGATAATCCCAGAGGCCGAATCATCACTTCCCTGCCCGCCCACCTGGCGCGGCATTGCCGGCTACTCGTTGGCGGGTCTTTTTGCACTGTGGGCACTTTGGCAAACAGATGTCTTTGAGCGCGTGGCGAGTGCATCGGGGTCGCTGTGGTTCCCCGGCTTTATCGACTACGCGCGCGAGCGCACGATGACAGCTACGCCCGACGCTGCCTATCTGTCGCTCGGTAAAAAGGAAACCAAGACGCCCAACCGCATGATGCGGCACGTACTCGACGATACGCACGCGATGGAAGAGCTGCTTATCGAGCGTGACATTCCAACAACGCTGGAGCTCAACCCCGGCAATCATTTTGCCCAAACTGACCTGCGCATGGCGCGCGGCATCCACTGGATACTGACGCATTAAAAATGGCGTCCACGCGTACGCACGGGCGCCATTTTTTGATTTAGCTGAACACAACTACTATTCGACAGTCTCCTCGAGTTCAGATACGGCGGGCGTCGAGGATTGGGACATGGAAGTCCTTTCATAATGGAAGGGCGATCAGGCATATCGGATAACCTGCCCGAACGATACGATCCGAACCATTGTACGTGATACGCCATGTCTCGCACGCGCCGTCACCTGCAAGCGGTAGCGTTACTTCCAAACGCGCTCGGCAATGCGCTTGACCAGCGCGATCTTTGCCCACTGTTCGTCCTCGGTCAGCTTGTTGCCAATCTCGCAGCTGGCAAAGCCGCACTGGGGCGACAGGTACAGGTTCTCGAGCGGCACATACTTTGCGGCCTCGTGGATACGTTCGACGATAACGTCCTCGTCCTCAAGCTCAGCCGCCTTGGTGGTCACCAGGCCCAGCACGACCTTCTTGCCGGGAGCAACATACTTGAGCGGCTCAAAGCCACCGGCGCGCGGCGTATCGAACTCAAGGTAGAACGCGTCGACATCCTCGTGCGCAAACAGGTACGGTGCAATGGGATCGTAACCACCCTCGAAGGCATACGTGGAGTGATAGTTGCCGCGGCACACATGCGTGTTGATAACCAGATCGTCGGGCTTGCCCGCGATGGCGGCGTTGTTGAGCGCCACGCCCAGCTCGCTTACCTTTTGCAGGTCAACCGGACTCATGCCGGTCTTGGACACAAAGTCGGTATCGCAATAGATGCCCCAGGTGCAGTCATCAAATTGGATGTTGCGGCAGCCTGCTGCGTACAGGTCGGCGATCACCGTGCGATAAGCGGCCGCAATGGCGTCGGCAAGTTCCTCATCGGTCTTGTAGACGGCGCGCAGACTCTCCTGCTGTCCATCGCAGCGGTCGAGCGTAACCTCCGAGAACGTCTGGATCGGCGCCGGAATGGTTTGACGCGCGACCTGGCCCTCCCCCTCGAGCGCCTTGACAAACTTAAAATGCTCGACGAACGGGTGGTTCTCGCCGCTAATAGGACCGGTAACCACGGCGGTGTCGGCCGTCGTCTCCTCGTCATGGAACATATAACCCGTGCGTGAGGTGCGGCGCTCAATGCCGTTAAGGCCCCACATAAAATCGAGGTGCCAGTAGCTGCGGCGGAACTCGCCATCGGTGATCACCTGCAGGCCGGCGGCCTTCTGCTTGCCCACCAAATCGCGAATGGCATCGTCCTCGACGGCCTTAAGGCCGGAAGCGTCGAGTTTACCCGCGACATAGGCGGCACGGGCGTCCTTCACGGCCTGCGGACGAAGAAAACTGCCGACGATATCGGCGCGAAACGGCGCGTTCGGTTGAATCGAAGTGCTCATAGATATCTCCCTTTGCATTGGTTGCTTTACTGGGACAGAGTATGAGCGCTCATATGACCATCGTAAAATATACGTTTATAACAGTTTGATATAGATGCTTCCTATATCAGTCTGGACTGTCATAAAGAGACTTGAACCGTGCGGAGCACAGCAGCCTAGATATGCTGACGAATCGCGTCGATATAGGCCCGACCGTAGCGCGTGAGCGTCGTGTTCTTGCGCGTGATGATGCCAATCTCCATGTACTCGTCCACGTCGAGCGGAATCGAGATAATGCCGGGGCCGTTGAGCTCGTGGCTGATCACGCCCGAGCATACCGTGTAGCCGTTGAGGCCCATGGCCAAATTGAACAACGTCGCACGGTCGCGCACGCGGATATTTTTGCGACGCTCGAACGTCGAGGTCAGCTCCTCGGAATAGTAAAACGAGTTGTAGCTGCCCTGCTCGTAGGACAGGAACGGGTAGTCTTCCAGATCCTCGAGCGTCACGCTGGAGCGGTCCGCCAGCGGATGGTCGGCGCAGACGAAGACATGCGGCGTGGCGCAGAAGAGCCCTTCGAACACGAGCTCGTTGGCCACCAGCATGCGCTCGATGACCTCGCGGTTGTGCTCGGACAGATATAGGATGCCCAGCTCACTTTTCATGTGCGCGACATCCTCGATAATCTCGTGGGTCTGTTCCTCGCGTAGGGTAAAATCGTAGCGCGCGGCATCGAACTCGCGGATCACATCGACAAACGCGTTGACGGCAAAGGAATAATGCTGGCAGCTCACACTAAAGTGCGGCACCTGCTCGGACGTACCTTTGTACTTGCCCTCGAGCAGGTCGGCCTGGTCGAGCACCTGGCGCGCGTACCCCAAGAAGGTCTCGCCTTCCTCGGACACAATGACACCCTTGTTGGTGCGCTCAAAGATATGCACACCCATCTCGTTTTCGAGATCGCGGATCGACGCGGTAATCGAAGGCTGCGACACAAAGAGCCGGCGCGAGGCCTCGGTGATGCTGCCGCATTCGGCAACTTTGACGACATATCTGAGTTGCTGGAGCTTCATGGCTTTCTCCCTAGACGTTTGTGACGTCGAAACCCGCCGTGTCCATTTGGCTCATAAACGACGGCATCTCCCCCGTCGCGGCGCAGGCGGCAATCTGATGCAGAGCCCCGGCAACCGCATCATCTGCCGCAGCGCCGATATGCCAGCGTGCGGCAGCCGTGACGGCCTCGTTGGCATTGGCGACTGCAACGGAGTTGGGAACGGCATCGATCATGGGCAAATCGTTATCGGAATCGCCGAATACGGCCACCTCGTCGGGCATCAGGCCCAAAGCACGCGCCAGCTCCAGCGCAGCGCAGCCCTTGTCCCAGCCGGTCGGAAGAACGTCGAACAGGCGCACGCGGTTGTTGGGAAACACGAGCGAGAGCTCCGGCACCTCAGCGGCAACACGCTCGCGCAGCTCGGCGAGCTCCTCGCGCGAACGGGCACTCCAGATATTCGCCTTGTATACCGGGGCATCGTCAACGACAGGACGACAGGGAGCCTCTTCGCCCTTGAGCCACGCGTTGCCGCCTGACTTCATGGCGCGACGCACACGCTCGGGATCGCTTGTCACGCAATAGGCATCGTTATTCCAAAAGTCATCACCCAGACGGTAGACCTTCAAATACGTATCGTCGGTCTCCTGTTCAAAATAATCGGCTAAGCGCATAAGGACATCGTTATCGATTGCGCGCGAAGCGACTACTTCGCCATCGACAAACATCACCTGGCCGTTGCAAAACGCACCGGTCGAGAAGCACTCGGAGCGATTGCGGAACATCCAGCCCATCGCGGACGGCTGACGACCCGAAACCGGCCCAAAGTGCAAACCCGCCGCCTGCATGGCATGAATACCCTCAATGGCGTAGTCGCTGGCGCCGTCATGCCCGGCTGGAATCAGCGTATCGTCCATATCGGTCAGCACAAGTTTGATCATAAGGTCCCCTCGGTCATTCTTAATCCCATCTATTGTACCGACCTGCCAAAAAGGGACAGGTTTATTTCGGCAGGTTTCATCTGGGAAAACGCAAAGTCCCAGTTGTTACCTGCCAAAATAAACCTGTCCCTTTTTGGCAGGTGCGCTAGTATAGGGAACAACAGATTCGATGCGGGAGTGCCGGCGGTGCAAACCACAAGGCTGAGAGGGCAATGGGCCCAATCCTTTGAACCTGTCAGTTAATGCTGGCGTAGGGAGCATGCCGCCTTTACAGGGGCGCTGTCTATGCACAGCGCCCCTTTTCTATGCCAAGGAGGCATGTGCAGTGATTGATTCGGAACAGCTTAAGCAAAATGTGGTCAAAGCCGTGGAGGAGATTCGTGCCACCAATCCGATGGCCGGCTCCATCACCAACACGGTGACGATCGACTTTGTCGCCAACGCGCAGCTCGCCGTGGGCGGATCGGCCGCCATGGTCTATCTGCCCGACGAGGGCGAGGCACTCGTTGCCGGCGGCGGCGCCATCTACCTCAATATGGGCACGCTCTTCCCCATCTACGAACAGACGATTCCCCGCGCGGCCAAGGCGGCGCACGACGCCGGCAAGCCCTGGGTGCTCGATCCGGTGGGCCTGGGTATCGGTAGCCTGCGCACCCAGCTGGTAAACGAGCTCAAGCAGTACAAGCCCGCCATCGTGCGCGGCAACGCCTCCGAGATTATCGCGCTCGCCGGCCTGTGGGGTCTTGAGGGCGAGGCGGCTGATCTGAGCCGCGTGCGCGGTGTCGATACCACCGATACGGTCGACGCCGCCCGCGATGCCGCCGTGGCGCTCGCCCGCTACACCGGCGGCGCCGTTGTGGTCTCGGGCGAAGTCGACCTGATTACCGACGGCACGACCGTGGCCAAGTCCCACGGCGGCAGCCCGCTCATGTCCAAGATCACCGGTTGCGGCTGCTCGCAGGGCGGCGTGCTAGCCGTGTACGCCTGTGCCGCCGACCCGTTTACGGCCGCCGTCTGCGGCACCGCTGTCTACAACGTGGCCGGCACGCGTGCCGCCACTGTCGCCGACGCCCCGGCAAGCTTTAAGGTCGCCTTTATCGACGAACTCTACCGCGCAACCGCCCAGGATATTGCCGATAACAAACTCGAGCTCGAGGAGGCATAGGCCATGTCCGAACCCGCAACCAATACCGGCATGAACACACTCGTCGCCGTAGCCATCGCCCCGTGCGGCACCGGCGACGAGCTGTCCGCCGAGGTCGCCGAGGTCGTGCGCGTCATTCGCGAGAGCGGCCTTCCCAACCGCACCACCTCGATGTTCACCGAGATCGAGGGCGACTGGGACGAGGTCATGCAGGTCGTGCGCGACGCGACATTTGTGTTGGCGAGCAAGGGCATCCGCACCGAAGTCGTGCTCAAAGCCGATATTCGGCCCGGATTTACCGACACCATGACCGGCAAGCTCGAGCGCATGGAAGCACAGATCAAAAAGCAGGAGGAAGCACGATGAGCATCCGCGACAACCTTGATATCTCGGCCTATCTGGTACTCGGCCCCGAAAACACGCTCGGGCGTCCCGTGGGCGATGTGGTGGCCCAGGCACTCGACGCCGGCTTTACCTGCATCCAGGTGCGCTCCAAGGTGGCAAGTGCCCGCGAGATCATCGCGCTGACGGGCGATGCCGCGCAGGCTATCGCTCGCGCCGGCAAGACCGGCAAGGTCGCCCTGCTTATCGACGACCGTCTGGACTGCGTACTCGCCGCACGCGAACAGGGTATCGCTGTCGACGGCGTGCACGTGGGTCAGAGCGATATTCCCGTCGAAGTCTGCCGCAAACTTCTGGGGCCAGATGCCATCGTGGGCCTTTCGGCCCGTTGCGAGGAAATGCTCGAGTACGTCAAGACCGCCGACATGAGCCTAGTCGACTACCTAGGCATCGGCCCGCTCCATGAGACCGAGACCAAGCGCGACTGTGGACGCGCGGCAGACGGCTCCATCATCACCAAGAGTTTTGAGGACCTGGCTGCGCTCCATGTAGCCAGCCCTGTGCCCATCGTGGTGGGCGGCGGCGTCAAAAAGGCCGACCTGCCGCAGCTCAAGGCCACCGGCGTCGACGGCTTCTTTGTGGTAAGCGCCGTCTGCAGCGCCGACGACCCCTACGCCGCGGCAAAGGAGCTCGTCGACACCTGGCAGCAGGCGTAAACGCATGCCGGGCAGCTGCTCCGCAGCCTCATATCTTCAGCAACGGAAAGCGCATCCCAGTTTGGACCTCCATTCCGGGATGCGCTTTCCATATGCGGCCCTTATCCCGCCAGATACGCTTCCAGCGCGGGCAAGGTTGCCCCCGCATCGCGACGGCCGACTTGGTAGATGCGCTCGAGCTCATCCGGTTCGCGGCACAGCGACGGCACCTTCACCGATTCGCTTGGCCGCACCACAAAGATTTCGCCGGCAGCCTCGCGACGTGCCAGGTCATCGAGCGTGGCATTGTAGACCTCATGCCGATGCTCAAGCGCTGCGACAAACTCCGGGTAGTGACGGAACACGCGCCGCAGCATGGGCATCACGCTGTTGGGCTGCTTCACAAAGCCCGCCGGCTGCGTCAGCACCACGATGTTACGGTCATACCCCTGCGCAAACAGCCATGCGCTGGGAATAGAGTCAGCCACGCCACCATCCAGATACTTATGCCCGTCAATAGCAACGGGACGCGTCGCCACAGGAATAGCAGACGACGCTCGGATCCACTCGATATCGCGCTCATCGCCATACGGCAGGTCGTGATAGACGGCCTTGCCCGTCTCGATATCGGTACACACGCACGTAAATCGCATGGGGCAGGCGCGGTACGCCTCCAAGTCGATGGGATCGCGCTCGATAGGCACCTCGTGATAGGCAAAATCGGCATTGAACATATCGCCGGTCCGCAGCCAGCTTGCTACACCCGCATAGCGCTTGTCGGCACAATAGGCCTTGTTATAGCGAATGGCGCGGCCGATCTGGCGCGATTTAAAGTTGTAGCCAAACGCCGCGCCCGCCGAGACACCCACCATATGGTCGCAAGTTAAGCCGTGCTCCATCCATACGTCGAGCACGCCCGCCGTATACATACCGCGGTAGCCGCCTCCCTCGAGCGCGAGCCCCACCGTGTGTGATGTCTCCGGCTGTGTCATGCAACCATCTCCGTTCCCATGCTTTTGAACTCAACAAGTATATCTGTCAACGTATGCCGTCAAAAACGTGTTTATAAGCATTTATCAAACGTTTCCCAATGCATTCCCCATGCCGTACCGCAATGCCCCTAGATGGCCTTAGGCATGAACGCCCTTAAGAACGTTACGGGATAAACATCGCCCGCACCATGCCGACGTCATCGCACGCAACGTGAGATAATTCTCAGCAGAAGTCACCAAAAGCAGAGGGAGTTTATGATGAAGGTTCTTTTGGTCAATGGCAGCCCCAAGGCAAACGGCAACACCGCCCGCGCACTCGCCGAGATCGCCGAGCAACTCAATGCGGAAGGCATTGATACCGAGGTGTTTCAGCTGGGCGCCAAGCCCATTCGCGACTGCATCGGCTGCGGTCAGTGCGGCAAGCTTGGCGGTCGCTGCACCTTTGACGATGACGTGGTGAACGAGCTCATCGCTGCCGCCGAGCAGGCAGACGGCTTTGTCTTTGGCTCGCCCGTCTACTATGCGCATCCCAGCGGACGCATCCTCTCGGCTCTCGACCGCGCATTCTATGCCGGCGGGCATGCCTTTGAGCACAAACCCGGCGCCGCGGTCGCCGTCGCCCGTCGCGGCGGCACGTCGACCACCTTCGATGTGCTCAACAAGTACTTCACCATTAAGCAGATGCCCGTAGTTGCTTCCACCTACTGGAACAACGTGTTTGGCCGCGTGCCCGGCGACGCCGATGGGGATGCCGAGGGCCTTGCCACCATGCGAAACATCGGTAAGAACATGGCTTGGCTTCTACGTTGCATCGAGGCCGGACAGGCCGCCGGTATCAACGCACCCGAGGCAGATCGAGCAACGACCAACTTCATCAGGTAGAACGGCGGAACATACTATGAACGTGCAAATCTTCGGCACCAAAAAGTCCTTCGATACCAAGAAGGCACAGCGTTATTTTAAAGAGCGCCGCATTAAGGTGCAGTTTATCGACCTTAAGGAAAAGGAGATGAGCAAGGGCGAGCTCACGAGCGTGATGCAGGCGGTCGGCGGTATCGACAAGCTGCTCAACCCCAAAGCCAAGGACGAGGAGACGCTCGCGCTCATTCAGCATCTCACCCCCAGTCAGCGCTTCGACAAGCTGCTCGAGAACCAGCAGGTTCTAGCCGAGCCCATCGTGCGCAACGGCAAAAAGGCCACCGTCGGTTATTGCCCCGATGTATGGGGAGCCTGGGAGTAGCTTGTGTTATTTGCCGGCGCGTGGGTATAAGAGCAGGCGTTTGGCATAAGATTCAACTGTAAGCCATGTCTAACAAAGGAGGGCACATGCCCAACAAACCCGTGAAGATCATCATGCTTACCGGATACCTCGGTGCCGGCAAGACCACGCTGCTCAACCACATCCTCGCTAACGACGGCGGCATCCGCGCCGCCGTGATCGTCAACGATATCGGCGAGATCAACGTCGACGCCAGCCTTATCGCCGACGGCGGCCTTTCCGAGACCGATGACCTCATCCCGCTCACCAACGGCTGCATCTGCTGCACGCTTTCGGACGACCTGGCCAACCAGCTGCAGGGCATCGCCGATTCGGGCAACTTCGATTACATCATCATCGAGGCCTCGGGCATTTGCGAGCCCATCCCCATCGCCTACACCATCTCGAGCTTCTGCGACGAGGCCAAGGTGGGAGGCGAGCCCAAGCTCGCGCTCGACAACATCGTGGCCGTGGTCGACTGCGCCCGCATGTACGACGAGTTCAACGGCGGTCGCGACCTGCTGGCAGAGGATATCGACGAGGACGACATCGAGAGTCTGCTCATCCAGCAGATCGAGTTCTGCTCCACGCTGATCCTCAACAAGACCGATACCGTGAGCCCTGAGCAGATCGCCGAGCTTAAGGCCATCGTGCGCAGCCTGCAGAAGGACGCCGTGATCGTCGAGGCCCAAAACGGCGAGGTTCCCATGGAGGAGCTGCTCGACACCGACCGCTTTGACTTTATGCGCGCCTACAACTCCGCCGCTTGGATCGAGGCCATGGAGCATCCCGAGGAGCACGACGACCCCGAGGTGCTCGAGTACGACATCGAGACCTTTGTGTACTCGCGCCGCAAGCCGTTTGACCTGCAAAAGTTCACCGATTTTGTTGAGCAGGAGTGGCCCGACGAGATCATCCGCGTCAAGGGCCCGCTGTGGCAGACCGGCAATCCGGACATGTGCTACATGTTCGAGCAGGCCGGCCACCAGATGCGCCTGATGGAGAACGGCCTGTTCGTTGACTCGGCGCCCGAGGGCGAGAAGCAGAAGATTATCGACGAGAACCCCGAGATCATGCAGATTTGGGACGACGAGACGGGCGACCGTATGACGAGCCTGTGCATCATCGGCCGTCACATGGACAAGGATGCGCTCATCGCCTCCCTCGATGCCTGCCTGACCGACTGGCACCGCGCCTAGGTTTATCCAAGCGGACATTTTTCCGCTACGTAACCGCCAAACCACCACGAAGGTGCCTGTCCCCTTCGTGGTGGTTTTTCGTTCTGAGCCAAGGAGATTCATGTTCAACATTGTGCTGTATGCGCCCGAGATTCCGGCCAATACGGGCAATATCGGCCGCACCTGCGTGGTCACCGGCGCCCGCCTGCATCTGGTGGAGCCGCTGGGCTTCTCGCTCGACGACAAAACGGTACGTCGCGCCGGCCTGGGCTACTGGCAAAACTTGGACGTGACCACCTATGCCAGCTGGGAGGATTTCCTTGCGCGCAATGGCCTCTCCCCTGCCGACGAACGCCTGCATCTGCTGACCAAAAAGGCACGCCGCACCTATGCGCAGAGCACCTACCGCGACGGCGACTACTTGGTCTTTGGCAGCGAGAGCTCGGGCATTCCCGAGCCGCTGCTCGCCGCGGCGCCCGAGCGCTGCGAGCGCATCCCTATGCTGCGCGATTGCGACTCGCTCGATAACGCCGAGGCCTGGGAAGCCCACGAGGAATCGCTCGGGCATACCGAGGACGGCCACGAAGCCATCCTTCGGCAGGACATCTGCGGCAACTTCGTCAATCCGGACGACTACCGCATCAGCGCACTCAACCTCTCCAACAGCGCCGCCATCGTCCTCTACGAAGCCCTGCGCCAAACAGGCTTTCCGGGAATGTGACAAAGGAACTGTCCCTTTGTCACATTCAAGCGCCGCGCCGATGGCGCACACGCCTAATTGATGCTCTAGATAAAGAGCCCTCACTTTTAATCAGAATTAACTAAAGTAAAATGAAGTTAAACGACGGTGCGAAAGGAGAGCTTTGTGAAATATCTCGAGAACCCGTTTACCCCCAGTTTTGGTGAGGTTCCTGCCCATCTCGCTGGCAGACAACAGATTATTCGGGATTTGGACCGTGCCTTCTTGAGCCAGCGCAGGCGCCCAGAATTGACCTCGATCTTCTCAGGCGCGCGTGGAACCGGCAAAACCGCTCTCATGTCGTCGCTCGCGACAAGGGCGGAATCCCACGACTGGATAGCCGTAAAGACGACCGCGCTCCCGGGAATGCTTGAGGAAATCGAGTTCGGGGCGAAACGTGCCGCAGCCCATCTCATCGACTCGTCCAACCACTTCGAAGTCACCGGTCTCGGAATTGCACCGCTCGGCAGCATCGAGGTCAATCGCGTTCACAATGCCTCAACCTGGCGTTATCGTATGAACGACATCATAGACCAGCTCAACGAGGCTGGCACCGGTCTGCTCGTCACGGTTGACGAGGTGGACCCGACACTCGACGAGATGATTCAGCTCGCAGCGACGTATCAGCACTTTGCGACCGATGGGAAACGCGTCGCCCTGCTCATGGCGGGACTTCCCAATAACGTCTCGACGTTGCTGAACCACAAGACGGTCTCGTTCCTTCGCCGTGCCCAACAATATCATCTGGGTCGCATTGCCGACTATGACGTACGCGAGGCCTTGATTCGCACAATCCAAGAAAACGATCGCCTGGCAGATACTGAGGGAATCGATAGAGCCGTTCGCTCGATCTCTGGTTTTCCCTTCCTATTGCAACTCGTAGGCTACCGTGCCTGGGATCTCACAAGCGATTCGAAGGAAATCTCGTCACGCGACTTTGACCTGGGAATCAAAATCGCGCGCGACGAGATGGACGACCGAATCCTCGCGGCAACCTATCGGGAACTCACTGCAGAGGACAAGCGATTCCTCATCGCCATGCTCGATGACGAGGAAGAATCCACCACCGCTGACCTTGTCGAGCGCCTTAAGCGTTCGCCGCAGCAGGTCTCCCGCTACCGACGTCGCATGATAGATGCCGGCATCATCGGGGAACGAGGACGGGGGCTCGTCGCATTTGAATTGCCATTCTTCCGCGACTATCTCGCGGCTCAATGCGTGAAATAGGCATCAATGAGGCAAAGGGGCTGTCCCTTTGTCGCATTGTCTATAGGTAGCGGCCGGTAATGCTCTTGGAGCAGGCAGCGATGTCGCCCGGCGTGCCGGCGCAGACGATTTGCCCGCCCGCGTCGCCACCGCCCGGGCCCATGTCGATCACATAATCGGCGTTACGGATAAGGTCGAGATCGTGTTCGATCACGATAACCGTGGCGCCCTTGGAAACAAGGCCGTCGAACACACTCAGCAACACCTGAACATCGAGCGGATGTAGTCCGATCGTGGGCTCGTCGAATACGAACACGGCATCGTCCTGCACGCGGCCCATCTCGCTCGCGAGCTTAAGGCGTTGTGCCTCGCCGCCCGAGAGCGCCGGCGTGGGCTCACCGAGCGTGAGATAGCCCAAGCCTAGGTCATGCAAGGTCTGCAAGCGCGCCTGGACTTTCTTGAGTCCCACCGTGGCGTCGAGGGCCTCGTCCACACTCATGTCCATGAGCTGCGGCAACGTAAGCAAGCTCCCGTCCTTGCCCTCGCGATGGATATGCGAGGCGGCCTCGGCGTAGCGCGAACCACGGCATGCCGGGCAGATGATCTCGACGTCGGGCAAAAACTGCACGTCGAGCGATATCGAGCCCGTGCCGTCACACGTAGGGCAGCGCAAGGCGCCGGTGTTGTAGCTAAAGGCGCCCGCCTTGTAGCCGGCTGCCTTAGCCTCGGGCGTACGGGCGAAGGCGCGGCGCAGCTCGTCATGAATGTCGGCATAGGTCGCTACCGTCGAGCGTACGTTGGCGCCGATGGGCGTAGCGTCAATCAGATTTGCGCGGCCAATGCCCTCGGCATCGACCCAACGCACGTGCCCCGGCAAGCGCTCGCCAGCTGCCTGCGCCTTAAGTGCAGGAATGAGCGTCTCGAGCACGAGCGTCGTCTTACCCGAACCCGAAACGCCCGTTACCGCGACAAGGCGGCCGCGCGGGATATCAACCTCGAGCGGCTTGACGGTATGGATGGCATCGGTTGCCATGCGGATATGTCCCTGGTCGAACATTTCGTCGTCAGTCACCTGCGGACGCAAGCGCTTGAGCTCGGCGCGCAAAAACGGCGCGATACGGCTGCCCTGCGATTGCTCGACCTCGTCTACCGTACCAGCGGCGATTACACTGCCGCCGCCTGCTCCGGCAACGGGGCCCATCTCGACCAGATAGTCGGCTTCCGCCAGTACGCGCGTATCGTGGTCGACAACAACCACGGTGTTGCCGTCATCCACCAGATCGCGCATCACGCCCACCAAGCCGTCGACATTGGCGGGATGTAAGCCGATCGAAGGCTCGTCCAGCACATAGAGCACGCCCGTCGATCGGTTGCGCACCACGCGGGCGAGCTGAACGCGCTGGCGCTCACCCGTGGAGAGCGTGGCACCAGCGCGGTCGAGTGAAAGGTAATCGAGACCCAGGTCGACCAGACGACGGGCCACGCTCAAAAACGAATCGCAGATATCCGTCGCCATGGGCCGCATCTCGGGCGGCAAGGATGCGGGCACCCCGCGCACCCACTCAACCGCATCGCCAAGCGTCATGGCCGCGGCCTGCGCCAGATTGATACCGCACACCTGGGGCTGGCGCGCAGCCTCGGAGAGACGCGTGCCGCCGCAATCGCGGCATGCTCCCTCGCGCAAAAAGCGCGCAACGCGTTTGAGGCCCTTGTCGTCCTTAACCTTGGCGAGCGCATTCTCGACGGTATAGACGGCGTTGTAATAGGTGAAGTCGAGCGGCGTGGCACCCTCGCCGTTTTTGGGAACGTAGAGAATGTGCTTCTTAACCGCCGGGCCGTGGAACACGATGTCGCGTTCTTCAGGCGTGAGCTGGTTAAACGGCACATCGGTGCGCACGCCCATCTCGCCAGCCACTTGCTTCATCAGATCCCACATGAGCGTACCCCAGGGAAGCACCGCGCCCTCGTTGATAGTCTTTGACTCATCGGGCACCAGGCTCGCTTCGTCCACCTCGCGCATGACACCGGTGCCGCCGCAGGTGGGACAGGCACCGCCGCTGTTAAAGGCAAGGTCCTCGGCGCTCGGCGCGTAGAACTCGCGACCGCATGCAGGGCACGTGAGCGACAGGCCCGCAGCCACGTTAAGGCTCGGCTCCACGCGCGCCCCGCAGTGCGGACACACGTGATGGGCGCAACGGCTAAAGAGCAGGCGCAGGCTGTTGTTGAGCTCGGTCATGGTACCAAAGGTCGAGCGCACGCCCGGCACGCTGGGGCGCTGATGCAATGCGAGCGCCGCCGGTACGTGCAATACCTCATCCACCTGGGCGTGTTCGGCCTGCGTCAGGCGACGTCGAGTATAGGTGCTGAGCGCTTCCAAGTAGCGGCGCGAACCCTCGGCATAAAGAACCCCCAGTGCCAGCGAACTCTTGCCCGAACCCGATACGCCGGCAATACCCACCAGCTTTCCCAGCGGAATATCGATATCGATGTCTTTGAGGTTATGGACGCGCGCGCCGCGTACCTCGATAGCCTGCGGGCTCATCTTCTGTTCCGTCACCTTTATCACCCTACTCATGCCATAAAACTCGATCGCGAACGTACGCGCCCAGCATGGGCACGGTAAATCGGACGAGGCCGTATCCGGCAGCCTCGATGACACGCTCGCGAATCAGGCTTGCGCGATATTTGCTCGCCCAGCTCTGGGTGCGATCGCAGCGCTCAATGATATCCGCCATGCGAGTCGGTTTGCCCTCGTCAACCGCCATGGCCTCGATAAAAAGGCGCTGTGGACTGCGCAGCCCGTAATATAGAGGCGCGTCAACCGCTTCGTAGAACTCGGAGACGGCATCCGCATGGCCATCCTCGACATCGTGCCTTTCGATGACTTGCGAGCCACGCCGGACAGCAGAGCGCCACATGTAATAGCCCACCAGCTGAACCATATAGGGATGCCCCATGCTCTTGTGTGCCGCAAGATCCGCCGTCCCCGCGTCAACGTAAAGACCAGCGTTTTTGACCGTCTGGATATATGAATCGCGCACCTTGGGCAAAGAAATCGCCCCCAGCGTACGCTGCTGGGCACGCCGCAAAAACGTCACGCTCGGCTCTTCGAGCAGATCGTCAACCATACTGGGTAAGCCGGCAAACACCAGCGCAAGACCGCGCTGGTCGCTATCGGACAAGCCCGTGGCATCCTGGTCTCCGAGCACCTGCTGATAGAGAACGGCAAGGGCCGCCAGCTCCTCGATAGACGCCGATTGTGCCTCGTCAATCGCAAACAGCATGCCTTTGCCTGGATCGAGCTTCTTAAGGCGCTCGTTGACCAGCCCGCGCAGCGTTTCACCCTTTGCACGCGCCGCCTCGACCGACATGCGCCCGAATGATGGACTGAGTTCCATTGACGTCACAACGGGTTTATTCGAGCGAAGTGCATCGGCCAAGCGGTCGCATAAGCCAAGCGAAGCGGAATCGGAGACAACCGCCCATCCGCGCTCATTGGCTAGACGTTGCAGCTCCCGCAGGAGAACCGTCTTGCCGCAACCGCGGTTTCCCGTAATGAGTATGAGCCTGCCCGGCGCTCCGGCGCCGTTATCGAGCCCTTCCTCGAAATCTTCGATGACCGACTCGCGACCGATGAGTATCGGAGGCCGCTTGCCAGCCGTGGGCTTAAAGGGATTTGGATTCATGTCGGCCTCCTCGGATTGGCAAACCTTGGCAATAGTTATACCAACTTGTACCGAGTTATACCAATAGCATGTGACAAAGGAACTGTCCCTTTGTCACATGTGGCCGAAAAACTCGGCGTCTGCTGCTCGCCAGGGGCGAAAGGTGGCGGGATCGACCTTTACGTGCGCCGTGGCGGGGACGTCGTGCCACTTGACGGTGTAGCCGGCGCCATGAGAGCAGAAGACCGAGTCGGGCGTATTGGGCAGATCGGCCTCGGGCTTATAGGCGGCCGCCTCAATTACGCGCTCAGCATCATGACAGGGCGCGTGGCCGGCAAACTCCAGGTACAGATGCCCGCGGTCACTCGTATAGGCAGCCACCTCCAGCGCGTAATCCTGCACTTCGGATGCCGGCACGCGGCCCATGAGCTTGGCGCGGTCTCCCGCCATCGTCGGCGGCTCGTACTCGGCACCCATACGCGTAGCATCCGAAAGCGCCCGGCCCACACACTCCCCCGGCACCTCGAGCTCAAAGTGGTACCACGGCTCCAACAGCACCGCCGCGCCCGCCTCACGCGCCTGCATGAACCCCTGGCGAATCGCGCGGTACGTGGCCTGGCGAAAATCGCCGCCCTCGGTGTGTTTGGCATGCGCACGGCCGCCCGTGAGCGTAATGCGCACATCGGTGACGGGCGAGCCAGTCAGCACGCCCAGGTGATCGCGCTCCATGGCGTTGGTGAGCGCCAGACGCTGCCAGTTCAAGTCGAGCTCGTCAGTCGAGGTCACGGTGCCAAATTGCACGCCCGAGCCCGCCGGTAACGGCTCCAAACGCAGATGTACCTCGGCATAGTGGCGCAGCGGCTCAAAGTGGCCCACGCCCTCGACCGGCTGCGAAATAGTCTCCTTATAGAGAATGCCGCCGGGCTCAAACGCAATCGAAAGGCCAAAACGATCTGCCAACACCCGCTGCACGACCTCGAGTTGCACGGCGCCCATCAGCTGCAGGTGAATCTGCTCCAGATGAGTATTCCAGCTTACGCCGAGCATAGGATCTTCGTCCGCTAACTCTGTCAGTGCTTTGAACACCGCGTGGACATCGTGTTCGCCCGGAAGCACCGTATAGGTGAGAACCGGCGCAATGACAGGCGCATCGCCCGCGGGCTCCGCACCCAGGGCGTCCCCTGGGCGAACGTGCGCAAGACCCGTCACGGCACAAATACCGCCAGCGGCAACTTCTTGGGCAAGCTCATACTTCTCGCCGTTATAGATGCGCACCTGATCGACCTTCTGCTCCCATGCCTCGGCACCGGAACGTCCGCTAATCATCTGCTTGGCATGCAGCATGCCGCCCGTCACCTTGACCCAGGCAAGACGCTCGCCACGCTCTCCACGACTCACGCGGTAGACACGCGCGGCGAACTCCTGGGGCCATGTTCGCTCGCGCATCAGAGCACATATGCCGTCGAGCAGCTCTGCCACACCCTGGTCCTTGAGCGCCGATCCCGCAAAGCAGGGAAACAATTTGCGCTCGGCAACCATGCGTGACAGCATTGCGACAGAAAGCTCACCCGCCTCAAGAAACTCCTCGAGCGCCGCCTCGTCCAACGCAGCAGCGTCCTCCTGAACGGAGCCGCCCGCCAGCAGTTCGCTGGCATCCAGGCAGCCCTCGGAAAGACGTTGCCCAAGTTGTGCCAGCAAAACATCGCGGCCGGGATTCTCCAAATCGATTTTGTTGATATAGATGAACGTCGGGATGTCATAGCGTGCAAGCAGGCGCCACAGGGTTTCGGTGTGCCCCTGCACGCCGTCGTTGGCGCCCACAACTAAAATCGCGTAGTCCAGCGCGCGCAATGTGCGCTCCGCCTCGGCCGAAAAATCGACATGCCCCGGTGCATCCACGAGCATGACGTGGGTATCGCCATGGTCGAGTACGGCCTGCGACGAGAAAATCGTGATGCCACGCTCGCGCTCGATCGCGTCAGTGTCCAGATGCGAATCACCATCGTCCACGCGGCCGCGCTTGCGAATGCGACCCGCGTTGAACAGCATGGCCTCGGCCAGCGTGGTCTTGCCGGCATCGACATGCGCCACAATTCCAACGACCGCTTGCTTCGACATGGCTCTCCTCTTATTGCAAGCCCATCGCACGCGGCAACGGGCATCCTCGTTCCACACTGGATGATACAATTTACGGGCCGGCGGGCGAAGCGGGCCCTATCCCCCGACCGAGCTCATCGCCCCGCGTTGCCGCGCGGCGATTTTCGTAGGTTCGCGCCTTGCGAAAGCCGGCACCTCCCTTTTTTGTCTGCCCGGGGTCATCTGGGACGGTAGCAACGCGAGCCCCACAACAACGCGTTTTACCAAAAATGGCCCCACTCGGGGCCATTTTCATTTCGGTGAAACGCTGGTATGTGACTCGGCCTTTATGCCTCGCGCAGCCAATCAAACGCGACGCGCGGCGTACCGTCCGACACATATACGATACCGGCGCGCTTAAACCCGGCCTTGGCGATGGCTCCCTGCATGGGCAGGTTGTCCTGATGCGTGTCGATGCGCAGGTGATCGGCACGCTCCTTGGCAAAGGCAAACATCGCAGCCGCGATACCGTGCACGGTGCCATCGGACGCCACACGGTGCAGCACGGCGTACGGAGTGTCGCTGCGCCATTGACCATCCTCAATTACGTCATAGCACTCGTCCGGGCCGGGCAAAAAGGCAAACGTCGCCACCACGCGGCCATCGACTTCGCACACATAGCTGCCACCGGCGGCGATATCGGCAGCCAGTTGCTCGGCAGAAGGCGTGCCCTCGGGCCACTGTGTGGCGTTGCCATGCGCGCGCATAAAGGCGCGGGCCGCGTCATAGATAGCCATGACAGCGGGAATGTCGGTATCGAGGGTTTTTCTGATCATCACGCGGCGACCTCACGTTTATTGGTATCACTTTGATTGAGCAATGATACCAACGTTTGGAGAGGGGCGCGAAGCAGATGGGGAGCAAAAAGCGAGCCGCCTGGTCAAAAGCCAAAAGCGAGTTTTTGGGCGCTGCCACCGGCGGCGATATGAGCGACCTGTTTGCGCGCGAGGATGAGCGCCGCGACGCCCTGGACGCCGAGCGCGATGAGGCCTGGCGCTACAAGTCGTGCGAGCGCAAAAACCGTTACGACACGCGCGCCGAGGCCGAGGCCGTTATGGCCGACTGCGAAAACCGCGGACGGCGCGGTTTGGCCTGCTACAAATGCGAATACTGCGGCGGCTGGCACCTGACGTCGCACCCTTGGAAATAATCTCGCGCATCCGCCTATGCTCGACAGGCTACGGGCGCGGCGGCACCAAAACATCGTAGCGAACGGCCTTGCCCGCAAGCTGATAGCTCGGCTTAACGCCGGCAAGCAGTGGCCCCTTCACCGGCCGCTTGATAACGACCTTGCGCGGATGCACCGCAAGCGCGGCTTCGACCAGCGTCTCCTCATCGGCACACGGCTGTTCCAGATGATGCAAGAGTTGGAACTTCTTTTTCACCGCCGCGCTCTTGGTGCGCTCGGGAAACATGGGGTCCAGATACACCACGTCGGGAGCCGCGAGCTCGCCCTGCTCGATTAGCTCAGTTATATGGTGAAGGCCGGCAATGCTGTCCTCGCCCGCATGTAAGCGCATGCGCGACGCGGCAGCCGCAAGCGCCGGATCATCTGCCGCGCGATCCAAGGCATCCTTGAGGAGCGCCGCGATCACGCAATCCTGTTCATATAGATCGACGGTAAAGCCCGCGGCAGCCAGCAGCAGCGAATCCTCGCCAAAGCCTGCCGTGGCGTCAATCGCCCATGGGCTCTCGATACCTTTTGCGCGCGCAGCCTTTACCAGCAGCTCTTGCTGCAGACGGCCCTGCTTGAGCCGCGGAAGCATACGGGTAAAATCGGCACGCAGCTCCATCGTGCCGTCGGTGAGCGTGAGGCCCTCGAACGTCCCGGTCAGCTCAAGCCCCGCGGCCCGAGCAACAGAAAAGGGATCGACGACGCCCATGGGTACTCCTTAACAAGCAAAACGAATACGTGAGTGCCGTTTATATCGGCACCCAACCGTCCGCTATTGTCCCACATGCGACATGGCCCACAGCATCGCAATGCAAAGCACCGCCATCAATCCCGTGCACACGGCAGCGATCACGGAATCGCCCATGCGCCTTCCCAGCGACCGCGGCTCACGCACTTGCTTGACTCCGTACATCATGACTCCTCCTTGAGACCAGCTCCTTGTTACGGCCTCATCATCGCAGCGCCGCACATGGGCTGCCATCGATTTGCCTTACAGCTGGCTTTCCTTTTTGAAAGGTTGGACCGTGCAGGCAAGAGACGCTTTCAAACGCATGCATCGCCGCGTTGAACTACAATGTGCTTCACCATATGTGCAGTACATTGGGTGCGCCAAGTTGGCGTACTCGTATCGAAAGGACCAGCCATGAGCTTCACTCGCAAGACTCTCAAAATCCTTGCTCTCATCTACTTTGTTTTGGGCATCGCCAGCCTCGTCACCGCCGGCGTCGGTATCGCCACGGGCGGTCTCGATTCCACGTACGGTTCGTACGCCACGCTCGCAGCGGTCGTGCTTATCGCCAAGGGTCTCGTCGACCTTGCCGCAGGCGTCGCCGGTATCAAGGGCGCCAACAAGCCTTCGCAGGTGGACGGCGCGTTTAAGCTCGGTATTGTTGCCGCGGTCGCCACGCTTGCCCAAGCGGTGCTCACGCTTCCCGCGTTTGGCGGCGACGCCATCAACTTTGGCGCCTTTGTCATCGTGGTGTACGACCTGTTCTTTGTTCAGCAGGCACACGCCGTCAAGGCCGAGAACAAGGACCGCCTGTAAGCGCTCGCTTCTCATAACCTCTGCAGCCAAGCAACTAAAAAGGGCCGATCGCGCATCTCCGCGGTCGGCCCTTTACGTTTGGCCAGATAAAACCTGCCAAAATAAACCTGTCCCTTTTTGGCAAGTTGTTAGCTGTGACGGTACTCGGCGATGATGAAGTCGATGTCGGTCTGGAGCGTGTCCAAATTTGCCAGGCGCTCTTTGTCGGCAGGGCGCGTGCGGTAGTAGTACGGCGTCATCTGGAACACCGCCTCGATATCGGCCTGGGTCTGGAGCGTAATATTCGCAGACACCCGCTGCGTTCCGACCAACTCGAGCTCGGTGGTCTTCGGCAGCTTCTCATCGTTAAGGTACGGCGTGTCGTAGAGCACCTCCTTGAGCCCAAAGAGATGACGGGCACCCGGCACCACGGTGTAGAGCGAGCCCTCGGGTGCCAGCACGCGGGCAAACTCGCGCTCGTTAAAGGGGGCAAAGAGCTCGGTCACCATATCGAAGGCGCCATCGGCCACGGGGACGTCCTTCATGTTGGCCACGAAATAGGTCGCATCGCCGCGCTTGGCGGCAAGGCGTACCATCTCTTTGCCCAGGTCGAAACCGTAAGCATCCACACCCGGCACCGCGCCCATGGCGCTGGTGTAGTAGCCCTCGCCGCAGCAAATATCGAGCAACGTCATGGGGCCGTTCGTAGACGCAGCGCACCCAGCCGCCCGCTCACGCACCAGCTCGACCATTGCATCGCGCAACGGCGCATAGTAGCCACGGTTTAGAAAGTCACGACGGCTGCGCGCCTGCGACTTGGGATCGCCCATGGAGTCGCCGCTCTTGGACGAGCGCAATAGATATAGATAGCCCTCGCGCGCACGGTCAAACCGGTGCCCACCCGCGCATGCAGCACCGCGTTCGTCATCCACCAGCGGCTCATGGCAAACGGGACACAACAACATGGCAACTCCTTAGCGCGAACAACACAACGCCCACCATTGTCGCACGCCTTCCCCACCTAGTCATTGGGGACGTTCTTGAATGACTAGTTAGAAGAGATAAGGAGTGTCCCCAGCTGCCGACAGAAAAGGAACGTCCCTAAGTGCCGACTGGTTGCATTAGGAGTATCATCGTCTGCGCAAATAAGCACGATATAGCATGTTAGAGATTGAGAGCGTATGGCTGATACCGCATCTAAGCACATCGATATGACCACCGGCTCGCTGTGGCGCAATATTCCCCTGTTCGCCTTCCCCGTGGCCGCCACGAGCATCTTGGAGCAGCTGTCGAACCTCATCGCCACGGTCATCATCGGTAACTTCTCGGGCGACCAGGGAACCCTCGCCATGGCGGCGGTCGGCTCCAATGTTCCGCTTACCAGCCTTATGCTCAACCTGTTTATTGGCATGTCGCTTGGCTCCAACGTGGTCATCGCCAACGCTATCGGCCGCGACGATCAGAACATGGTCAAACGCGCCGTCCATACCTCGATTTTAATGGCGCTCGTGGGCTTTATCGTCATCGCGCTGGGCGAGATCTTTGCCGAGCCCATGCTCGCCGCCCTCAACGTTCCCGCCGAAACCATGCCGCTCGCTTCGCTCTACCTGCGCGTCTTTTTGCTGAGCATGCCCTCGATCTTGCTCTACAACTTTGAGGCTGCGATCTTCCGCTCCGTCGGCATCACCCGCATGCCGCTGCAGGCGCTTGCCGTGTCCACCGTCCTCAACATTGGCCTGGACCTCATCTTTGTCCCCGTACTCCACTGGGGTGTCGCGGGCGTCGCCATCGCCACCGCCATCGCCTACACCGTCAGCGCCGCCACACTCTTTATCCGCCTGCTCAAGACCGGCTCCGTCGTCCGCGTCACCCCACGCGACCTGGCTATCGACCCGTTCGCCCTCAAGCGCATCGTCAAGATCGGCCTGCCAGCCGGCATCCAAAGCGCCGTCTTTGCCGTAGCCAACATCATCATCCAGTCCGCCATCAACAGCCTGGGCACCGAGGTCATGGCAGCATCGAGCGCCGCTATGAGCTTGGAGTACGTATGCTACAACCTGCTCAACAGCTTTAGCCAGGCGTGCACCACCTTTGTGGGACAAAACCACGGTGCCCGCCAGATCGACCGCTGCACCAAAACGCTCAAGGTCTGCCTGGTCGAAGGCGGTATCGTCGCGCTCACCACGATCATCGTTATTGTCGGCCTGGGGCGCGAGATCTTGTCGCTGTTCAACAGCGATCCCAACATCGTCTCGATCGGCTATATCCGCGTGTGTTCGATCTTCCCGGCGTACGCCTTTAGCATGTTCTACGAAAACATGTCCGGCTACCTGCGCGGCTTTGGTATCTCGCTCACGCCCGCCCTCATCACCATGATCTGCGTCTGCGGCATCCGCTTCTATTGGGTGTTCTGCGTGTTCCCGCACTTCCGCACCTTTGCGAACATCATGATGGTCTACCCCATCAGCCTGGGCACCACGGCGTTCTTTATGGTCGTGGCGGTGCTACTCTGCCACCCGGCACGCACCTATCGTGTCACCCAAGCCAAAGCGACAGCCCGCTAAACACCGCACTCAACGCCGCGCCAGTCATTAATTGACAATATGCGAGCTCATATAGTCGATAAAGCGCCTCGTGGCGATGGGCATGGTGTCCCAGCTGCGCCAGGCCGCCACTACGTCGCGCGAGGGGGCGTGCACGATGGGACGTACGCGAATATCGGCACGCATGCCCTCCACAGTACGACGGTAGAGCATACTCACGCCTAGGCCCTCCTCCACCATCGCCATGATGGTGTAGTCGTCGGTGACCTCGCTCGTCACGTGCGGCGACAGGCCATGCGCCGCGAATGCATCGAGCACCAGGCTCTGTTCGCCCTCATCCAGCAACACAAACGGCTCGGACGCCAGGTCGGCGAGCGTCACCTTTTCCTTTGCCGCCAGCGGATGCGCGACAGGCAACAGCGCCACCAACTCGTCATGATAGACCACGCGCTTCTCGAGCCCCGCGGTAAACCCACGTGCCGTAAAACAAAAATCAACCACGCCATCGTGCACCCATTGGGCGTTGCGCGTGTAATCGCCCTGCTTGAGGGTAAAGCGTACGCCCGGGTGCAGCGCACCAAAGTCGCGGATCACGCGTGGCAACACGGTACGACTCACGTTGGTAAACGTCGCAATGCGAATATCGGTCGACGAAAGCCCCAGCAGCTCCTGGCGCTTGCCCTCGAGCTCGGCCTCGGCAGTCACGATCTGGCGCAGGTACGGCAGATATTGTTTACCGTCGCGCGTAAGCGAAACGCCCTGCTTTCCGCGCTCGATAAGCGTGGTACCCAGCTCGCGCTCGAGCGCCTTGACGGCCTGGCTCACCGCACTTTGCGTATAGCCCAGCTCGTCCGCCGCGCCTTTAAGGCTGCCGCAGTCGACCACCATACAAACAATCTGATACCGCGATGCCATCGTGCCTCCACATCAATGCAGCCGTAAAACGTTTGCCAGGGCTTTTTCTGCCTACATTAGTATTTCTTAATCATACTGAAGATACATTCGCTTTACTACATCCACATCTGGGAGCAGAATCCTTTTTACGAAACCGTTCTGTAACAAAAGGAGTCCCATGGATCGCAAAAAAGCAATCGCGCTCTCATTTTCCGTTCCCGTCGCATGGGGCTTTTCGTACCCCCTCATGAAGATCGGCATGGACAGCATGAACGCCACGAGCATCGTCGCACTACGCTGCATCATCGCCTTTGTGGCCTGCCTGCTGCTCTTCCACAAGCACGCGTTGCGCATCAACCGCGACCTTATGGTTCGCGCCGCCATCATCGGCGCCATCATGGCAACCGAACTCACCTGCATGTGCCTGGGCTCCAGCCTCACTTCTGCCTCCACCGCCGGCTTTTTGCAGAGCCTGACGGTCGTGATCGTGCCGTTTGCCAACGCCACCCTGCTGCGTCGTGCCCCCGAGCGCAAAGTGCTCACCGGCACCGCCATCGTCACCTGCGGTATGTTGCTGCTCTCGGGCGCCGACTTCACCAGCCTGAATCCGGGCGCGATTATCATGCTACTCTCGGCCTTTATCTATGCCGGCCACATCATTGTGGCGAAGCGCTTTGTCGAAGATGTCGACCCGCTGGCTCTGGGCGTTTGGCAGCTGGGCTTTGGCGGCTTGTTCTCGGGCATCGCCGCATTCGCCTTTGGCGGCTTTACACTTCCCAGCACGCCGAACGAGATCGTCGTTATCGTTGCGCTCGCACTCATTTGCTCTGCCTATGGCTTTATCACCCAAACGCTCGTGCAGCCCCACGTGCCTGCCGAGACCACCGGCTTCGCCTTCTCGCTCGAGCCAGTCTGCTCTGCCGTCTTCTCGTTCTTCCTGGTCGGCGAGGTCCTGAGTCCCATCGCCTTCTTTGGCGCTGCCCTCATCCTCACCGGCGTCATGGCGGCAACCGTGCAGCTCCCGCGACTTCATGCGCATGCTCACGACCATACCCGCATGGCAGGAACGCCCGAGCGAGCCTCGTAAGCGCCTCGCCTTTTGTACCCCGACGCAAAGGTCTACGGACGCCTTTACAATAGATGCAAACAGAGCATCTGACGTAAAGGAGCCCCATGGACGCCGCGACCCGCGACCGCAACATAGCAACTTGGTTGGGCGATGCACCGCAGCCGGTACGTGACACTACGAACCAGCTGCTCGAGCGCATCGCCCTTTTGCGTGCCGAGCAGACTATCTACCCGGCACAAGACGACATCCTCAATGCCCTCGCCTACACGCCGGCCGACCAGGTCAAGGTTGTCATCTTGGGTCAAGACCCCTATCACGGACCCAACCAGGCAATGGGGCTGTCGTTCTCGGTCCCCGCGACGCAAACCAAGTTGCCGCCGAGCCTGCGCAACATTTACAAGGAACTCAAAGCCGATCTGGGTTGTCCCATTCCCGCCACGGGAGACCTAACCCCATGGGCACAACGGGGCGTCCTACTCCTTAACACTACGCTCACCGTGCGCGAGCATGCCGCCAACTCGCACGCCAAACTGGGCTGGAGCACGCTCACCGACTACGTTATCGAACGCTGCTGCCAGCTGCCCCAGCCGGTAGTCTTTTTGGCATGGGGCCGCTTTGCCCAGCAGATGGTCGAAGGTAAGCTCGACGCAACTGGTGCGGGCAAGGCAACCGACAAGTTCTGCCTGGCCTCCACGCACCCCTCGCCGCTTTCGGCCAACCGTGCCACAGCAGAACTCCCCGCTTTTATGGGGTCGCGCCCCTTCTCCGCTGCCAATCGGCTACTCGAACAGCACGGCTCGACCCCCGTCGACTGGACTTGCCTCGGCTAAAAATCGATACATCAAAAACGCGCCCGACGGCTTTCCATCGGGCGCGTTTCCTATTCGGGCCAAATAAATTGTGTGCGGCCGGCCTCGCCGCCATCGATCAACAGACTCTGTCCGGTCATAAACCGGTTGGTCACGCCCACAAAGTAGATCCACTCGGCGATCTCTTGGGCGGTAGCCCAGCGTTTAAGCGGCGTGAGCTCCATAATCTGGTTCCACAGGTGTTCGTCTTCCATCACGCAACGGTTGAGCGGCGTGATAACGCCACCCGGGTCCACACTGTTGGCGATAGCCTGCGGCGCCAGACGGTTTGCAAGGTTCTTGGTGTAGGCGATAACGCCGCCCTTGCTGGCGGCATAGTCGGGAAACTCCGATCCCGTATGCCCGCTCGCCGACCCCACATTGACCACGGATTTGATAGCCGATGCCGGCTTGGCAGCAAGCCCCTCCCCCGCAAAGGCGTAGCGCTCGGTCACGTTGATGGTGCCATACAGGTTGGCGGCGATGTCGTCGGCCGAATCCTGCGTACCGGCAACGTTCACGATCACCTGGGGCTCAAGGTCGCTTGGAAACGAGTCCGGCTCGCGGACATCAACGATCAGATGGCGGTAGCGCTCGTGTTCGATCGCCGGCGACAGCAGATCAAAGCCCACGACCTCGTGGCCCTCATCCAAAAAGCGCTGCACGCACGCGGCTCCGATACCGCCCGAAGCGCCCGTGATCAAAACCCGCATACTTGCTCCTTAGGCGGTTGCGTGACGCTCGAGGTACTCGGAGCCCACATTCTCGCGCTCCCAGCCGCGCACGACCTTGTAGCCCACGGGGCTCAAGAAGACCTCGCACAGCAGCTCGGCAACAGCACCGGTCAGCGAGCACATAAGGACCTGCACCCAGGTCCAACCAAAGAACGTGTGGCTCACCACAATGGCAAAGACCAAGTTGTCGATAAACTGGCCAATGCCCGTGGACACATAGGAGCGAAAGGCAAAGCTCGCAAAATTATTCTTTTTGAGCATGCGGCCGAGCGACTGGTTGAGCGTGGAGTTAACCACGGCAGAAACGAGCATTGCCAGCGAAGAGCCCAGCACCACGTACCAGGTGCCGCCGATGGTGGCGTTAAGGGCAGTGTTGACCTCGATCATGCCCGTGTCGTAGTAGGCGCCCCACATGCCGGGCGTGAGCGAGCATGCCCAAAAGCACAGACTCACGGCCAGGTTGACCAGCAGCGCGAGGATAGAGATTTTGATGGATGCCTTGGCGCCAAAGCGCTTGCAGATCATGTCCTGGCACAAAAACGAAACCCAGCTCACCACAAAGCCACAGTCGAGCGCCAGATACGGCAGGCTGATGAGCTCTTTGTTGGCCAGCAGGTTCATCATGATGACGCTCACGAAAAACAGCGAAACCGTTGCCGCGGGAATGCTCCGCAACAGGACCTTGTAGTCCTCCATGACCTTCTTGATCATTATGTACTCCTTTGGTTTTAGGTTTAACGAGCAGGATATCGGACCCGAACTGCTCGGACGCCCCGGTCTTGAGACGACGGTGGGTATAATAGCCGCTCACACGGCATAAGGCAAGCAAACGGCGCGGCAGCCCCGCAGGGCCACCGCGCCGATGCGTTAAAAGGCCACGTTGCCAAACTCCGACAGGATAAGGTCGGGGTTGTGGTCAGTTGCCCAATCCACGTTCCACGGGCTCGTGAACAGCAGCAGCTTACCGCCGCGCATGTCCTCGACGCGCAGCGTGTCGCGCGTGAGCGAAAGAGCCGGGATATCGATGGTATCGGGGTCATTCTGGATCCAACGAATGTCCGTATAGGGCAGCGGCTGGCGACGAACCTCAACACGGTACTCGGCCTTGAGGCGGCGCTCGAGCACCTCAAACTGCAGCACGCCGACCACGCCCACGATGACGCTCTCCATGCCGGCACCCAGCTCGCGGAAGATCTGGATGGCGCCCTCCTGGGCAAGCTCCTCCATGCCCTTGACGAACTGCTTGCGCTTGAGCGTGTCAACCTGCGTAATGCGAGCGAACATCTCGGGGGCAAACGTCGGAATCTGCGGATACTGCACGTGGCGCTTGCCAGAGCACACGGTGTCACCGATGCTAAAGATACCCGGGTCGAACAGGCCCACGATATCGCCCGCGTACGCCTCGTCAACAATCGCGCGGTCATCGGCCATCATCGACGTGCCCGTGGCAAGCTTGAGTTTGCGGTTGCCCTGCACGTGGAAGGCATCCATGCCGCGCTCGAACTTGCCCGAGCAAATGCGCACAAAGGCGATGCGGTCTCGGTGGTTCTTGTCCATATTGGCCTGGATCTTAAACACAAAGCCGCTAAAGTCGTCGCGGCAGGGATCGACCGGCTCGCTGGTGAGCGTATCGGTATAGGCACGCGGCGTCGGGGCCAGACGCAGGAACTCCTTGAGGAAGGGCTCCACGCCAAAGTTGGTGAGCGCCGAGCCAAAAAACGCCGGGCTCAGCTTGCCGCAGGCCACGGCATCCAAGTCGAGCTCATCACCGGCGCCATCGAGCAGCTCGATGTCGTCCATCAAGTTCTTATGGTTTTCCTCGCCGATGAGCTCATCCATGGAAGGATCGCCCAACTCGGCCTCGACCTCGGCGACCTTCTTGGTAGCATTGGCGTGGCCGTCGCCCTCAAAGGCGATAACGCGGCGCGTCTGACGATCGAACACGCCGCGGAAGTTGCGGCCGCTGCCGATCGGCCAGTTCATGGGATACGTATTGATGCCCAGGACGTTCTCGATCTCTTCCATGAGCTCAAACGGGTCGCGAGCCTCGTGGTCGAGCTTGTTCACAAAGGTAAAGATGGGAATGTGGCGCAGCGTGCAGACCTTAAAGAGCTTTTTGGTCTGGGCCTCGACGCCCTTGGCGCCGTCGATGACCATGACAGCGGCGTCGGCGGCCATAAGGGTACGGTAGGTATCCTCCGAGAAGTCCTGGTGACCGGGGGTATCGAGGATGTTGACGCAGGCGCCGTTGTAGGTGAACTGCAGCACCGAGGAGGTGACGGAGATGCCGCGCTCCTTCTCGATGTCCATCCAGTCCGAGACGGCATGCTTGGCCGAGCTCTTGCCCTTGACCGAGCCGGCAGTCTGGATGCTGCCGGTATAGAGCAGCAGCTTCTCGGTAAGCGTGGTCTTACCGGCGTCCGGGTGGCTGATGATCGCGAATGTGCGGCGCGACGAGATTTCATCCGACAGGCTTGCCATGCGGATCCTTTCTTGCATTGAGTGCATTACGTCGTTGTAACCGCATTATTGTAGCCGCGAAACCTCGCTCTAGAGCGCCTATCAGGACAAATTCATCAGTTGGGGCCTGGGTAGCCGGCCCAATCAGCATTTGCCTCTTGCATAACTGTGCATAGTGTATATATACTGTGCTTACCGGTTATATACACGTGTAGCCCATCAGCTAAGGAGCCGCTGTGGACATCATCCTATCCAATTCGAGCGATAAGCCCATCTACGAGCAGATAACCTCGCAGGTCAAAGCTCAGATTTTATCGGGCACGCTCGCTGCGGGCGCCAAACTCCCCAGCATCCGTGCACTCGCGAGCGATCTTGGCGTGAGCGTCATCACCACCAAGCGCGCCTACGCCGACCTGGAGCAGCTCGGGTTTATCTGCACCGTGCAGGGCAAGGGCTGTTTTGTCGCCGAGGGCAACCAGGAGCTTTTGCGCGAAAACCAGCTCTGCCATATCGAAGAGCTACTTGCGAAAGCGGCGAGCCAAGCCGAAACCCTGGGCGTCACGCGCGACAAACTGCACGAGATGCTCGACCTGGTGGCCCCCGAAACCATGCAGTAGCCATCTGCAAGAAAGGCTATACCATGCAAAACTTGCTAGAACTCAAAGGCATCTCACGCACTGTAAGCGACCGCTTTTCGCTGCGCGACGTCACGCTTGCCGTGGAGCCCGGCCAGATCGTCGGCTTTGTTGGTGCCAATGGTGCCGGCAAAACAACGACGATTCGCGCCGCGCTCGGGCTTATCAAGCTCGATGCCGGCGAGGTGCACCTGTTTGGGCAGCGCTGTGGCGCCGACGCGCCCGATGAGACACAGCGCTGCCTGCGCTCCCGCGTCGGTCTCGTCCTGGACACATGCCCCTTCCCTTCAACGCTCAAGGCGGGCCAGATCGAGGCACTCGTAGGCCCGGCGTACCCCACCTGGAGCCACGACACCTTCGCCAGCCTCATCGACCGATTTGGCTTGGATCCCAAGGCAAAGGTCAAGGACCTCTCCCGCGGCATGGGCATGAAGCTGCAGCTTGCCTGCGCGCTCAGCCACCAGGCCAAGCTGCTCGTTTTGGACGAAGCCACCGCGGGCCTCGATCCCATGGCACGCGAGGAGCTGCTCGATGAGCTGCTCGCCTTTGTTTCCGACGGCCTGCACAGCGTGCTGCTCTCGAGCCATATTACGTCCGACCTCGATCGCGCCGCCGACCGCGTCATCTGCATCGATAACGGCTCGATTATTTTTGACCTGCCGCGCGAGGACATTACTGACCGCGCCGGCATCGCCCACTGTACCCAAGCACAGGCCGCCGAGCTTATGGCTTGCGTCGAAGGCGCCCGTGCCGTCCACCACGCCTATAGCGTGGACGTGCTCGTGCCCAACCGTCGCGAAACGCTCGAAGCCTTTCCCGAGATTCCCTGCGATCGGGCAACCATTGATGACTATCTGCGCCTCATGCTGAAAGGGGCTTCGAAATGAAACGCGCCTTTATGTCCGAGCTCGCCATCGTTCGCACGCTCACCCCGAGCATCGCGGGCGTCGGCCTGTTCATCTTCGTCGTGCTAACCCTTGCCAACGCGTCGGATGGCGATTCCGGCATGAGCGCCGGCGCCTGCGCGGTCAGCGCCATGTCGCCCATCATGGTCATGAGCTCGCTGGCCGGCTTCGACAATCAAAACGGATGGGAGCGCTATCGGGCAACGCTGCCTCTCACGCGCAAAGACATTATTTGCGCACGCTACCTGTGCATCGTTGTCTTCTCGGCCATCATGGCCTGCGCCGCCGTGCTTTTGAACATCATCGCCCTTCCGTTCTTCAACAGCGCGGGCGTGGCCTCGACAGGACAAACCATCTTTGAGATCGCAATTGCCTCGGCAGCATCGATGCTCATCTCCCTCATGATGGTGTTCTTGGCACAGCCGCTGTTCTTCCGATTTGGACACATGGAGGCACTGCGCCTATCCGTTGGCCTGTTTGCCCTACTCGGATGCCTTACCATGGCAGCGCTGAGCTCCTCCAACCCCATCAGCAACTGGCTTATGTCGATTGCCGGGGCGAATCCCGATCCTGCCGTCCTTGGCTGTCTGTGTGCAGGAATTGCCGTACTGGCGCTCGCACTATGTGTAATCAGCTGCGCTGTCAGCACCAAGGTTTATCGAGCACGCGATCTGTAATCGACGGCTAAAAAAGCTTAGGTGGTACCCCGCTTATTTTTTCAATGTAACGAGGCGGCATAGCGTCACCACCGCCCTTCACAGCAGGCCATCTAGTTCTTGGCAACCAAAAAGACACCGTCAGCATATCGAAGGTGAATACTTTTCCGAGAAGTGAACGAGTAAAAACAGTGCCCTGTAGCATCGACATTTTTAAGGACTCAATTCCTGCGGTTTTTGTCTAAGAATCCTGCAGTTTTGTTCGTAAAAAGTGTGTATGATCCAGGGGTCCAGATTTACTCGTTCACTTCGCGGAAAACCATTCACCTTCGATTCGAGCCTTAACCAAATGCCCTCTCGAACTATGGCCCCTGTCTCACCACAGCGATACCAAAGCTTCATGGCGGGGTGGTATCATCGGACGAGCGCCGTAAATCTGGCGCGGTCGTTCTTTGGGGAGGCATTTCACCCGTGTCGTGGGTCGCAGCAGCATTTGTGTCGGCTTTCTTTGCCGGCGTCACATCTGTCCTGGCCAAATGCGGCATCAAGCAGACCGACTCCGATGTCGCGACGGCCATTCGCACCTGCGTGGTGCTCGTTTTCGCCTGGGCAATGGCGGGCATTTCTGGATCCATTGGAACCATCGGCAGCATCGAACCCAGATCTTGGCTCTTTCTCGTCCTCTCGGGACTCGCTACCGGCGCTTCGTGGATCTGTTACTTTAAGGCGCTGGGCATCGGAGACGTCAATAAGGTCGTACCGGTCGACAAGATGAGCACCGTACTCGCCGCACTGATCGCCATCGTGCTTTTTGGCGAGACGAGCAACCTTGCGGTTAAGCTCGTGGGAACCGCTGTCATCACCCTCGGCACGTTTTTAATGATCGAGAAGAAGCAGTCTGCCGGACCCGAGCAGCAGCAAGACCGGACCTGGCTCGCTTACGCCCTCGGCGCTGCCGTGTTCGCGGCGCTCACGTCCATCCTTGCCAAGGTTGGCATCGAAGGCGTCGAGTCAAACCTGGCCACGGCAATCCGCACCTGCGTGGTACTGGTTATGGCATGGGCGATCGTGGCAGCCAAGGGAAAACTGGATCAGGTCGCGCACGCTGACCGGCGCGAACTCACATTTCTCGCAACATCGGGCATCGCGACCGGAGCATCGTGGCTGCTCTATTACTACGCCATCGCCACAGGCCAGGTGAGCGTCGTGGTGCAGATCGACAAACTATCGATTGTCGTATCAGTACTATTTGCGCGCCTGACATTCAACGAAAAACTCTCACGACACAGCGTCATCGGTCTCGCCCTCATCGTACTGGGCACCGCCGCGCTCGCAGTTTGGAAGTAGCGCGGCCAGCAGCCGCTACATCCTCACACCTGGCTTGGGATGCCTGTACTGACCGTGGGATGCCGTGCGCTTACCGTGCGAGATGGCAAATTTGGGACAACAATGCAGGCAACGAAGGCAGGCTGCGCACTCCGGCTTTGTCCAGACGGGAAGGCCGTCGCGCATCTCAATCGCCGCCATGGGGCAGCGCTTGGCACACAGGCCGCAGCCGATGCAGCGATCGGCATCGACGGCAAACTTGCTCGTCTGTTGCATGCGCGGCAGCCCAATTGCGTGATACGCGCACGATGCAAACAGAGGCACGCGATGGCGCATCATGTTGCCCGTGCGGCGTGCCCGCACCGCCTCGATCACGGCATCAATCTGCGCCTCGGCAGCTCTATTGATACCCTCAACCTTTTGAGGGTCAGACAGGTCGAAAACAGGCGTCCAGGTATCGGGCATCTTGACGCTCATCGCCGCATCTAACTCGAGCCCACGCTCGTGTAGCAGATCGCGGGCGAACTTGGCCGATTGCCCGGTCGTCGAACCATATGTCGAGACATAGAACGTATAGGGGCGCTCGCCGCCCTTTGTGCCGGCAGCAACCGATAGGTCGACAGTCTTCAAAAACTCGATCATTGGCGTCGGCAAGCCCCAGGCGTATACCGGGGCGACAAACCCCAGCCGACAGGGGCCTTCCATCACAGCAAGGTGAAGGATCTCGGCATCAAAGCGCTCAATCGACATAACTTTGTCGCTTGTCGCCGCTGCAATGCGACGCGCCACATGCTCGCTGTTCCCTGTCGCGCTAAAGTACAGGATCATCTCGTACCCCTGGAATTGACTCGTGAAAAACCGCGCTACTTGCGCAGCGGCTTGGGCAGCGGAATGCCGGCGGCGATAACGGCGGCGATGATCATGCAGACGATACCCTTGAGTGGGAAGCACATGAGCAGCAGGCCCACGACCATGACCGGCTGGCGCATGACGGCGCCCATCGTCGATGCCGTGCAGACGGCGACGCAAAAGACCGGATCGGCGCCGGTGAGGATAGCAAGGCCATAGCCCAGGCTCACACCCGAGAAGATAACCGGGAAGAAGTGACCGCCGCGCCAACCAAGGTTGATGAGGGCGGGCGTCAGCATGGCCTTAACAAGACCGGTCGCGATAAGCACGCCGGCGGGGATGGTCAGATAGGTCTCCATGAGCACGTCGGCCTGGGTCTCGCCGGCAAACATGGTGTAGGGCAGGACCGTGCCGCAGATGGCGAGCGCCAGACCGGCCAGCATGGCTTTGACGACAGGGCGCGCCCCTATTGCATGAGCAAGCGCTTCGCTCGCGTGCTCAGAGACAAAGTACAGCCAGCCGCAGATTGTTCCGATCAGCGACAGAGGGATGAGCCAGATAAGCTCCAGATTGCCCACCACGGCAGCCTCGAACCTCGGCATACCCATGCCGCCGCCCATGAGCTGGCCGAGCAGCAGGTAGGTGCCCAGGCCACCAGCAATCGCGATGCCGTAAACCACGGTCTTTTGCGCCTTGGGCAGCCTGATGGTGATCTCACCGGATTCGGAATCCTCACCATCGCCGGCACCCTGGCCGTCAGCACTTCCGGCAAGCGGCGCCACAAAGCCAAACACGGGCGCGGTAAAGAGCGCCGTCAGAGCAGCCTGGGTGCCCAGCAGCGTGAGCTCCCTAAACTCGGCGCCAAAGCGACGCATGCGATCGCCGACCCAGCTGCACAGACCCGCGATGACGCCGGTCAGGCCGGCCTCCGGTCCAATACTTCCACCAAACAGCAGCGGCAGCAATGCCGCGAGCGAAAGCTTGCCCAGGTTGTCGTACGGGTAGCGCCCGTCTTGCTTAACCTTTGCCATCACCTGGTTGAGGTCATCGGTCTTGATGTCCGTCATCTTTTCGTATAGGCCAATCACCAAGCCGCCCAACAGGCAAACGAAAAACGGGTACGGCAAAAAGCCAAACGGGCCGCTGGCGAGCTCGGGCGAAGCGACGCCCAGTGCGTGCGGGATCTCAGTCCATAGATAGTCGATGCCGTGCTCCATCGCAAAGAAGAATAGCCAGACTGCAGCACCCGCGAGTGCACCGGTCACAGCAACGCTGACCAAAAACAGCGCGCGGTTTGTGGGTTTGGCAAGGTTATCCATCGGGTCCTCCCGCGGTCAAAGTCGACATAGATACATTTTATTGTAGAGCGCGCGTTGCCCGAACGAGCCAACCACCTGCGCCGCAAACGGCACCATTGGGAGTCATAGTGGAGCAGGCTCAAGACTTATCCGTTGATAATCGAGGCAATCTCACGCAAATCGTCGGCAAAGTAGATGCCGTGCTGGCGCCTCGGGCTCGAAAGCCCTTTATCAATCATGTGCCCGAGCAGCGCCTTGAGGTCGTTGTAGTAACCGTCCAGGTTATACAGGATGCACGGAGCACTCAGGTGCCCCAACGACACCGCGGACATGACCTCGGCAATCTCCTCGAGCGTGCCCGTCCCACCGGGAAAGGCGATGAACGCATCGCCGAGCTCAATCATCTTGGCCTTGCGCTCCGCCATATCGCTCGTCACGATGAGGTCGTCGATACCGTCATGTTGAAACTCGGCCTCGATAAAAAAGCTCGGCTCCACACCCGTCACGTGTCCGCCAGCATCGAGCACGCTATCGGCGAGCGCACCCATCAGGCCCGATTTGGACCCGCCGTATACCAGCGCGTGTCCGTTGGCGCCAATCCAGTTGCCCAGCTCCTGCACCGCGGGCAGAAATGCCGGGTCATTGCCAGTGTTGGCACCCAGGTACACGGTGATATTCATATTCAGTCCCCCTCATCGTGACGCACGGCGCCCGTTCTAGCGCTGGCGTCGACGATACTCGCGCACGCGACGCGAAAGATCGGCAAGCTCGTCGCGATCGAGCTCTTCCAAATGCTCCAGATCATCCATAAAGCGCGCCATGGTGTCCTTTTGACGCATCTTGATAAGCGTATTGCAGTAGTTCACCGCCACGCCCGTGAGCATGGCGATGTAGAAGATGCTGATGACGCTCAAGACGACGGTAATGGCGCGGGCAACCGGCGTTTCGGCCGGAATGTCACCAAAGCCGATGGTCGAGACCGTCTCAAAGCTAAACCACAGGCCATCGCCAAACGTGAGGGTCGTGGGCTCGGACAGCCAGACGGCCGTCGAGCACAGCAGATAGAAGACGAGGAACAGCTCCGTAATGCGCACAAAGCCCGCCTGGCGCAACACGTCGGCAAGCGTCCTGAGCTTTTTCATCGCGACCCCTTCCACGGACAACCAATCACGTTCGCTCGGTATTGTCCCACAACCGTCAGTTAGGGACGTTCCTTTTGTGCCGGCAGAAAGGGACTGTCCCCAACTGCCGGGCGGAACCGTTTAGCGGTGCCGCTGCCGGCTGGGCAGGCTGAGCTGGTATCCTTATGCGGTAATGTCTCGATTCGTTAGGATTGCATGTGAGAGCTGCCACTGTCCTTCGTTCAGTTATATGTCGCACCCTGGCCGCCGCGCTTACCGCGCTCGCCGTACTGAGCGCCGTCGCGCCCGCCCCTGTCTTTGCCGCCGACTCCGATCAGCAGGTCAAAACGGTCCGCGTCGGCTGGCTCGTCAACAACGAGGGCTTCCAGGACGGCACCCCCGGCGAGCGTCTCTCGGGATGGGGTTACGAGTACCTCCAGACTCTGTCGTACTACACGCCCGGCTGGCGGTACGAATACGTCTCCGGCACCTTCACCGAGCTTATGGACATGCTCGAGGCAGGCGAAATCGACCTCATGCCCAACATCTCCTACTCCGAGGAACGCGCCCAAAAGCTGCTCTTTTCCTCGAACCCCGAGGGCACCGAGCGCTACTTCATCTACGCCAAGCCCGATCGAGACGATCTGGCCAAGGGTGACCCCCAAGCGCTCCAAGGCCTTACCATCGGCTGCAACCCCGGCGTTATGCAAACCTTCGTTGGCCAGCAGTGGCTCGCCAACGAAGGCATTACCTGCACCTATAAAGAAATCGACACTGGCGGTGCCCTCTTTGACGCGCTCGCAAACAACGAGGTCGATGCCATCATCATGAACGACACGACCTCGTCGCCCAGCGCCTCCCCCATGTTTTACATTGGTTCGAGCGACTACTTTTTTGCCGTCCCCAAAAGCCGCTCCGACCTGATGGACGACATCAATGCCGCCATGTCGGCAATCGCCCGCGTCAACCCACGCTATATCGACGAAGTCAAATCTAACTACTCGGCCCAAAACAGCGGTTCATCATCGCTCAACGGCCCCGAACGTTCCTGGCTCAAAGCAAATGACAACACCATCACGATTGGCTATCTTAAAAACCAACTTCCCTACTGCACGCAAAATGACGACGGCGAGATGGAAGGGTCGCTCGCCTCGCTTGCAACGACGTTGCGCGACAAGTTTGGCATTACGGTTAAAACAGTCGCGATCTCAAATAACAAGCAAATGGTCAAAGCCCTTTCCAACGGAACTATCGATGTCGCCCTACCTCTGTTTCGCGACTACTGGCTTGCCGAACAGAAAGGGGTCGTGCAGTCAAACCCGATGGGAACGGTTTCCCTGACCGCCATTCACAGCAGCAATAACCTGAACCGCGACCTTAAGAAAATCGCTTGCACGCAGAGCGCGATCGTCAACCGTCTTGAGCTCGAGAGCCTCTTCCCCGACGCAACGATAACCGAATATCCAAATGGCGGCGAGGCGCTCAAAGCCCTCAATAAGGGGGAGGCAAGTTGCATCATTGTCCCCAGCACGCGCTTGGAAACCATCCGCGACACCTATGGCATCGAGGATTTCGAAACGCAGGAACTCACCAACACGGCGCAACTATCGTGTTTAATTTCGCGCGGCAAGCCCGAGCTGTTGGGAATTATCAATAAGGGCATCGTCAATGCCGGCGAATCGCTCTCTGCAAGCAGTTATTCCCCCACATCGTACTCGGCGCAAGAATCGGATGCGTTCCGACTTCTCTACCGCAACCGCATCGTCATTTCGGCAGTCGTCATCTGCATTTTGCTCACCGGCATCGTCATCCTTGTCTGGTCGCTTCACCGCGCGCAGAAAGAACAGCAGAAAGCCGATGCCGCCAACGCCGCTAAGACAGCATTCCTCACGCGCATGAGTCACGACATCCGCACGCCGCTCAACGGCATCCTGGGTCTTATCGAAATTGAGGAATTGAAAGACGGCGATATGCAAGTCGCCCGCGAAAGCCGCGCCAAGGCGCGTGTTGCCGCCAATCACCTGCTCTCGCTGATCAACGATATCCTCGAGATGGGCAAAATCGAAGACCGCAAGCTAACACTGGAACATGCTCCTTTTAACCTCAAAGAGCTCTGTGACGATGCGCTGGTGCTGTGCAAGCTCCGCGCGTCCGGTAACGGCATCACATTGCAGGACAATAGCCTGCCGTACGCTACGGGGCCATACATGATCGGCAGTCCCACCCATATCCGACGGATCATAATCAACTTGCTAGACAACAGCATTAAGTACAACAAGCGCGGCGGCTCCGTCACCTTTAGCTCACAGACCAAGCCACTCGATGATGGGCGCGCGCTCTTTTGCTTTAGCGTTTCGGATACCGGCATTGGCATGGCTCCCGAGTTTTTAAAGCATATCTATGAGCCGTTTGCCCAGGAAGGTGACGATGCGCGCAGCAAGTTCCAGGGAACCGGCATGGGCATGCCAATCGTCAAGTCACTTATTGACCTGATGGGCGGCACGATTGAGATTTCGAGTGAGGTTGGCGCGGGGAGTACGTTCAACGTCCAGATTCCGCTCGATATCGACAAGAACCCTCAGGCAAGGGAACGTGCGGACGGCCAGGCAAACAGCTGCTCGCTTGCCGGCATGAACGTCCTTTTGGCAGAAGATAACGAGCTCAATGCCGAGATTGCCCAGGCTCTGCTCGAAAGCGAGGGCATCGTCGTAACTCGCACCGCCGACGGCAACGAAACGGTCGACCTATACGTTGGCCGTCCCGCGGGTAGCTTCGATGCGATTCTAATGGACATCATGATGCCGGGCATGGACGGCTACGAGGCAACCCGCGCGATTCGTCTGAGCGAGAAGGCCGATGCGGCCGATATCCCCATCATCGCGCTCACCGCCAACGCCTTTGCCGAGGATGCCCAGGCGGCACACGATGCCGGCATGAACGCTCACCTGCCCAAGCCGCTCGACTTTAACAAGCTCAAAAACATGCTCGCCCGCATCAAGAAATACGGATCCGTTTCGCTATAGTTTGTGCTCAACCACCATGCACGACCAGAAAGGAAACCAACGATGTTTAGGCCCTTACGTCGAAAGAAACGCGCCATCACCGACGAGGAAGCGCGCGAGTTGCTCGCCACCTGCAAGCGCGGCGTCTTTGCCGTCAACGGCGACGATGGCTACCCGTACGCCATTCCCGTCAACTACTTCTTCGACGCCGAGCACGACAAGATTTATTTCCATGGCGCCAAGGCTGGCCACAAGGTCGACGCACTCAAGCGCGATGACAAGATCTGCTTTACCGTTTACGGCAACGAGTGGTACAAGGACGGCGACTGGGCTCCCTACGTTATGAGTACCGTTGTCTTTGGTCGTTGTCGCCTGGTAGATGAAGCGCCCGCGTTTATCGAGGACAAAGTCCGCCAGCTCGCGCTTAAGTACTACCCTTCTGCCGAAGAAGTCGAGGAAGAAATCGCCAAAGACATCAAGGGCGTCCAACTCTACGAGATTTCGATTGAGCATCTTTGCGGCAAGCAGATTCATGAAAAGTAGCGAATGCGAAAAACGCGCTCGCTACCCTCTGCGCCCCATGCGCCCACGCATTTTGACGGCGTGGGCGCATGGGGCAGCACTCGAATCGAGCGCCCCCTATACCCCAAAAACGTAGCGGTCCAGGCGCTCACACGCCTCCTTTACCCGCGAAAGGGGCAGTGCCAGATTCACGCGAATGTGGCAGGGCCCGTGGAACGGGCGGCCGTCCTGATACCCCACGCCCACACGAGCGCCCTCGTCGAGCAGCCACTGAATATCGCGGCCATGCTCGCGGCACCACGCTGTGCAGTCCAGGAACACCATGTACGTGCCCTGCGGACGCGAATAGGACACGCCCGCAAAATGCTTGTCCACGTAATTGCAGAAGTAGTCGACGTTGCCCTCGATGACCTCATTGAGCTCATCGAGCCACTCGTAGCCCTGCTGCTGGTAGGCACCGATAAGCGCATGCATGGAGATGACGTTCATCTCGTTGTAGTGGGTCTTGTTGGACACGGCGCACACGCGGTCGCGCAGCGTCTCGTTATAGATGATGTGATAGCTGCCGACCAGACCCGCCAGGTTGAACGTCTTGCTGGGCGCGTAGAGGGCAACCGTGCGCATGCGGGCATCCTCGCTCACCGACTGCGTCGGGATATGCTTGTGCCCCGGCAGGATGATATCGGACCAAATCTCGTCCGAGATCACCACGCAATCGTGCTGGCGATAGATGTCCATGGCGCGCTCGATCTCGTCGCGCTCCCATACGCGGCCGCAGGGATTGTGCGGCGAGCAGAACACCGCGGCATGGATGTGGTTTTGGGCGAGTTTGCGCTCCATGTCCTCAAAGTCCATGCGCCACACGCCCTGGTCATCGAGCTTAAGCGGGCTGTGGACAATACGATAGCCCGCGGCTTCGATGGACTTGGTAAAGCCGATGTAGGTAGGGCTGTGGACCAGCACCGCATCGCCTGGCTGGACATACGCGCGCAGCGTCGACACGACACCGCCCAGCACGCCGTTTTCGTAGCCGATATGTTCAGGGCGCAGACCCTCGACGCCATTACGGCGGCTCTGCCATTCGATGATGCGGTCGAAGTACTCGGGACGCGGATTGAAATAGCCAAACATGGGGTGCTGGACACGCTGAATGATGTGTTCCTGGACCGTGGGCACCGTGGCAAAGTTCATGTCGGCCACCCACATGGGAATGCGATCGAAGCCCTCGTCGGGTGCGTTCGGCGCCATACCGGGGATCTCGCCCCAAGAGTCAACGGCGATGGCGTCCATGCCGTGGCGGTCGATAAGCGAGCTAAAGTCGTATTTCATGCTAAGCTCCCGTGCAAAGTTGATTGTTTTGGTAGGCGTTATTGTCCACCAGCGTGGGCGGTTTTGGCGCGGGGTTTGGCGCTTAATTTGACGGGTGCGGGCGAATGGCTGGTTAGTCTCGCGCGTCGTTGACGGCGACTACGGTTAACTGGGTTTTATCGACCGAAAAAGATATGTCGAGCCCGGCGAAGGCCAGATGATAGACGCGGTTTGGCTCGTGCTTACTGCCCGCACGGCGCGGATCTTGGCGAAGGACCTCGACCAGGCCGGGGAGCTTTGCGGGCGGGACCATATCCTGCAGCGCTTGTGGAAACTCAACATCGAGCGTTTGCCACGGAGCATCCTCAATCCAACCGCCGGTCGCATCCGGGTGACAGTCGGCAAATGGAATGTAGGGCTTAATGTCGTAGATGGGCGTACCGTCGCGCAGGTCGGCCCCCAGCACATGGATGATCGGACCATCGTCGGTGAGCTCGACACGATCGAGCTTGACGCAGGTAAGACCGATGGGATTAGGGCGAAACGGACTGCGCGTGGCAAATACGCCCACGCGCTCGGCTCCACCCAGACGCGGCGGACGCACGGTTTTCGACCACTTGACGTTGGTGCCGGACCTGTCCTGCGTCTTGGCATCGGTAGCTATGTCCTTAACCGTGCCGCCGGGCGTTCCGTTTTCGAAGCGCCACAGCAGCCACAGGTGAGAGAAGGAGTCCAGACCCTCAACCGCTGCATTGGAGGCAAATTCCGGCTCAAAAACGATGCGTCCCTGCAGATGGGGCGCCAAAAAGCTGTTGCGCGGGATGCCGAACTTCTGCGGCAGGTCGGTATGTATGTGTGCGATAGGTTCCATGCCGGTCATTGTACGGCATGGGGGCATGGGGCGTTACGCGCAATTCTTCGCCGCGGTCCCCCGTCGTGCAACCAACGGTTGCTTGGAAGGGCGCCTGTCACCGCGTATGCTTAAGCCATCAACCAGCAGAAAGGAGCCGCTATGGCCTTTGCAGAAAAGCTCATCGCTGTCCGCCGCGCCCATCACCTTACCCAAGAGCAGCTCGCCGCCAAGCTCTTCGTCACACGCCAGGCCATCAGCCGTTGGGAGCGCGGCGAGGTCACACCGGGCATCGACATGATGAAGCTCATTGCCGCCGTAACCGGCGAGCCCCTGTCTCACCTGCTCGAAATGCCCGAGCACTATTGTCAGAGCTGCGGCATGATACTCACGCCCGACGACTGCGGCACCGATGCCACGGGCGCCACGACCGACCATTACTGCAAGTGGTGCTACGACCACGGCAAGTACACCTACGCCACCACCATGGAGGCGATGATCGAGGACTGTGCCCCGCGCCTGGCGCAAAACACCGGCATGTCGCTTGACGAAGCCGTCTCGCTCATGGGCGCCGTCCTGCCGCAACTGGAGCGCTGGCGCACCGTGCAGGAAAACGAGGAATGCTACGGCGCCGAGGCTCGAGCTCGCTATGGCAATGAGGCTATCGATGCAGCAAACGAAACGTTACTGGATATGGATCCTCAGACATGGAACGACATGAAGGAACTTGAACACGCCATTTTGGGCCAGCTCTCGATTGCCATGGGCATTGGCGACCCAGAGAGCAACGAAGCTCAAAAACTGGTTACAATGCACCGTCGATGGATTGCTCTCAACTGGGGATGCGAGCCCCAAGACGAGGCGTACCTGGGCCTCGCCCACGGCTATCTTGCCGACCAGCGCTTTGTTGACTACTACGACAAGCCCTGCGGCACCGGAGCCACGGCGTTTCTGGTCCAGGCCATCGAGTCGTCGTTGACGTGCGCATAGACCGCGGCGGCTTTGGGTATTTCAATCAAAACCGCAACCGATTGGAGACCTATGACTACTGATCACGAGCTCGTGCTCTACGTTATGACCGGCTGCCCGTATTGCATAAAGGTCAAGCGCTTTTTGGCCGATAGCAGCGTGACCATTCCCGAACGCAATATCTCGACCGATACCGAAGCCGAGCAGACACTCATCGCCGTCGGCGGAAAACGCCAGGTTCCCTGCTTGTTCATCGACGGCAAGCCGCTCTACGAGTCAAGCGACATCATCGCATGGGTACAGGAAAACCTGCTCTAGTACGCACGCTCTGTCCGTCCAGGGCCCCAACCCATACGACCCAAACATGTACACCAGCATCCAAAGTCGACATTTTTCGACATCTTTGGATGCTGGCGTACAGCTTTTTGGTAGTCATGGACGCTCTTGGCCGGCTAATTGTTTGAGGAGACCTTTGGATTATGGCTGTTTGACGCCTCTGGAAAGGTTTCCGAGAGGGCTGTGGTCAAAAAAGGGCAAATATGAGTACTGCTACCTGTTTAGTAGCAGCGATTTTGATCACTTCAGGAACTATTCAACGTTCCACTCGTCCGCAGACGACGTTATTTCTCCTCATATGTTCAATAAAAGTAGCTCTTAATGGGAACAAATCTCATCAGGAACTACAATTTATAGCAAATAAATGCAACCATAATGGCAACAGTACTCATATTTGCCCTTTTTTGACCACGACCCTCCAGAATAGTCGCTGAGAGCGACACTAAATGACAAAATCCGACACTTGAACGTTCTTATATGAGTAGCCATTGAAGGACACCTAACGACTACTCCCATTCGCGACACACTGTGTCGCGAATTAAGCTGGCCCCATTACCGAAGACCAGTGAGAGCTCCTGCCCAGAATCTCAATAGCTTAATAAAGGGCTCCCCTCCGGAAGTTCAATGAGCATCCAAATTCCAAGCTGAAAAGCAAAGGAGTATCGAAGCCGTCAATGCTCATTTCCTATCGAACAGGCAGGTCAAAACAAGCTAATTAGCCCGATGAACTGCTTGTATTTTTGTCTACAAAATTGTATACAAAAAGAGAATCCGAGAACCGGCGCTCGACATTATGTCGATCGATAGGAGGCGCCATGGATGCTAAGCAGCTCGAAAAGATGATGGGGTTTGCTCCCGGAGAGTTGAAGAAAGCCGCGGAAGCCTACGAAAAAGATGAGTGGCCGAAAGGTCACACCATCAAGTTGGGAAGGCCACCAATCTCCGATGAGCCGAGCGTCGTTATATCAGCACGTGTGGGCGAATCGATTCTTGAGGCGTTTGACGAAAAAGCCAAACGCCATGGGCAAACACGCACGGAGCGGCTCAGAGAGCTCATTACACTTGATGCACTGATTGCCTAGGCCCGCTCCCCCGTCGGACCCAAACATGTACACCAGCATCCAAAGTCGACATTTTTCGACATCTTTGGATGCTGGTGTACAACTATTTGTGGGTAGTCATCGGGGACGTTCTTAAATGACTAGTCGTTAAAGAACGTCCCCAATGGCCAATGACTAGCTAGCCGTGGAAGCGGGCTGTGGGTGCGAGTGGCTGCTCGCGAAAGACGCGCTCGACGGCGGCGCGGTATTCGTCGACCTTTTTGGTCTTACGTACGAGTTTGTGAACGGTAGCGGGGTCGGCGAAAGCGCACTTGGCGTAGAACCACCACTCCTTCATACGAAAGACCGCATTACCGCCAATCTCTTCTGCATAGGCCGCAAACAGCGTATCGTGGAAACGCTGCAGCTCAGCAGCCGTTGCAGTGGGGCCGCCCTTGACCATGCGAGCCAGCGCGGGGTTCGCAAGCAAGCCACGCCCCAGCATCACATGGCGTGTCCCGGGATAGGCCTCCACCAGTGCGTCCATATCCTCAAGATCGAAAATGTCGCCGTTATAGGCCACGGGGAACGGCGCGCGCTCCAGCGTCTCGCCATAAAACTCTTTGCGCGTCGAGCCCGTATAGCGGTCCTTCTGTACGCGCGGATGCACGATCAGCTCTGCCAGCGGCATGTGGCAATATAGATCGAGCACGCGCTCGTATTCGTCGTCGCTCTCCAGCCCCAGCCTGGTCTTTACCGATACCGGCAACGGCGACCGCTCGCACACATCACTCAAGAACACCTCGAGCTCGTCGAGATTGCGCAAGAAACCCGAGCCCTTGCCCTTAGCGACAACCGTTCCCGAAGGGCAACCCAGGTTGAGATTGACCTCCCGATAGCCCATGTCGGCGAGCACCTGTGCCGCCCACACAAACTCGTCCGCGTTCTTGGACATCAACTGAGGCACCACGTTGAGCCCCTGGTTATTGGCAGGATCGATCTCCTTAAACGCCTTGCCGCCAAAGCGGTTTCCCACCCGCGGCGGCGGCAAAAACGGCGTGTAATAGCAATCGAGCGCACCGAAGCACTCCGCATGCACGCGACGGAACACATGCCCGGTAATCCCCTCCATAGGGGCAAGCGAAAGAATCATCTACTCTTCTCTCATATCAACGGATGTGACAAAGGAACCGCCCCCTTGTTACATGCATTATGCCTTGTGCTTCAGATGATTCACAAGGCAGAGGTAGCTGCTTGACGATAATCACCCTTCCATCCGTCGCCTTACGCAACGAAGGTGAATGCTTTTCCGCGAAGTGAACGGGTGAAATCGGACCCTCGATGCATCGACACTTTGGGAAGGCCAATTCCTGCGGTTTTATCACTCAAATCCTGCGGTTTTAGCGTCGAAAAACGTGGGTGCTTCAGGGGTCCAAATTAGGTCGTTCACTTCTCGGGAAACCATTCACCTTCGATTTACTGGTGCTTATAAACAGCGAGGGGGTCGCCCGGCAGGCGGTCCCCTCGCTTGTTATTCATCCCTCGGCAGCGGTTTCATGCTCCAAAAGACAACGTTCATAATCACGACAACCACCAACACCACGCCGTTGGCCACCCAAAAGCCCATGTTAAGGCCGAGCCACTCCGTGGTGCCAAACAAGTCCATCCAAATCTGCGTCCAGTTCATGCAAACGCTCCTTTCTGCATCAATCCCCCACTACAGCAGCTCGCCGTAGCGCTTGACGTAGGCCTTCTTAAGGCTTGTCGCCAGCGCCATGTACAGCAAGATGCACGGAATCAGGAACAAGAAGTACTCGACAGGCAGGGCGCCCAGACCCAGCGTGGGGCCAAGCGGGCTAAACGGGATCAGCGTGAGCAGCGCGATGCCCGTCATCGTGAGCAGCATCACCGGAGCCGAGGCACGGCTCTGGATAAACGGCAACTTAGGCGTACGGATCATGTGGATGACCAGCGTCTGGCTCCACATAGACTCGACGAACCATCCAGCCTGGAACAGCGCGATGTAGGCCAGCTGCATCTGCTCCAGCGCGGCGCCCGAGTAGACGCTCGCCAGGTCGTTGAACAGCACGCCATGGCTCACGAACAGGGGGCAGAAAACGAAGTACATAAAGATATAGGTCATAAAGTCGAAGATGGAGCTGGTGGGCCCGATCCAGATCATGAACCTGCCAACACTCGAAGCGTCCCAGGTACGCGGCACGCGCAGGAACTCCTCGTCCACGTTGTCCCAGGGAATCGCCAGGCAGCTGCAGTCATAGATCAGGTTGAGCAGGATCAGCTGGATGCTCATCATCGGCAAAAACGGCAGCAGGGCGGATGCGGCAAGCACGCTGAACATATTGCCGAAGTTGGAGCTTGCGGTCATCTTGATGTACTTGATCATGTTGGCGTAGGTCTTGCGCCCCTCGATGATGCCCTCCTCGAGCACCATCAAATCCTTCTCGAGCAAGATGATATCGGCCGACTCCTTGGCCACGTCGACCGCAGTATCGACCGAGATGCCGATGTCGGACGACTTCATGGCCGAGGCGTCGTTGATGCCGTCGCCCATGTAGCCCACCACATGACCGTTTGCACGCAGCACGGACACGACGCGCGCTTTTTGATCGGGCGTAAGCTTGGCAAAGACCTGCACGTCCTCGGCGCGACGAGCGAGCTCGGCGTCGTCCATTGCGGCGATATCGCTGCCGAGCAGCATGTTGTTGACCTCGAGTCCCACCTGCTTGCAGATGGTGCGCGTGACCTTCTCATTGTCGCCGGTCAAGATCTTGGTGGCTACACCGTGGTTGCGCAGCGCCTCGATAGCATCGGCCGTGGACTCTTTGGGCGGATCCAAAAACGCCAGGTAGCCGATCAGCACCATGTCGCGCTCATCATCGGCGCTAAAGGCACCGACAGGCGACGGGTTGGACTTTTGAGCGATTGCCAACACGCGGAAGCCGTCGTCGCTAAGGTCGGCGACCGTTGCCAAAATGCGCTCGCGCACCTCGTCGTCCAGCACGTGAACGCCGCCGTCAATCTCGGCATGCGAGCACACCGACAGCATCTCCTCGACTGCACCCTTGGTGACCATCTGGGTTTTGCCGCTTCGATCGCGCACCACGGTGGTAAGGCGACGGCGCGTAAAGTCAAACGGCACCTCGTCGACCTTCACATAGGCCTCGGAAAGGTCGGTGAGACTCGGGTCGTTTTGCTCCTCTTCCTCGGTGCATTTGATGATCGCCAGATCCATCAGATTCTTGTAGCCCGTCTGGAAATAGCTGTTGAGGTAGGCATGGCGCAGAACGCGCGAATCCTCCTGGCCATCGATGTTCCAGTGATACTCCAGCACCACCTGGTCCTGCGTCAGCGTGCCAGTCTTGTCCGTGCACAGCACGTCCATCGCGCCAAAGTTTTGAATCGAGTTGAGGTTCTTAACGATGGTCTGCTTTTTGCTCATAGCCACGGCGCCCTTGGCAAGGCACGTGGTAACGATCATGGGCAGCATCTCGGGTGTCAGGCCCACGGCGATGCTGATGGCAAACAGGCCAGCATTAAGCCAATCGCCCTTGGTGACGCCGTTAATCATAAAGACAAACGGAACCATCACCATCATAAAGCGGATGAGCACCCACGAGACGCTATTGACGCCTTTGGAAAAGCTCGTCTCTACGGCATCCTCGGACAGGCTCGATGCCATAGAGCCAAACAAGGTCTGCTCGCCCACGCTAAAGGCGAGCGCCGTCGCGCTGCCCGAGATCACACTGCTGCCCATGAGGGCGATGTTCTCGAACGACGTTGCCGAATCGGACTCGGTGCACGTCGCGGGAACCTTCTCGACCGGCTCGCTCTCGCCCGTCAGGCTTGCCTGGCTCACAAAGAGGTCCTTAGCCTCAATGATTCTCACATCGGCGGGAATCATGTCACCGGCGGACAGGTGCACGATGTCACCAACCACCACGTCGTCGATGGGAATCTCGGTCCTAGGGGCATCCTCGCGGGTGACTGTCACGGTGGTCGTAATCATATCGAGCAGCTTTTCGGCCGCGTTGCCGCTGCGCGCTTCCTGGATATAGCGCAGCGTGCCCGAGAGCACGACCATCGTGGTGATGATGATCACCGTCAGCGGGTCAAAGTCTTCGGGCGTGCTGCCCATCATCGACAACGCTGGAAACACCATGTCGGTCGCTGCCGAAATGATGGCCAGGAAAAACAGAATCGCCGTGAAGGGATTGACGAACGCGTCCGCAAGCTTGCGGGCAATCGACTTCTTCTTGCCACGCGTGACCACGTTACGCCCGTTGTCGGCTTCGCTGTGCGCGACCTCGTCGCGATTAAGGCCGCCGAGATTCGAGCCGACCCAGGATAGGGCCTCCGTCAGCGGAATGGTCGCCGCATACTGGATGCGACCCTCCGCGCGATGCCTCATCAGTTCGTTTTGCGCCTGAACCGCAGACGGCGTATGGCGCATAGTCATCTTCTTCAATTGCCTCGCTCCGTTCTATCGATCGGACGCAGGGCGAATCAGCCGCGCGCCCCCATCAAAGTGGACCCGCGCCGGCAACTTCGTCCTGCGTTACTGGTACTGTCACTGTCGCTCACGGTCCTCACCTCTCTTTCGCGTCCGCGACTGTCTACAGAATAGAAAAGCCGCAAGACCGAGCACATGGCTGGTTTCTTGCGGCTTTCTTGCGATTTGGCAAGGATTGTCAAAGTGACTATTTGGATCGATGGGAGCGAATACCCGAAGCGTTACTCGGCCATTTTGTAGCCCACGCCCCATACAGTCAGCAGGTAGTGGGGGTTGTCTGGTTCGGGCTCAATCTTCTTTCGAATTTTGCGGACGAAGGCCATGATGTTGCTGTCATCGAGCAGATACTCGTTTTGCCACACCGCCCGGTAGATTTCCTCTTTGCTAAAGACCGTACCCCGGTTGCTCGCCAAAAAGGCAAGGATGTCGAACTCCTTGGGCGTGAGCGAGACCGGCGCGTCCGACACCTTGACGGTGCGCGAGGCCAGGTCGATCGAAAGCTCGCCGATAACGATGGGTCCAGTGGCGGCACTTGCCTGCGAGCCGGCAACCGCCAGCTCGATAGCAGTCAGCTTGCCCGATGCGATATCGGCAAACACGGGCGCGAGCTCCAGGGCGGCAGCGCTGCCAGACGAGAACAGCGCGCTGCTGAGCTCGGCGGCCTCGGCCGGCGTAATCGCGATGTTGGTTCTGTTGGTACGCATAGAACCGCCCTAGAACAAGCTGCTCGAGCGGGCCAGATAGACCCGCTTGATCGTCGAAGCAACAACAAGATACAACACGCTCAGCAGCGCAACGATGCCCAGATACCATACAGGCAGCGTGGCGAGCCCAAACAGCTGCGCCACCGGACTGAGCGCAAGGAGCGCCGTGACAACGAGCATGACGGCAACCATCACCACGAGCGGTGTGCAAGGACGATCCCCGTCGCGGACACTGCGCGTTCGCAACACCAGGAGCACGAGCGATTCGGTCCATGCGCATTCCAGCAGCCAGCCGGCTTGGAAGGTCGCGATAAAGGCCGCTCGACCCGCCGCGTCGAGCGCGGCAAAGGGCGCGCCGCAGACGGCGGGGCATACGCCCAAGAACAGAATGGCAAACGTAATGATGTCGAAGGCCGAGCTCGCAAAGCCAAAATGAAGCATAAAGCTGCCGAGCCCCTTACCCGACCAGGCCCTGGGGCGGGCAATCTCTGCATCGTCAACGTTATCCCACGAAAGCGCCAGGCAGGTGGCGTCGTAGCACAGATTGAGCAAGAGCAGCTGGGTAGCGGTTGCCGGCACAAAGGGCAGGAAAATGCTCGAGGCGGCAACCGAACAGATATTGCCAAAGTTGGAGCTCGATGCGATACGGATGTACTTGGAGGCATTGGCGAACGAAGTCCTGCCCTCGCTGACGCCCTCGGCGACAACACCCAAGTCGCGCTCGAGCAGCACCAGGTCGGCCACCTTTTTGGATTCGGCCGCAGCCGAGTCCACGACAATGCCGACGTCTGCCGATGTGAGCGCCGGCACGTCGTTCACGCCGTCTCCGATATAGCCGACGATGTGGCCGGAGAGGCGAATCAGGCTAACGATCTGCGCCTTCTGTGCGGGCGTAAGCTCGGCAAACACGCGAGCCTTCCCCACCCGGATCAGCGCTTCGGATTCCTCCATGGCCTGAAGCATGCTGCCGGTGATAACGCAATCGGCGGGAATGCCCAGGCGCGAGCATGTTGAGCGAGCGACCGAAGCCGAATCACCCGTGAGCACGCGCACCTCGACGGAAAGGTTAGACAGCGCCTGCACGGCGGCACGAGCGCTCGCCTTGGGCCGATCGAAAAAGCCCAAAAAGCCGCACAGCACCAGGTCATCCCAGTCCGCCGACGTCGTGCTATAGGCGACGGCGAGCACTTTGATGCCATCGGCGCGCATGTCCTCGGCAACCTCGTAGGCGCTCTGACGGCCATCGGCATCCATGGGCACCAGCTCGCCCTTAAAGTTTGCCCAGGCGCAGCGTGTGCACACGCTTTCAACCTCGCCCTTTACGATGGTCAGATGATTGCCGGGGCGAACCTGTAGCCCCAAACAACCAAGCGCCCCGGGCGTGGCGTCGAGCTTGACACCCGAAGCCTTGGTGACGTGGTCGAAGGGGTCAGAGGCATGCAGTGCAAAGGCGTGGCCAAGGTCTTTCGCGGCAAGGTGCAGCTCGGGTGCCGCGCACGCATCGGCAATGGCCCGATTGAGCTGATTGGCAGCGGCCCCCTGGCTCGTGCTCTCCAGATACGCCAGGTTGAGCGTCTGCTCGCTTTCGTTGCCCAGGATATCGGTGTAGTACTCGAGCACCGCGGCATCTTCGGTGAGCGTGCCTGTCTTGTCAACGCACACCACGTCCATGGAGCCCAGTGACTCCATGGCGTCAACGTTCTTAACGATGACCTGCTTGTTTTTTAGTCGATGGGCACTGCCCGAAAGGCAAACGCTCGTGACAACCGGCAGCATTTCGGGAACCAGGCCCACGGCCGTGCCCAGGGCAAACAGCAGTGCCTGCGCCCAGTCGCCCAGCACAAAGCCTCGAATCATAATGACAAACGGCAGTACGATGAGCATGCATCTTACCAGGGCGGCGCAGATGCTCTTGGCGCCGGCACCAAACTGTGTGCCCATTCGAGCGCGACGGCGCAAAACGGGCTGCTCATCGGCAATGCGGGCGAGGACGGTTGCCGACGCCTTGCCGTCGACAATGGTCGTTCCCGCGCGAACGGTCTCCCCTTCCCGCTTGGCGGTCTGACCGCTCTCGCCTGTAAGCGACGATTCCGAGACAAGGACCTGGTCGCCCTTGGCAAGGGTCACGTCGACCGGGCAGAGCATGCCGGCATATAGGCGGACGACGTCGCCGGGCACAAGCCGGTCGGCATCAACTTGAATCCAACACGCATCGACGCGTTTCCAAACGGCCGCGTGGTTCGCTTTAAACATATGGCGATCAAAGCTGCGCTTGGCCTCATTTTCGTAAAACAGGCGCACCAGGCCGCCCACCAGCCACATCAAAAAGAGCACAGCTGGCGCGAACACGCCCGTCTGGCCTTCCACCTGCGGCAGGACATCGACCAAAAAAGCCAGCCCGGCAAGCGCAAGCAGCAGCGACGAGAACGGATTAAAGAACGATTTTCTAATCATCGAAGCCTCTTTCTAGCACGGCTTCGATTGTATCCGAGGGCACTCGCCGACAACCCCGCCCCAACCCTTGCGACTTCCTTGCTTTTAGCCGTGACAAAAGGGTTGTCCCTTTGTCACATTATTCGGAGCGCAAGGCCTCCACGGGATCCTTCCTGGACGCGCTGCGGGCGGGCAGCAGGCCGGCAACAACCGTCAGCAGCACCGAAATCGCGATGAGCACCAGCGCATCCTGCACGGGCAGGCTCATCAGGTTGGGGACCTGTTTGGCCGCAAGCGCCCAGGCATTGACCGGAAAACTCACGAGCACCACGACGACAATGGCAAAGACACCGGCGATGAGGCCTTCGATAAAGGTCTCGGCATTGAATACGTTGGCCACGTTGCGCTTCGACGCGCCGATCGCGCGCAGGATGCCGATCTCCTTTTTACGCTCCAGCACGCTGATGTAGGTGATGATGCCGATCATGATGGAGCTCACCACCAGGCTGATGCTCACGAATGCGATGAGCACCAAGCTGATGGTGTTCACGATGTCGGTCACCGAACCCATGATGATGCCCATGTAGTCGGTGTACGAGATTGCCTGCTCGTCGTGGCCGGCGGCTTTGACCTGCTTGTTGTACGCGTCAATGTGATCGAGCACGCGCTCCTTGGCCTCAAAGTCGCGCGGGAAAACCTTAACCGAGATGGGGTCTGCCTCATCCGCATAGCCCAACGTGGTCAGATTGTTGTCGTAGGTGAGCTTCGAAGCCTTGACATAGCTCATCATGAGCGAACTCAGGTCCTCGGCGTCCATGTTGAAGTGGATGGCATGAGCAAAGGCACTCGCATCCACGCGCATGGCGCTCGCCAGGTTGGCAAAACTCGAAGACATCTGCGTCGCCATCTGCTCCATGAGCCCTGCCGCGCCCGCCTTGAGCTGAGCTGACACCGTCACCGCAATTTGATCGCCGATCGACTTCATCACCTGATCCATAGCCTGCTGCAGATACGGAGCCAGCTGCTTTTGAACATAGTCGGTCATCGCCTGCTGCAGGCGCTCGGCCAGGGCATCGCCGCCGAGGGCCTTCAGCTGGGCCAGGATTTGCTGGGCTGCCGTATCACTCTCAAGATACGTCGAGAACGCGGTGGTAAGCTTTGACGCGTCCTTAAGATCATCGGGCGTCAGCGCCTTAAACTGATCAGACCGCAAAAAGCCCTCAAACAGCTGGTTGGCTAGTGTTCCCACCTGCTGCATTTGCTCGGGCGTGAGTTCCAGACCGTCAAAGATACCCGAGAAATCTGGGGTTGGCGCTTTGGCCATGATGTCGCTGAAGTCGATGTCCTTACCAACGCCCGAAAGGTCAATGTCCAGCCCGGACAAGTCGATGCCAGAAAGGTCCATACCGCCAGCCGCACCCGAGAGCGCAGACGTATCGAACGAGAACGCACTCTTGAGCGCTGCCTCGTCCACACTGAACATGCTGCCCAGGTCCACGCCTTGTTTGGCCTCGCCTTGCAGCTCATCGAAAGACTTGCCCGTAAAGACATCCGTCTCGGGGTGGGCGAGTTGCTCCTGCACAATCTGCGAATCGGCGGCGCGCTCCATAAGCTGGCGAGTCAGCGCATGCGTGTAGGCAATGCCCGGGGACAACGCGCTCGCGTTGGCCGTCTCGTTGGGTCGCACCACGCCCACAATGTGCACGTCAATACCGTTGGCAACCTTGGCCGTCATAAAATCGGCGTCGCCAGACATGTCAGTCCACATGCCGGTCTCTTCGTTTTTGCGATAGGCATCGGCCGGCGACAACACCTTAAACGTCGTGGACAGCGCATCGTCGTAGGTAAAGTCGGCGCCGGTCTCGGGCGTCTCGACCCCACCGTCAGCCGTCATGGCGCTGTTAACCAGATCGTTGAGTTCATTGATATCCAACGCACCGATGCTGTAGAGCGTGTAGTCGCCCACCGTACCGCGGCTCGAAAGCACCATCACGGCTTCGTTGGCAGACGTGGGCCAATGACCGGCGACGACATCGTACTGGCTGTCGAGCAGGCTCTGGTCGTCAATCATCTCGTTAAAGACCGAGGTTCCCATGGATTCCATGCTCACCGTTGCCGCCGAACTCGCACCTCCGCTCATGGCCTCGGTCATGGCGTTGGGCACCAGCCGGACAGGCTTCTCGTCGCCCTTGCCGGCACGATAGACAACCGGCGATACACCGTAGCCGTACTGAATGGCGTTGACTTCTTTATCGATACCATCCCCACCGGCATCGAGCCATGCCTTAAAGCTCGTCATGTCGTTGGACTTAACGCTCGCAAACATATCCTTTACGGCCGTGACCACAGGGATTTTATCGGTCCCCTGAGCCTTGCCACCAGTACCGTCGGATAAATCCTCGCCGTTGGACGCCTCGTCATCCGCAGCCCCCTGACCACCCATCATGGACGACAGGTCGTAGTCCTGCTTGGAAATGGTGAGCGGATAGCTCGAGAGCGTATCCTCCTCGACCTTTTTGATGTAGCCGTTTACGCCATTGGAGAGCGCCAGGATCGCCGCAATACCGATAATGCCAATCGAGCCCGCAAAGGCAGTCATGGCCGTGCGGCCCTTCTTGGTCATAAGGTTTCGGGCAGAAAGCCCCAGCGCCGTCACAAAGCTCATCGAGGTTTTGCGCGTAGGCTTGGCCTCGCGACGCGCGGCCTTGACAACATCAAAGGGGTCGGAATCGTCGGTGATCTTGCCGTCCGCCAGGTTGACGATGCGCGTGGCGTATTGGTACGCCAGCTCGGGATTGTGGGTGACCATGATGACCAGGCGGTCGCGCGCCACGTCTTTGAGCAGATCCATGACCTGTACGGATGTCGTTGAATCCAAGGCGCCGGTCGGCTCGTCTGCCAGCACGATCTCGGGATCGTTGATTAGGGCGCGGGCGATGGCCACGCGCTGCATCTGCCCGCCCGATAGCTGGCTCGGGCGCTTGTTAACGTGCTCGCCCAGGCCGACTTTCTCCAACGCCTCGCGCGCACGCTGGCGGCGCTCGGCATGGCCCACACCCGTGAGCGTAAGCGCCAGCTCCACGTTTTCCAAAATGGTCTGATGCGGAATGAGGTTATAGCTCTGGAACACAAAGCCGATGCGATTGTTGCGGTAGGCATCCCAATCGCGATCGCGGAAGTCCTTGGTCGAGATGCCGTCGATGAGCAAGTCGCCAGAATCGAAATGGTCGAGTCCACCGATAACATTGAGCATCGTAGTTTTACCCGAGCCCGAGGGACCCAGAATGGCCACGAACTCGTTATCGCGAAAAGCCAGGCTTACGCTGTCGAGCGCCACCTGCGTAAACGACTGCGTAACGTATCTTTTGCAAATACCTTTGAGCTCCAGCATGGACGGCAACCTCTCCCACGCGGGCGCACTCGCCCGCTCTCCCCCGCCGTTCGTATTCGACGCGTTTGTCCTACTCTATCCCCATTTTTTGCCGGCACCAGTGAAGAATGTAGGGAACCGCACCAAAAAACGAACGGGACGGCGCCTAAAAAAGAGGTCCCGAGCGGGACCTCTTTATGGTGGAGATTATCTTGAAAGGGAGCGGGCTACTTCGTACAGCGGCGCACGATCCTCGCTGTGCTTTACGCGTTTTCTACTGCTCGCTATCCGCAATCGCCTGGTCGATAAGCTTGTCGAGCGCTGCGCGCTGCTCGGCGGAGCTGATGGCTCCCACGATTGGATCCCCTACGATGTTGCCATTCTGATCGATGACATACGTTGTCGGGAACGAGAACAAATTTGACGTAAACTTACCGGCCTCGCTATCCGACTTGAACCAGATGTTCTTATATGTCACGCCCTTCTTGCTCAGCACGTCCTTGGCATCTGCAATCTCGCCCTTGTTGCCATCGAGCGTAAAGGAATTGACGCCCACGACCTGGCCGCCCTTCTCGGCAAGCTCCTGATTCAGTTTCTCAAGATCGCCCAGCTCGCCCACGCACGGCTTGCACGTGGTGAACCAGAAGTTCATGACGGTAACCTTGTTCTTAGAGAACAGCTCGTCGCTGCTCACGTCGTTGCCATCCAGGTCCTTGCCCGTAAAGCTGGGGAACTTCGTCGTCTCGCTCGAAGCATTGGCACCAGCCGTCATGCCAGCGGCCGAAGCGTCGACGCTCTCGCCTGCGCTCGGCGTGCTTCCACAGCCGGGGAACTCCTTCTCCAGGCTCTCGAGCTTGTCCTCGATCTCCTTGATCTGCTGTGCACCGGCCTTGAGCGTCTTAAGCTCATCCGCCGTGAACTCATCCTTGGCGCCGTCGATGGTCTTGAGCAGGAAATCGCCGTAATTGCTGCCGTCCTCAATCATTGCCGAGTCTTTATTTGCCGCATTGAATACCTTTTCCCACAGCGCGTTATCACTCGAAAAGATCTCGTTCTCCTTCTGCATGAGCTTCGCATACAGCTCGGCGGCCTCGTCGGCATTGGCCGGCTTCTGCGCAGTGAGTTCTGCGATCTTAGGATCGGAGCTCGCAGATTCGCTCGCATTGCCACCGGGCGCCGAACATGCCACAAGGCACAAGGCCAATACCGGCACCATAAACAGGGCCGCAATCTTAGAAAGCTTCATGGTCATTCCTCCGTTTTGTCGAAGCTTGTTTACTTTTTATCGGCGGTCAAGGGGAGCTTTTCCGCCGACACATCCAGGCCATAGCGATAGCTGATGGCATCGACGGGACAGGCCCCGATGCACTTTCCGCACCGGATGCATTCGGCATGATTGGGCGCGCGGACCACATCAACGTCCATCTGACAAACCTTTGAACACTTGCCGCACGAGACGCATTTGCATGCATCGACCCGGATCCCCAGTAGGGACACCTTATTCATGAGCGCATAGAATGCGCCGAGTGGACAAATCCATTTGCAGAAGGGGCGGTAGAACAAAACGCTCAGCACTACCACGGCAATGAGAACGGCAAGTTTCCAAGTAAAGAGCTGTCCCAACGCAGATCGAATGCCGGCATTGGCAGCCGCCAGCGGAATGGCGCCCTCGAGCACACCCTGTGGACAGATGTACTTGCAAAAGAACGGGTCTCCCATCCCCACGTCGTTAACCACCAAGACGGGCAGCAGCACCACGGCAAACAGCAGCACGAAGTATTTGATATACGTAAGCGCCCTGAGCCTTTTTGTCGAAAGCTTTTTGCCGGGAATCTTATGAAGCAGCTCCTGCAGCCAGCCAAACGGGCACAGAAAGCCGCATACAAAGCGTCCCAGCAGCACGCCGAGCAAAATGAGCGTACCGGTAACGTAGTAAGAAAAGTTGAACTTGGATGAACCTACCACGGACTGGAACGACCCGATGGGGCACGCACCCGATGCCGCGGGGCACGAATAGCAATTAAGTCCAGGTACGCAGACTGTTTTTCCCGCGCCCTGATAGATGCCGCCTTTGGCAAAGTTTGGCAGGTGAATGTTGGTGACGAGCGTCGCCGCCGCCTGAATGAATCCGCGAAATCGAGCCAAAACATGCGACGCAGTGTTTTCTCTTTTATCCAATTCCGATACACTCCAAGCACAGCCTAATCGCTTTGGCCAGCACGGCATCCGCCTCGCCACGCATAACGCCAAAGCACACCATGGCAATTCCGACGATCAACAAAGCGACCTGTACCACGGGTTTTACCGCTTTGAACAACCTGACCACTCCTTTCGTTACGCGACCATTGGACCATACCGACTATAAAATCCGTGTTAAGCGCGATTTGGAATGTGCAAGGAGACTGTTATGCGAATTTTGATCGTCGAAGACGAACGAGCACTGTGCGATGCAATCGCGCGCAGCTTGCGGAACTTGGCGTACAGTGTCGACTGCTGTCACGACGGACAGGAGGCGCTCGACCTACTGGACGTTGAGGCCTTCGACCTCGTGGTACTCGACCTCAACCTTCCCCGCATCGACGGCATGACCGTACTCAGGGAACTTAGGAAAACTGACTGCGAGACTAAGGTACTGATTCTGTCCGCACGTGGCGAAGTATCAGATAAAGTCGCCGGACTCGATGCCGGCGCCAACGATTACCTCACCAAGCCGTTTCATCTGGACGAGCTTGCGGCAAGGATTCGCAGCCTTACCCTAAGACGCTTTACACAAAGCGACGTAGTTTTAACCTGCGGAAAGCTCAGCTTTGACACCAAGGCGCGCATCGCTTCCGTGGACAGCGAGGCTTTATCTCTTACGCGCAAGGAAACGGGAATCTTGGAATACCTGATGCTTAATCAGGGGCGACCGGTAAGCCAAGAGGAGCTTATCGAGCACGTTTGGGATAGCAGCGTGAACAACTTTAGCAACGCAACCCGCGTTCATATTTCGTCGCTCCGAAAAAAGTTGCGCAGCGCTTTGGGATACGACCCGATTCGCAATCGGATTGGAGAGGGCTACGTTATGGAGGATAACGAATGAAAAGGCTTTCGCTGCAATGGCGCATAACGATTATGACGGCACTGCTCACGTGTGCGGCGTGCGTGCTGACGAACTGCCTGGTCGGCTATACGGGCATGCGCTACATGGATGCCATCGGCAGTAACATCTCGGCCTTTAACGCAACCGGCGAAGATTCGCCCCAGGCGTTCGACCCGACGAAAGCGGTCCCCGATGACAGGGTCACGATCGTCGTAAACGACGCACAGGAGTCTTTTGGCACGACAGCCTGGTACATCACGGCTGGAGTCACACTCCTTGGCGGCGTGCTGGCATACTTTGTGAGCGGCCGTGCACTCAAACCGCTACGGGATTTCGCCGCCCAGGTAGAGCGCGTGCAGCCTGACAACCTAAGCGAAATCAGACTCAGTGAAGATGTGCCCACCGAGCTACAACGATGCAGCGCCTCTTTCAACGACATGATCGCCCGTCTTGGCGAAGGATTCTCTGCACAGCGTCAGTTTACCGGCAATGCCGCACACGAGCTGCGCACCCCGCTCGCCCTTATGCAAGCACAGATTGAACTATTCATCTCCGAGCACTCCGGTTTGCAACCCGAAACAGCCGAGCTGCTCGGCCTGCTACAAGAACAAACCGAGCGCATGTCTCGAATGACCAAGGTATTGCTTGAGATGAGTGAGCTCCGCAGCGTTCCTTGCGAGGACGATGTTGAACTCGGTCCCTTGTCCGAAGAGGTCCTCACTGACCTTGCGCCACTTGCCGAAAAAAGGAGCATAGCCCTCAACTGTGCTGGAGACGCTTTAGCAATCGGGAGCGACACGCTCCTCTATCGGCTGGTGTTTAATCTGGTCGAAAACGCCATCCGTTACAGCCGCTCCGGCTCGACTGTCAACGTCTCCATCAGCGACAGCGACAGCCACGTGTTCCTGCGAGTCGAGGACCGGGGCCCGGGAATACCCAAGCAGTACCGTGAGAGCATCTTCCAACCGTTCTTTCGCCTGGATAAATCCCGCAGCAGGGCATACGGCGGCGCAGGGCTCGGGCTAGCGCTTGTTTGGGAGATTGCAGTCCTACACGGCGGCACGGTAGAGGTCGAAGCAAGTTCCGAGAACGGGACTACCATGCTCGTAAGCCTTCCAAAACGATCCGCAGCGTTAACCGAACAGTAAAACTAGAACGAGGCCCAGTGGGTCCCGCCCTTACATAACCCGAAGGCTTTCCATGTGTCTGTACTATGAGCCGTTGGGGAACCAGATGTCAACCAGCATGCCGAGCTCAGTCACCTCATCCTAGGGAAAGAAGCAAAGGGGCGTCACTGCTTTTGACGGTGCTCTTAGCTACAGTAGACCTTCCACGAAAGGTTTAAGCTTGTCGAGCATCGCGTCGCTTCTGATGACTGTACCTAAATCGAGGTGCTCACTCTTCTCCTTCGTAATCGTCTGAGTGATTACGCCCATGAACAGCAGCCTGGAGCCGATGGCAATTCCGTCGGTCGTGGGATAGCTGCCCTGGTTGAGGATGAAGGCGGGACTGCCGCTGGAGCCCTCGAATACAGATGCGTCAACGAGGAACTCGCGCTTACCCTTGTAGTCGTTCCAAGCGGGCGTGGAAGTCCAGCCTTGCCTGATGAGGGGGGTCTTGTTGTAGTCGTCATAGAGCCCGCTGGGGTATCCGATAAAGGTGATTTGCTCGAGCGCCACCAAATTGTCCAGCACACTCTTCTTCGGGATGAGTCCAGAGTCGATGGATCGGTAGAAGGGCCTCTTCCCGTTTTCTTCAAGCATGCTGAGAACAGGGGCCACCGGCATCGCAACCAAGTCGAGCTCTCCGAGCTTCTTCCCCTCGATGAATGACTTGTCGAAGTTCACGCTGATGGTCTCGCATGACGGGGCGTCACCTTCGGCTAGATTGATGACGAAGCGACCCTGAATCACATCCTTGAGGACATGGTGGTTGGTAATGAGCAGGGGCACTTTTCGCCCGTCTTCAAGGTCATAGGAAAAGAAGAATCCTGTACCCGAGACGCCCGTGCCTTCGGTAGTAATGCCCACGATGGGGACCGTGGTAAAGAGCAGCTGCGTGCTCGTATCATTAATGTTCATCGGTCTTGGTCTCCTTGTCATCGGGATCCGCCAGGTGTTCTAGGACGCGCTCGGCCAGATCAGATTTGCCCTGCTTCTCTTCTTTTCGGATAAAGATAAAAGCGACAAAGAGTCCTACTGCGCCACACGGTGCTACGCAGAGCATCAAGATACCGGGCAAAGATGCGAGATTGACAGATGACGACAAACCCCCGAGAAACCAGCCCAGGAACGTTGTCGCAAGACCTAAAAGGATGTCAGGTTTGTAGGAAGGGCGCTCCTGCTTGGCCTGAAGGAGCATCTCCCTTGCTTTTCTCAGGTCGCTGTCGCGCTGTCCGACGTATGATTCCTGCAGGTATTCATTGGGGATGCGAACCTCGTGGTCCTGGCGCACGGCGACGTGCTCCCGGTCATTTATGAGGTGGATGCCGTTACTTGCCTCTCCAACGCTAGCATTGTCGCCCATGTGCTCGAATACGCTGTCGAGGTCAGCCCACCTGACTCTATGGGCAAGCGCCTGGTCTTGTGGTGGGTTCTCTTGACCTTTCTCCACCAGATCTCCTTAGAACAAGGTCCTAGCGTCTTGCGGAAGTTTATGGTCACAGCAGAGACACCATGGTTCAACCAATATATCGATGGATAGATTATACCGTGCGGCTGATATGGCGACCAAGGGATGCTGCCGGCACGGCTGTGGGGTGCTAGTGACTTGCAGATTGCTGGCGACAGGCTACTAATAGCGGCATGGCTTTGCTGTTGGCTCACTCCGCCGCCCGCCTCACGGCGCCGGGGGTTTCTCGGCGCAGTGAGGCGGCATCGGTTGTTCTAGCTGTTCTGTGCCAATAGGTTGTTTACACCCGGGTAGTGACAAATAGGGAGGGCTCCCACATGCTGTGAGTTGTCTAGACGAACAGCAGAGGAGCCCTCCCATGGAGCAACATCCTAACGCAAGGCTCACCCCGAGGGGGCGCGAGACGCTCGTCTCGCGCATAGAGTCCGGCCTCGGCGTCGCCGAGACCGCGCGTCAGATGGGCGTCAGCCGCCAGACGGCGAGCAAGTGGCTGCGCCGCAGCAGGTCCGGAGAGCCCATGTCCGACCGCAGTAGCCGCCCGCGCAGGCTCGCGAGGTCCACGCCGCGCGAGATCGAGAACCGGGTCCGCGAGGCGCGCTCGTCACTGCCGCTCGCCCCGCCCGGGCTGGCGCCGGGCGCGCTATGCTTAGGGAGCGGTGGGCGCCTCCGGAGCAGCAGGGGACTCGGACGCGGTGATGCCGGAGGTGTCGATCTCGCCCAGATTGGCGAGCTGCTCGATGAGGGGGAGGCCCATCGGGTCGTCCACCTCGACGCCGCCGAGCACGATGGTGCTGTAGCGCGTGTCGACATGGGTTGTGAACACGGCCGGGTCGAAACCCGAAGCGATAAAGCCAATGCCCGCGAGGACAACACCCGCGGCAACGAGCCCGCCCGCCACGGCGAGGTAGATCTTCTTCGCACTGGTCATGGTACTCACTCCTTTCTACGCCGCGAGATGCGCGGCAGCGCCGCCCTTCTCGCCCTTACCCTTCCAGAAGGGCGAGGCGGCCTTCCTCGCCCAGAGCGCCGAGAGGCGCGCAATTTGTTTTGAGGCGGCCCAAGCGCCAGCACCAACGAAGAGCGCCACGCCGACGAGGCCGAGCCCCACGCCCGCCGAGGCGAGGGCGTACGGGAAGTGGCCGATGATGACGCCGCTTACGGCAAGCAGGAGCTCAACTACGCCCACGCCCCCGAGTGCCACCGCGACGATCCACACGCAGAGCGCCAGCACCCAGATGCAGATATAGACCGTGACGGCCACGGCGGCGAAGGCGGCGAGCAGCGGCACCCACACCGGGGAGCCCACGATGGCCAGCACCCACAGCAGCGCGGTGCTGCGCCGGCGCGTCCTCGCGATCGCGCGCGGCACGGCGGGCAGGTCGTCGAGCGTGGCCTCCGCCACCTCGCCGGGCGTGCCCATGGCGGCCACGGCCTCCTCCTCGCTCATACCGTCCTCCATGCGGTCGGCGATGGCCTCCGCATAGAACGCCTTGGTCTCCTCCACCTGCTCGGCCGGCAGGCAGGCGAGCAGCTCGCCCAACCGGCCCAGAAACTCATCGCGCGTCATGGTGCGCCTCCTCAACGTATGCGTAAATCTCCCGTACGGACGGCCACTCGGCCAGGAACTCCTCGATGCGCGCTCGCCCGTCGTCCGTGATGCGGTAGTACCGGCGCAGCCGCCCGTTGTGCTCGGCGGAGCGCGCCGTGATGCACCCGGCCTTCTCCAGGCGCTTGAGCAGCGGGTAGAGCGTCGACTCCGTGAGCCCCATGCTCGCCGGTACGTCCTTCACGATCTGGTAGCCGTAGGACTCCTCGCCGGAGACGGCCGCGAGCACGCAGGCCTCCAGGAAGCCGCGCTTCATCTGTGCCTCCATCCGCACACCTCCTCTCGTCATATACTATGCTATACACACTATACGATGCAAGGTATTAGACGTCAACTCTCATCGCGAAGATTCTCCGGCCCCTGCGCGCTGCGAACGTGATATCGCGGGGCGGTTGGCATTATGCATGAAACGTCAAGTAACGCTCTTTTGATCCACTTCCACTCGGCCCCATATGCCTTGTACAACACCCCCCTTCAACCTTGGGTTCAAGGGAGCCGCTAGGCTGGGCGTGCCGGACGGTAAGGTCCTGGACGCGATGGTGGACTTCTCCGATGCCATAGGGGTCATGGGTCTACGCCGATGGAGGCCCACGCACGCGGCAGGGCCCGCCCGTCACCGCTGGTCGCCGGACGGTCCCCACGCTCCGCTCGCCAACGCGCAGGCGACAGCAGCAGTCCAGCGCTAGCTGGAGACGCCGGAATGCCCAGAAGATGCGTTTCCCATCACTGCGACAGAGCTTTTTGCAGGGGTGGCAATTTTTCCTAATATCGAGGTCAGCTTGGCTTCGGTAGCCACCTTGAGAGCATCGCCAATAGACTCTTCCTTTATGCGTTCGGCATAATCGTAGGCAATACCCAAAAATTCCAGTCCCGAGCAACAGGAGTACAATTGCTGCATTGTTGCCAGCTGTTGGGAGATGGAAGATGGACTGCGATGGCTACCCATGCGTTCCCATGCCGTTGATGTGCACCGCCTTTGTGCCGGGGCAGATTGACGCTGCGGTTGCAGGCATTTCCGACCCCGATTCACGCACCATCGCCACGGCAGAAGCGCTGTACTTTCGCGGACAGGCCGCCCTCGCTGCCAAGACGGCGCGCCCCTATCTTGACGCCACCGATCCCGCGCTGTGCTATTCCGCATGCTTTATCTGCGGATACGCCAGCCTGTCGCTCAACCGTATCGCCGACGCCCGCCGGTGCCTTGCTGGCATCCTCGATACGCCGGCTGACGAGGAGTCGCCCGCCGTCCACGCCACGCATATCCTGTTCGCCTCGGCCGCGAGCGTCCTGCTGCACTTGCCTTCCCCGTATTCCGCCGAAGAGTTTTATCCGCTTGCGGCGCATCTGCCCGAAGGCCTGCGCCTGTTCGCCAGCTACGTGATGGCGCATGCCCTGTACCTGCGCGGCGAATATGGCCGCAGCCTGGGCATGGCGGAAAACGCCCTGATCATGAAACAGGGAAGTTATCCCATCTCGGAGCTGTTCCTGCACTTGGCAGCTTCCATGGCATGCATGAGCCTCAAGGACATCGACGCCGCAAAAACGCACTTCGGAGTTGCTTGGAACATTGCGCGTCCCGACGGCCTTATTGAGCTCATTGGCGAGCATCACGGCCTTTTACAGGGGCTTATCGAGGCATGCCTAAAAACGCAATACCCTGACGACTTCGCGCGCATCATCGAGATCACGTACCGCTTCAGCTACGGCTGGCGGCGCATCCACAACCCCGATTCGGGCGAGGACGTTGCCGACGATCTAACGACCACGGAATTCACCATGGCCATGCTCGCCTGTCGTGGGTGGACCAACGCCGAAATCGCACGCCATATGGGAGTATCGCCGGGCACCGTCAAAAACCGCCTATCCGGCGTATACGCAAAGCTTGGCATCGGCACACGCGCCGAGCTGGTCGCGCATATGTTACGTTAGCGACCGGACTACCAAGCGCATCGAACGCGTTCCGGAACCCGGCGCTTCGCTCGATCAAATTGGAGATTTTGGCCATCGAACGGCACCACCGCCACGGGGCACCTTCTCGCAAAGACAGCAACGCTCCCCTTACGGCAGCCGCTGCAGCACTCGCCGCGGCAGGCGCCGGCCTCGTCGCCTACAGCACCCGCCGCACGGCGCTCGAAACCGACACCGCCAATGAGGTCAATTCGGATAGGCCTCGCTAGCTTCTAGTTACTTTTGTGAGAGACGCCGACTCGGCTCATCGAATATCAAAATGGGCTGGCCCGATAACTCGGAGCCAGCCCTGAGTCGCCTGACATGGGAATCACAGCGCTACTTGAGCTTTAGCGCCTCCATCATGGGCACGGCGGCGTCCCAGTCAATCTTCCAGCCGATCGACACACGGACGGTCTCGCCCGTCGCGGGAGCCGTCGCAAACAGCGTATGACCGTTGTCGGGACCGGTAAAGCGCAGCCACGTTATGCCGTTGTACTCGACCTGGTCGGTTGTCGTCTCCTTGTCTTCGTAGACCTGCTCCAGGCTCGCAACTTCTTCCTCCGGCGAGCGCGGGAAGATGCTGATGTTCAGGCGTCCTCCAGTCTCGTCGTGGAAGAAGTTTGCCTTTTCGTGCTCTTCGTTGGACGAATCCAGCGTGTACCCATCGGCGGCCTCGATACTGTACGATGCGCAGTCGATGCCCGTTAAATCTGCCTTCTCGCCAGAATCGGCCACGCCGCCGGCCGCCTTGAACTCCTTGGTCTCACATCCCGTGGTGTCAAAGTGCATGGCCTCATGATTCTTGGCGGGGGCGTAAGCGTCTACGAACTCGACAGTGATGGGCCCGTAGTACGCCGTCTTGGGCGCCCAGAAATACACGTACTCAACGGTCTCGCCCGGGCCGATATCTGGCCTCTCGGAAAGGTCAATTCCCTTGTGCAGATCATCGGGAGCCTCGCTTGCGACGTAGTCGAGCACGGCCGCCTTGCCGGAAGTAAACAACGGGTCACCCGCCTCAAGATCGCCCTGGGCAGCATGCACGTTAAAGGAACTGAACGTCCTGTTCTTTGTGTTGTTGTTGGTAATCTTGATGTGCAGGTAAAAGCCGTCCTGCAGCTTGGCATCGCCGCGATAGAACGTACCGTGAGCCACCGACTCATAGGTAATGCCTGCCACCTCGACCGTCTGCGACTCATAGGCCTTGGCCTTCTTGGACTTCTCCTGCACGGGTGCGCTCCCGCCCGAGCTGCCAGCCGAACCGCTCGGCGCGCTACTGCCGCAGCCTGCCACCGTACACGCCAACACAGCCGAAAGCGTCACGGTGGGAATTCCTAACAGCAGCTTCTTCGTCATGGGCTTCATCATCCTCACCGCTTCTTTCGGCTTGCAGCTCATCCGTTGCCCGAGTCCCAAGTCGACTCCGTGGCATCGGCTTCCACTATGAGCGTATGGCAAGAAGCAGCGCCGGCGAAGTGACCCGTGGCCCAACTAGCAACCGCCCAGCATCCCCTATGGACCAAAAAGACTTGTATACGCACGCCCTCGGCCCATAAAATGAGACGCCTGTCCCAATGTTCGATTTGAGCCATCCACGCGGCACTTTTCGACAAACGTATCCAGCCGCAAACAAAATGAAGCGGGCTCATCCGTCTTCAAACTTACTCGGGCAGAAACGAGTAAGTGGAATTCATCGGTAAGGAGCGTGGGCTCACCCGCATTATTAAGAAGACCCTCAAGGCGCCCGAGCAGCGCAATGATTTAGATAGGCGTCCACCGCCCGCTATTCGACATCCGACCCCTCCCCCATCAGCCATCGGGCGATGTCGACCACCTTAATCCCCTCATAATCAACAGCCTCATGCTTTGTACGCGCAATGACCATCTTGGGATACGCATCACGTATCGCAAGCAGAGGCGCCACTTCGCGCTCAAAGGTCTCCTGACGCGAAATGTCATCGCTAACTTGGATATACACACGTTCATCGCGACGAATTGCCACAAAGTCGATTTCCTTCTTATAAAGCACCCCGACATAGATTTCCCAACCGCGTCTTAGGAGCTCTAAAGCGACCATATTTTCATATACATGCCCGAAGTCGAGTTTTTTAGTGCCCAGTTTTGCATATCTGATTGCATGATCCGATAAATAGTATTTATCACCCGAAGTGAGGTACTTTTTACCGCCTACGTCATAGCGGCGAACTCGATAGAACGCGAAGGCCTGGCATAAATATCCAAGGTACTGGGCGAGCGTTGCCACGGAAACGCGCGTGCCGGCAGCGTCCAGCGCGGCCGCAATTCCGCTAACAGAAGATATGTTACCGATATTGTCCATTAGGAAATCGCATGCACGTTCTAGTTGCACCTTGTTACGAACCCCATGCTTTTCTTCCACATCACGCAAAACCAAGACATCTAGCACGTTCGCAATATATCGATAGCGAGCTCGCTCGCTAGGATACAAATAAGAGCCAGGCATTCCGCCCTCTCTTAAATAGCGGTCAAGCGCTTCGTCTGGGTTATGAATTTCGTGATACGTCGAAAACTCAAGCAAGGAAAACGGGAATACTTCGACCTCATATGTCCGCCCGCGAAAAAGCGTCGCCAAGTCACTCGAAAGCAAGAAAGCATTGGAGCCAGTAACGTAGATATCGTATTTACCCGATGCATGAAGGCTATTGACCGCTTTTTCGAACCCAACGCAAGTTTGTACCTCATCGATCATCACGATGTTATCGAGGCCCTCGCAATAGCTTTCCTCAACGTAGCGATGCAATGCTCGAAAATCCGTTAGTTCCTCGAATTCGAGGAGATTGAAATTGATACGGATAATATTGGCATCGGGGTCGGCCTCACGAATGCGATCGGCAAGAGCTTCCAGTAGAACAGATTTGCCGCACCTACGAATGCCGGTAATCACCTTGATGTCCGGCGTTCCCTTAGCGCCAAGAAGCGCTTCCATATATTGAGGACGTTCGATAATCTTCATATCTTCACCGCTCTATTAAATAAAAGCTCTCCTGATTCGTTTTCATTTAGTATATATCTGATTCTGCTAAAGGAAATCAAATATTTATTGATTTGATTCAGCTATTTCTCCCAATAGCTTAACATCAGTCGATATATCACGAACGATTGTTCGATGGATTTCGTGTTGGTTGGAATCGCTCATGGGCTGGGCTATGCTACCTTGACTATTTATATGACTAAAACGCAGCAAAGGAGCACCGAGAGAGCGAGTATGGCAAAAAACACCGCAAACTATGGTAACGACAGTATCCGCCAGCTCAAGGACGAGGAGCGCGTACGCCTGCGCCCCGCCGTCATCTTTGGCTCGGACGGACTCGACGGCTGCGCGCATGCCGCCTTCGAGATCCTGTCCAATGCCGTTGACGAGGCGCGCCAGGGCTACGGCAAGCTCATCACCCTTACCGCCTTTCGCGATGGTTCCATTCAGGTAGAGGACAACGGCCGCGGCTGCCCGCTCGACTGGAACCCCTCCGAGAAGCGCTTTAACTGGGAACTCGTCTTTTGCGAGCTCTACGCCGGCGGCAAATACAACAATAACCAGGGCGGCGACTACGACTTCTCGCTCGGCACCAACGGCCTGGGCTCGTGCGCGACCCAGTACGCCTCCGAATACATGGACGTCACGGTTTGGCGCGACGGCAACAAGTACTCTCTGCACTTTAAGAAGGGCAAGGTTGTCGGCGCCAAGAAGAAGGCACTCGAGATTGAGCCCAGCGACGAGAACCGCACCGGCACCACTATCAAGTGGCGCCCCGATCTTGAGGTCTTTACCTCAATTAGCATCCCCCACGATTGGTATCGCGAGACCATGCGTCGTCAGGCCGTGGTCAACGCCAACGTGACCTTCCGCCTGCGCATTGAGGGCGACGATGGCGAGTTTTCCGAAGAGGACTTTTGCTACCCCAAAGGCATCGAGGACTACGTGCTCGAAAAGGTCGGTACCGACTATCTCACCGAGCCCTTCTTTATCGAGGCCGACCGTCGCGGTCGCGATCGCGAGGACCTGCCCGACTACAACGTAAAGATCACCGCGTGCATGTGCTTCTCGCGCACCTTCATGATGCAGGAGTACTACCACAACTCATCGTGGCTCGAGAACGGAGGCTCGCCCGAGAAGGCTGCCCGCAGCGCCCTGACCAGCGCCATCGATGCCTACATTAAGCAACAGGGCAAATACAACAAAAACGAGAGCGGCATTAAGTGGCAGGACGTCCAGGACTGCCTGGTGCTGGTGACCAACTGTTTCTCCACCCAGACGTCCTACGAAAACCAGACCAAGAAGGCCATCAATAACCGCTTTATCCAGCAGGCCATGACGGCCTTCTTTAAGGAGCGCCTCTCGACCTACTTGATCGAGAACAAGGACGCCGCCAACAAGATTATGGAGCAGGTGCTCATCAACAAGCGCTCGCGCGAGAACGCCGAAAAGACGCGCCAGAGCATCAAGACCAACCTGCAGCAAAAGACCGACATGGCCAACCGCGTGCAGAAGTTCATCGACTGCCGCTCCAAGGACAAGAGCCGCCGCGAGATCTACATCGTAGAGGGCGACTCGGCAGCGGGCGCCATTCGCACGTCGCGCGATGCCGAGTTCCAGGGCGTTATGCCCGTCCGCGGTAAGATCCTCAACTGCCTGAAGGAAGACTATCCGCGCATCTTTAAGTCCGACATCATCATGGACCTTATGCGCGTGCTGGGCTGCGGTGTGGAGATCAAGGACAAGCGCATCAAGAACCTTGGTGCCTTTGACCTGGACAACCTCAACTGGAACAAGGTCATCATCTGTACGGACGCCGACGTCGACGGTTATCACATCCGCACGCTCGTGCTCACCATGCTCTATCGCCTGGTGCCCACGCTTATCGACGAGGGCTACGTCTATATCGCCGAATCGCCGCTCTACGAGATCAACTGCAAAGAGAAGACCTACTTTGCCTACACCGAGCTCGAGAAGAACGGCATCCTCAAGGAGATTGGCGACCAAAAGTGCTCCATCAACCGCTCCAAGGGTCTTGGTGAGAACGACCCGGACATGATGTGGCTCACCACCATGAACCCCGAAACGCGTCGCCTGATCAAGGTGGAGCCCGAGGACGTCACCAAGATGGAAACCATGTTCAACCTGTTGCTGGGCAACGACGAAGCGGGCCGCAAGCGCCATATCTCCGAGCACGGCAAGGAATACCTGGACCAGCTGGACCTGCAGTAGCAGCAAATCGATAACGACGGCCCATAAGAAGTTCAAGAGGATATCGTGGCAAAGAAGAAGACGAAGAACCAGCCAAAGAAAAAGCAGGTCAACGCCGAGAACGTCATCGGCCTGCACTCCGAGGTCACCGACCAGCCGATCACGCAGACGCTCGAGGTCAACTACATGCCCTACGCCATGAGCGTCAACGTCTCGCGTGCGTTCCCCGAGATTGACGGCTTTAAGCCCTCGCACCGTAAGCTGCTCTACACCATGTACAAGATGGGCCTGCTCAAGGGCGAGCGCCAGAAGAGCGCCAACATTGTGGGCCAGACCATGAAGCTCAACCCGCACGGCGACGCCGCGATCTACGAGACGATGGTGCGTCTGGCCACCGGCAACGAGGCGCTGCTTGCCCCCTTTGTGGAGTCGAAGGGCAACTTTGGCAAGTACTATTCGGGCGACCTGAGCTACGCCGCCTCGCGTTATACCGAGGCTAAGCTCTCCCCCATCAGCGCCGAAATCTTCAAGGACATCGACAAGGATCCGGTCGACTTCGTCGACAGCTACGACGGCGCCATGAAGGAGCCGCGCCTGCTACCCACCACATTCCCCAACATCCTCGTCTCGGCCAACAAGGGCATCGGCGTCGCTATGGCGTCCGACATCTGCGGTTTCAACCTCAACGAGGTCTGTACTGCCACGATGCATTACCTCAAGGATCCCGACTGCGATCTGCTCGAGTACATGCCCATGCCCGACTTCTCGACCGGCGGCGAGATCATCTACCGCCGCGAGGAGATGGAAAAGATTATCGAGACCGGCCTTGGCAGCTTCCAGATCCGCTCCCGCTGGCGCTGGATTCCCGAAGAGCGCATTATCGAGGTCTACGAGATTCCCTACACCACCAAGACCGATGTCATCATCGAGCGCATCGTCAAGCTCTCCAAGGAGGGCAAGGTCAAGGAGATTGCTGACATCCGCGACGAAACCGACCTCTCGGGCTTGCGCATCGCCATCGACCTTAAGCGCGGTGTCGACCCCGACAAACTCATGGCCAAGCTCTATCGCTCGACCACGCTGCAGGATTCGTTCTCGTGCAACTTCAACGTGCTCGTCGACGGCTATCCCCGTGTTATGGGCGTGCGCCAGATTCTGCACGAGTGGGTCAAATGGCGTATTGAGTCCACGCGTCGCCGCATTAACTTTGACCTGGGCAAAAAGTCCGAGCGCCTGCACCTGCTGCACGGCCTCGAGGCAATCTTGCTCGACATCGACAAGGCCATCGCCATCATCCGTGGCACCAAGCTTGAAGCCGAGGTCGTGCCCAACCTTATGAAGGGTTTCGACATCGACGAGACCCAGGCCGAGTTTGTTGCCGAGCTCAAGCTCCGCAACATCAACGAGGAGTACATCCTCAACCGCACCAAGGACATCGCCAAGCTTGAGAGCGAGATTGCCGAGCTTGAGGAGATCCTCTCCAGCGAGGAGAACATCAAGAAGGTCATCAGCGACGAGCTGGCCGCGGTCAACAAGAAATATGTGATGCCGCGTCGCACGGGCAGGATCGAGCCCCATGAGGTTATCGAGGTAAGCTTGGAGCCCGAGGTCGAGGAGTACCCGGTGACCATCATGCTCTCGCGCGATGGCTACCTTAAGAAGATGACGGACCGCGTGCTCAAGAAGGCGACCACGCTCAAGTACAAGGACGGCGACAAACCCTTTATCGAGTTCCCGTCCTCCAACACCCACGAGCTGCTGGTCTTTACCAACAAGAGCCAGGTGTACAAATGCAAGGTTGCGGCGTTTGAGGACACCAAGTCGGCCCAGCTGGGCTCGTACCTGCCGACCGATCTTGAGATGGAACCCGACGAGAGCGTCATCTGGGTCATCGACCCCGAGGACTATAAGGCCGACGTGCTGTTTGTCTTTGAGAACGGCCGCGTGGTGCGTGTCGCACTTTCTGGATACGTCACCAAGACCAACCGCAAGCGCCTCAAGAACGCCATCTACGGCGGCAGCAAGCTGCTGTATGCCCAGGTGCTCAAGGAAGATCGCGACATCGCGCTGGTCTCGAGCGACTATCGTCTGATGAACTTCAACACGTCGCTGCTCAAGACCAAGACGACCACCAACACGCAGGGCGTCCAGGCCTTTACCGCCAAGAAGGGCCGCTCAGTCACCACCGTCGGCACAACCGAGGAAATCCTTGGCGCCGGCGTCTCGGCCGAAAAGTTCACCGCGCAGAGCCTCCCCTCTGCCGGCGCCCTCATGAAAGAAAGCGACATGCCGAGTCTGTTTGACTAAAACAACGGCGACCGAACCGTCATGAGCTCGCAAAACGACGAGGCCCGGAACGCAGTAGCACTGCGTCCGGGCCTCGTCGTTTCTCATCGCGGGCATTTTTCCGCGTTTAAAGTTAGCAGCAACCGGCCCTCGCCTGCCCTTAGGCAAGCCTACGAGCAAGCTCGCGCACCTCTTCCAGCTTGGGTGACGAGGCCATGCTGTCGCGCTCGGTCATGCCGCTGATAGTGACGATGCCCTGGTCGTCCCACTTGCAGTAAGCGCAAGTGGCCTTGTACATAGCAATCGCCGCGTCATAGACCCCATCGCTATGGCTGTCGAGGAGCAGAGCCGTCTTGGCAAACGGAAATCCCGTAGCACCGAAGGCATACAGGCGATCGATGGCGATCTTCTCCTGCGCGGTGATGTCAAACCAGTAGATGGGCGAGGCGAAAACGACCATGTCGGCCTCTTTGAGCGACTCGATCACACCGGCCATCCCGTCCTTCTGCACGCATTCACCCTTATGGGCAAAGCAGTACTGGCACCCCAGGCAGCCGCCGATCTTCTTGCTGGCAACACGAATGACTTCCACCGTATGACCGCTCTCACGCGCAGTCTCTGCAAATGCGTCGACCATGGTGTCGGTATTGGCACCTTTGCGAGGGCTGCCGCTCAGTACAACGATATTCATAGCCTTCTCCCTCCTTCGTACCGCAGGCGCGCGGCACGCAGCTTGTTTTAACCAAAACAGATGGAGCTATTCAATCGCTTGCGAATCAAATATTTTGTTCAAGCGTTCCAGGCACAATCTCATTGGCCGATTGCTCCTCCGCCGGCTTGATTCAAATGTACGTGATCACATCCGAAAAAACCAATCCGCATTTGCGCGGCCAAGCAGCCCGCCTAGATTTCCATGCCCATTCGTCGCGCCTGCTCCAGTGCAGGGTGCCCGGCGATTTCGCCCACGCCGCTCACGCCGCCGGCGAAAACCGTTCCGGCGAGCGCGCGACGGGGGAAACAGTCAACCCAGCCTCGTACGGCTTTCTCCGTTCCCTCGAAGGTCGAGCGCCCGCCCTCCGCCGCCGCTGCCAATAGATACACCTCGGTAAATGCATAATCGGAGCCGAAGAGCGGGTTGGCGCGGTCCAGCATGGTCTTGAGCTGCCCGCAGACGCTGTAGTAGACGGGCGTTGCGACACCAGAACATCGGCGTCGTGCATCTTGGCGGCAATTTCCACGGCATCGTCTTGGATGACGCAGCGCCCCAGCTTTAGGCAGGCAAGGCAGCCCCTGCCGAAGCCCAGCTGCTTTTCGCGCAGGAGCACGGTCTCCACACTGTGGCCCGCCTCCCGCGCGCCGTTGGCGAAGGCGTCCGCCAGCGTCTCGGAATTGCCATTCTTTCGCGGACTCGAAGAAACCACCAAAACCTTTTTGCCCATGACGGAGCACCCCTTGCACTCCCTATTTGCATTGACGAAAATGACGGTATTACCTAAACCTGACTTTAGGTCAAGCTTCAACTTGAAAATGAATGGAGGATGCGCGTGTACACAATCGGACAGGTGGCGGAGATGTTCGGTTTGCCCACCTCAACACTGCGGTATTACGACAAACAGGGGCTGTTCCCGGAATTGAAGCGGGCGTCCGGTATTCGCCAATTCGGCGATACGGAACTCGAGGCGCTTCGGGTCATCGAATGCCTGAAGAAGGCGGGGATGGAGATCAAGGACATCCGGCTGTTCATGGAATGGTGCGCGGAGGGCCCATCGACTTATCCCAAACGCAAGGCCATGTTCGAGGAGCGGAAGGCCCACATGGAGTCGGAGATCGCGAACATGAACCGCGCGCTGGATATGCTGAAGTTCAAATGCTGGTACTACGAGCAGCTGAATCAGGGCAACGACGAGGCTGAGCTGAAGGCGCTCATTCCCGACGGCTTGCCAGAAGAAATCAAAGAGGCCTACGAAAACGCACACGCTTGATAATGCCGCTCGAGGTCCAGCAGGTCGATGTAGACGTTGTTGGAGGACGAGTCCTTCCGCGCAACGGAGGCGGAGAACGCCTTCATGAGCTCGGACTTGCCGGAGCGGCGCATCCCCGTGATCACCTTGATGTCCCGGGTGCCCTCAAGCGCCCAAAGCCGCTACAGGTACGTGTTGCGGTCTACTCAGGCCATCATCCGCTCCTTCCGGTTTCGAAACTCGAATTCTTTTAAAGTTTCGAAACCGGGAAGGCAATATCTCGGTGACCAGCACGACTTTGCCCTGCTTGAGCAGTTTGTCGATGGTCTGCTCGATTTCCCTGGCTATATACACAACGCCTCCCGTCTTTCCGATGGGAGGCGTTATTTCACTTGCTTTTATTGTGGTCAAATTTAGGAATGCAATTCCTAAATTTCTCTATTCCTACTCAATAGGCAAATACGCACGCACGTACCTATGGTAACCGGCCGAATCGAACGTTCGCGCCAGCAGCAAGCCATGAAGGGGCCCTGCTATCGTGTAGCCATCATCTACAGCGCATTTCACGAAGCCGGAAAAGAGGTCGGCCCCAAACCCGCCGCGGTCACCGGCGTCGAGCACCGTCGAGAGCGTCCGCGACGGTGCAAGCTCCACAACGCCCTCGCGCCCGCATTCCTCACCCAGTTCCCTATACGCCTCGAGCCGCATGGCCGACCCCCAAAAATACCGCCGTTCGCCGGCCACGGGAAACCAGAAGTAGGGCTTCATAAGCGCGGCGTTTCGGTTTGCGAAGGCGACGGCGTCGGTGCATATATCCGCAGGCAAACGATGCTCCTCGCGCTCTACGACGTAGATGCAGCCCGCAAAGTCGCGCTCCTCCACAACGCCCAGGTCGCTCTCGCTGGAACGCAGTTCCTCCATAAAGCGGCTGTGCTCGCTCAGGGCGAGCTCACGCCGACGCAGGTCGTGGCGCATCTCTTCCTCGCGTCGGGCAAGCTGGCTCTCGATATCCCCCGGCGTGCGCGCCGTGAGCAGCTCCTGCACCTCCGCTAGCGAGAAACCCATGGCCCGATAGTACTTGCAGTCCCACAGCAGGTTCATCTGCCAGTCGTCGTAGTAGCGGTACCCATTGCCTGGATCGATCTCGGGCTGGATGATCCCGCGTTTCTCATACAGGCGCAGCGCGTCGCGGGTGAAGCCCAGCTTTTGGCGAATGTCTTTTTGCGTGTACCGCATGGATTATCTCCCCAAACCGCTTGACCTGGGTGTTGCCCCCACCTTGACCATTAATCACATAGTACATGGGCGCAGTATGCGCGCGCCACGATTTCTTGGAGGTAGTAATGAAGCTCGACACTCTGTTCTCTCCCATGAAAATCGGATCTTGCGAGATCCCGAACAGGCTTGTCGTCCCCGCCATGGTCACCAACTACTGCAACCTCGAGGGCACCATCACCGAGCGTTACCTTCGCTACATGGAGGAGAAGGCCCGCGGAGGCTGGGGCCTGCTCATCACCGAGGACTACTGCGTCCAGGAGAACCGTAAGGGCTACACGCGCATCCCCGGCCTGTGGAACGACGGCCAGATCGAGGGCAACAAGGACCTGACCGCCGCCGTTCACGCCCACGGCTCCAAGATCTTCTGCCAGATGTACCACCCCGGTCGCCAGGTCATGCCCCAGTCGACCTTTGGCCTCGACCTCGTCGCGCCCAGCGCCACCACCTGCCCCGCATGCCAGGGCCCCGCTCGCGACATGACCATCGACGAGATCGCCACCCTCGTGGACGACTTCGGCTCGGCCGCCGGCCGCGCCAAGGAGGCCGGCTTCGACGGCATCGAGCTGCACTGCGCCCACGGCTACTTGCTGGCCGAGTTCCTCTCCCCCGCCATCAACCGTCGCGTCGACCAATACGGCGGCTGTTTTGCGAACCGCGTGCGCATCGTGGACGAGATCATCGTTTCTATGCGCGAGCGCGTGGGGGAGGACTTCCCCATCATCGTCCGCGTCTCCAGCGATGATCTCGTTCCCGGCGGCCGCACCATCGCCGAGACCCTGCAGCTATGCCGCCACCTGGAGGAGGTCGGCTTCGACGCCATCAACTGCTCAAACGGCATGTACGCCAGCAAGCCCACCGACCAGGTCATCGCCCCCATGTTCACCCCGCACGCCGTCAACATGGACCGCTGCGCCCTCATCAAGCAGGTCGTGAACATCCCCGTCATCCTCTCCAACCGCGTTAACGACCCTGAGATGGCCGACACCCTGCTCGCCATGGGCACCGCCGACTTCGTCGCCATGGGCCGCGGATCGCTCGCCGACCCCCACATGCCCAACAAGGCAAAGGCTGGCAAGACCTGCACCATCAGGCAGTGCATCGGCTGTCTGCAGGGCTGCGAGTTCCCGCTCTACATCGACTCCGAGGTAACCTGCTTGGTCAACCCCCGCGTCGGTCGTGAGTACGAGGACGCCATGGACAAGGTCGAGACCGCCAAGAAGGTCATGGTCATCGGCGCCGGCCCCGCGGGCCTTCAGGCTGCCGAGGCTGCAGCGAAGCGCGGCCACGACGTCACCGTGTACGAGGCCCAGGATCAGCTGGGCGGTCAGTTCCGCTCCGCAGCCTTCCCCGTCGGCAAGGGTGAGCTGTCCATGTACATCAGCAGCCTGCGCGCCAGCCTCGAGGAGCTCGATGTCAACGTCAACCTTGGCCAGGAGGTAGATGAGGACCTCATCACCGCCAATAAACCCGACGCCATCGTGATCGCCACCGGCGCCAAGCCCCTCACCCCTCCCATCCCCGGCATCGAGAACGCCGTTTTCGCCGAGGACGTCCTGCTTGGCAAGGCGATCGTCAACCCCGGCCCCGTCGTCGTTTGCGGCGGCGGCGAGGTAGGCGCCGAGACGGCCGACTTCATCGCCCAGTACCGCGACGACGTCACCGTGCTCGAGATGCGCGGCGAGCTGTGCCTGGACATGATGCCCATCACCAAGGGCGCGTTCATGGAAATGATGGCCAATTCCGGCGTCAAGTCCCACGTCAACGCAACCGTCAAGTGCATCGAGAGCGGTGTAGAGGTCGATACCGACATCGCAAGTTGGAGCGGCGAAGCGGGCGCCGGTAGCCAGAACGCAACGGGCTTCGCCGTCGTCTATACCGATGCCCAGGGCATCGAGCACAAGCTCCCCGCGGCGACGGTCGTCTCGGCATTCGGCTACAAGGCTTACAACCCGCTCGAGGAGATCGCACGCAAGCACTGCGACAACGTGCAGGTAGTCGGCTGCGCCGTCAAGGCCGGTAACGCCGTCGTCGCCTCGCGCGAGGGTTACGAGGCGGGCCTGGCCATCTAGGGGCCAGATCCATTAACTTAGGTCCCCACTTCCTTACGGGAAGCAAGAACAACAAGGGAGGCAATCGTGCACACGATTGCCTCCCTTTCGTTTTTGGTGTCCGTAACTAACGTATGCACACCACCCGCAAACCTTTACAGCCCGCACTCAACCACCTGCGGCTGACCGGGAATACGGGAATAATTGAGCCGTTATCCCGGGTGGGAATGGGCTCGCTAATCAACCACGACGCTGCCGTTCTGCGTCACCGTCACGGTCATGCCGTCAGCTACGTAGCTCAAAAACTCCTCGCCCAGGCAGTCGATCACCGGCATGGGCGTGGCGTCGCCCAGCCACACGTCTTGCAGGATGGCGCCAGCAGCGGCCAGCGAGTCTATCTCCTCGCTAAACAGCAGGCACGCGGGCTGCCTGTCCATGGCCACGGCGCAGTACAGTACCAGGCCACCGGTGGTCGAACCTATGGTCGCGGGCAGGCACAGTGCCTTGCCGCGCATCTTCTTGCCGTACAGGTCGGGGTTGTTCTGGTCGCCACAGGTCGACTCCTTGTCGCCAAACTGCAACGCTTTCTGAAACGACGCGAGCGTGTTGAGCCCGCCGTAGCTCACGAGTGCCGTCGCGCTTACGGTCCCGGGCACCACCACACGCCCCGTAAACGTCTTTGTCATCATCGCGCTCCCTTCGTGAGGATGTCCAGAATCTCGTCGTCGGTGTAATAGCGCGCGCTCGAATACGTGCGCAGCTTGTTTGAGTTCGTGATCACGGGCATCTTCGCGCTCAGCGGGTTGTTCATATACATGAGCGGGCAGATGCTCGACACCACCACGCCCGCCGCATCCAGCACGCGCGCAGCCGGCGTGGTCGCAAAGCGCTTCGCCACCGCGGGTGCCGCCGTAAACACACACGGCACGCTCACGCGCGTGCGGCCGGCCTCGGCCAGTCCCTGCGCTATGCGCTCGCTCCACTGCTCGAGCTGCTCCATACTCATATGCGGGCACCCCATAAAGCACAGTTTGGGCTTGGCGTCCGCGTTCTTCCACACCACCGGGTAGCTCGCGCGCACGCGCTCAAGCTCGGCGTCGTCGATCACATACACCTGCGCACCCTCGCGCACGAGCGTGCGGCCCTGCTCTCGCGCCTCAGGCGTCAGCCCCTCCACGTGGTACAGGCCCACCGAGCCGTTCGACGCGCACGCCGCACCCATGTCCTTCAGGTACGCCTTCGCGCTGCCATCGAGCTCATCGCCCAGCCACGCGTCCAGCCCTGTGATGTAAGGCACGTCGGCCATCACGCGCATGCCGATGGCCGAACCCAAAAGCTGCGCCTCGGGCCTTCGCTCGCAGCGCACCTCGACCACCCAGTCGGCGCGTCTGCCGTCGTCGGTCAGCAGCCCAAACCGTGGCACGAACCCGCACACCGACCCCATCAAATCGATGATGCCCGAGTTGCGGTTGCATCGCGCGCCCAGCACCGAGTTCGCATACACCACGGCAGACGACTCCGACCAGCTCAGCACATCGCCCATCGCGGGCACGTTGCCCACCTCGTCCATGTAGCACGTGCATGTGAACGCGTCGTCGCCCATCAGCCCCAACTCGCGCAACTGCCCCTCGTAAAAATCCTGCTTGCTGTACATGAAGTGCTTAAAGATGATCTTCTGCAAAAAGCTCGCCGGCACGTTGTCATCCAACGGCCTGGGGTCTACCGAGAAACCCATCTGGCTCACGGCCCCTTCGTCTATGAGCTTGCCCATCAGCTCGTACACCGGCCCCAGCGCCTTGAGCCCAAAGCTCGTCACAAGGTGGTTGTACTTGCTCGTCACGCTCACCATCTCGTCGGCACCGTACAGGTCGCCGTAGCGCACGAGCGTCTCGAGCACCTTCGCCATCGTCTCGCCGCGCTCGCCGGCGAGCATCGCCTCTTGTTCGGCGGTCAGTTTCATAGCTTTCCCCCTTCTTCTTACAGCGTCATCGCCACGTCGTACGCGCGCCAGATCACGCTGCGCAGATTGCCCACGCCGTTGCAGTCGCCCACCAGGCGAACGCCACGGCCCGATCTCGCAAGCGGCGCAGGCGTGTACCCCGTGGCCGTCACCACGGCGTCGGCTTCGATGTCAAACGTCGTACCGTCCGCGTGCCTGCAGCTCACGCGCAGGCCAGCGTCCCCGGTGCGCGCGATGCCGACAAGCGTGGTCTCAGGATGCACAGGCACCTGCTTCCAGGCGAACCACTCGCGCAGGTACGAGCTGTTGGCCAGGCATACGCCCTTCTGCGCCACCAGGTCGTCGGCCATCTCGACAATCTCGACGTCGAGCCCCTCGAGCGCGGCGTCGTAGGCCACCTCACAGCCGGTCAGGCCGCCGCCCACCACCACAACGCGCTGCGCCGCGGGCGGATTCTCCAGGTAGTCGCACGCCTCACGCGCCAGCTCTATGCCGGGGACGGGCAGCGTGCGCGGGGTCGAGCCCGTCGCAACCACCACAGGGCCGTCGAGCTCGGTAATGTCGCGCACCTCGTCACCCAGGCGCACGTCCACGTTAAGCTGTACCATCTGCCGCTCATACCAGGCAAGCAAGTCACGCATCTTATCCTTGTAGCTTGCCCGCGCGGCAGCGACGAACACGCCGCCCAGGCGCTCGCCGCGCTCGTGAATCACCGGACGATGGCCTCGCAACGCCAGCACACGGGCGCACTCCATGCCGCCGATGCCGCCGCCCACGATGTGGATCGTCTTGGGCGACGAGGTCGGCTTGATGTAGTGGCGCGACGCCTGCATGGTCTCGGCGTTCACGGCACAACGCGCCAGATGCAAAGAATCCATAAGGTCCTGGTCGTTGGCCACACCCTTGTAGTGGCACATGTTAAAGCAGCCGTTATGGCACAGGATGCACGGGCGGATATCGGCCTCTCGACCCGCTTTAAGCTTCGACACCCAAGCAGGATCGGCCAAGAACGGTCGAGCGAAGCCTGCGGCGTCGATACGTTTCTCGGCGATGGCCGCGGCGGCGTCGGCGGGCTCCATGCGTCCGGCGCATACGACGGGCACGTCGATGTGCCGGCGCAGCTCGGCCACGTCGTCTAGGTTGCAGTTCTTGGGCATGTAGATAGGCGGGTGGGCCCAGTACCAGGCGTCATAGGTACCGTTATCGCAGTTGAACATGTCGCAGCCTGCGTCGGCCAGGTAGCGCGCAGCCTCGATGGACTCGGCCATGTCGCGGCCGGCCTCTACGAACTGCTCGCCAGGAAGTGCGCCTTGACGCAGCCCCTTCGTCTTGGATTCGACGCTGTAGCGGATGGACACGGGAAAGTCGTCGCCGCAGGCACGCTTGATGGCACGTACGATCTCGGCCGCGAAACGATACCGGTTCTCCAGGCTGCCGCCGTACTCATCGGTGCGCTTGTTCACGTATTTCAGGGCGAACTGGTCGAGCAGATAGCCCTCATGGACGGCGTGCACCTCGACACCGTCGACACCTGCCTCCTTGAGCAGACGCGACGACTCGGCGAACGACTCGATGATCTGGTCGATCTCGGGCTTGGTGATCTCACGCGACGGCACCTTGTCCGACCAGCGGTTGGGCGAGGCGCTCGGCGCGGCGCAGATGCGCTCGAGGTCCATGACGGGCTTGGCAGCGGCGCGCAGGACCGGGTTCGTGTAGAGCGCCTCCATGAGCGGACTGATGGTGAACGATCGGCCGAAGCCTGCCGTGAGCTGCACGAACAGCTTGGCGCCGGTTGCATGGAACACAGGCATCCACACCGCTAGGTCGCGGTACATCTTCTTGTTCTTGTGTAACCATTGGCCGAACATCGGGTTGTACACCGGCTGGCATCCGGGCAGCACCAGGCCGGCATCGTGCTTGGCCACCTCGAGGAGGAACTCGGCTCCTGCACGGTCGAAATGGTTCTTTTCCATCCAACCGAACAGGTCGGTGCCACCCATCGACGTCATGACGATGCGGTTCTTGATAGCGAGAGAACCTATGGTCCAAGGCTCAAAGAGAGGCGCGAGGGTATCGTTCACGGGTGCTCCTTACAGCTTGTAGGTGATCCAGGCGCTTGCGTCGTCAAAGTTCTCGTTGGGGACCCAGTACATCACGCGGTCGGTGAGGTTGTACACGACGCTGTGAACGGTGATGGTGTTGGCGTCGTCGTTGTTCCAGCTACGACGACCCACGGCGGCGAGCACATCCATAGCCGCAGACTCGTCGGCCACGATGCCGTCGGTCGCGGACAGGCGCGTGTAGAGTTCGTTGTAGCGGTCGAGGCCTTTCTTGGCATCGTCGGAGGCGTAGTAGTTGGGCTCGAGCACGAAGTTCGTGACCCACTGGTAGTCCGCCGCAGCCTCGACCTCGCCGAACGCGGCATCGTCGTCGTTGTAGGTCACACGCAGCTCACGGGCGGAACCGTCGGTGTCGGTGTCGTCGTCTGCGGCAACCCACTCGAAGATGGCGCTGCGGCCGGATGCGTCGGCCACCATGTAGTGGTAGCTCGTGCCTGCCGAGTCATGCATGTCGTAAGACTGGGCGATCTCGACGGCCTCGTCCAGATCGTCGGCGTAATCGAGCACGAGACGAAGGAAGGTGGTGGTGGTCATGTCGGGTTTATCGGTATCTTGGTTCGTGGCCGTGACCTCGCCCTCGGGACCCTGGTAGGTCATGTAGACGCCACAGCTCACGCCGGCGTCGTTCATGCCGTCGAGCGGCGCGTAGACGGCAGCCAGGCAGGTGAGGCGGTCCTTGAGGCCGTCGACCTCGGACTCGGCGTCCATGCCCAGCAGGCCCAGGTCGACCGTGGAGACCGTGGCGTGGCGGTCGCCCGAGGCGGAAGTGTGCACGATGGCGGCGTGCGTGGTGTGCATATCGTAGTTGCGGGCGAACAGCGCGTCGCCGGCGGCCGTGGAGGCGGTGAACGACGAGCAGCCGATCTGGGGCGTGGGCATGGAGATGTCGACGACACCCTTCGTGATGTTGCCGATGACGAAGTCGATGAGCTCGGCGTCGCTCGAAACGCCGCCCTGCTCGACGAACTTGTCGATGTAGTAGTCGCCGGCCATGGTCATCTCGTAGACGTTAGCATCACCGTGGCTTGCGTTGCGCTCGCGGATCTTGTGGAAGCTGGCCACGGAGGCGATCTCGTCTTTCCAGGTGAAGCCGATGGTGCCCACGAGGGCCACAATGACAAGCACCAGGACGATGACGATTTTCTTTACGGTCTTCTTCATGTACACGTTCTCCTTTCATTCAGCACACTGTGTGCTGAGATGGGCAAAAGAAGCGGCGATACGTATGGGACCTACCGCCGAAAAGATGGTGGCAAACGGGTGCGCCGGGTGCAGCCCTTAAGCCCTCATGCCCGAAAGCATGAGGTCGAAGCCGTAGCGGAAGCGCGCCAGCGCCTCGTTCTCGGGAATGCCGCGGCCGAGCGCATCGGCGTTGAACCCGCGGATAAAGCACCAGATGGCATACGAGGACTGCGCCTCGTCTAGGTCGGCACGCACCACGCCGAGCTGTTTGCCCTGCGTGATAAGCGCACGAATCTCGCGATCCCACCAGGCGAAGTTTTCTTCCCCCGCCGAGTCGGCCTCGAACACGAACTGGTTGAAGTTCTGCTTGGCGACGTAGGACAGGTGCAGCGTGCGCGCAGCGATGTGATGCACGTGTTCGAAGAAGTCACCCTCGCCGTCATACGGTGCGCACAGGCTTTCGCGCATCTTGCCGGCGATGTCGCGATACACGATATCGAGCACCTCGTCGATATTGGCGAAGCGGTTGTAGAACACGCGGTTCGTGATGTGCAGGTCCTTGAGGACATCGCGCACGGTAAGACTCGCGTAGCCGCGCTCGCACGCGAGGCGTCGCACGCTCGCGACGATCTCATCCGACGTGCCGTCCACGATGCGTGTGGGTTTATTGGCGTCCATGACCCTCCTCACGAAGTCACCTATCAATCGTTCAGCACACAGTGTGCTGGGTCATAATGACTGGATAGCGCAACCGTGTCAACGCGCTTCGCATGATGCACAAAACCTGTTGCAATAACCGCCCGCGCAAAAGGGTCGACATGAACCTCATGGCCCGGCGGCCTCGCGTGCCGCTCACGAACCCCTACCTGATCTCGCTCAGCAAGCAGGAGCAGCTCTGCCCCCGCCGCGGCCACAAGACCCACTTCGCCCGGACGCTCAACCCGGACGCCGTCTACGAGGTCTGCGACGATTGCGGATATTTCTTTACGCTGGTCGCCCCCGAGTGGGCGTGGGTCAAGGATGCGCCTAAGCCCGTGGGCAAGCCTAAGTCCTCGCCCCGCTTCATCGCGATCGAGGGCGGGCTGGTCTAGGCTGAAGCCTGCTGCCGCGAATCTGCACTCTGCGCCTCTCTCCTTCCGGAGACGCAGGAGAATGCATGGCTTCCGTTCGATTTGACCGATGCAGCATTGGGTTATTTTTTCGAGACGAAAGAAACCGCCTGCCTCACGGAAATCCCGTTTCGGGCTTAAACCCAATTGCCCGGGTTCCCGATTGCGTACAGGGGAATGTTCCGCATCCAGCCCTGGTCACGGAATCCCGACATGCTGAACCTGCGGGGGCTCATGCCCTCGTAGCGCCCATTGAAGGCGCGCAGGCTCTTCGCGCGCAGGTTCTCCTCGGCCTTCACTTCGATGGGGTACACGCCGGACCCGGCCTGCACGAGGAAGTCAATCTCGCCGCTGGAGTTCTCGGCCGACCAGTAAAAGGGCACGAGGCCGCAGTCCGACACGAGCTGCTGGCAGACGTACTGCTCGGTGAGGGCCCCCTTGAATTCCGTGAAAATGCTGCTGCCGTCTACCAACGCAGCCGGGCTCAGCCCGCTCATTGCCCCCAGAAGCCCTATGTCCAACATGAACACCTTGAAGGCGTTTTGGTCCCGGTAGGCCTTCAGCGGCATGCCTGGTTTGCTCACGCGCGGCACTTTGACGATGAGGCCGGCTTGCTCAAGCCATCGCAGGCTCTCCTCGAAATCCGCTGCTCGAGCGCCTTTGCGAACGTGGCCGAATACGAACTTCTTGTTCTCCTTTGAAAGGTGCTTGGGGATGGAGTCCCACGCGAGCATAGTCCGCGCCAGCAGGTTTGCGGGCACGTGCTTGGCGAAATCGCTCATGTAATCGACAAGGATCTGGTCCTGCACCTCTCGCGCGTCGCGCACGTCTGCCGTGTCGATGTAGGCGTTCACGGCTTCCGGCATCCCCCCTACGATGTAGTAGGTGCGCAGAAGCTCCTTGAGCTTGTCCGAGAAGGTGTTCATCATCGCAAGGTCGCCCTTTTCGATCAGCTCGGCGTAACGTCCGTTTCCCGTTGCGCCGAGGAATTCGGTGAAGCTCAGCGGGAAGAGGTTCACCGAATTGACCTTGCCGACGGGGAATCCGGTCCCATGCGTTGCGGAGATGCCCAGAAGGGAGCCGGCTGCGGCCACATGGTATTCTTGGGCGTCCTCGCAGAAGTACTTGAGCGACGTGATGGCAGCGGGACAGGACTGGATCTCGTCCAGGACAACGAGCGTTCTGCCCGGATCGATGTCCATGTCGAGGTGCAGCGAGAGCGAGGAGACGATTCTTCGGGGATCGAGGTCGGGTTCGAAGAACCGGCGAGCCCGCTCATCCTTGTCAAGGCTCACATAGGCGATGCTTTCGAAATGCAGCTTCCCGAACTCTTTGAGGATCCAGGTTTTGCCGACCTGGCGCGCGCCGTTGACGATGAGGGGCTTGCGGCGTTCGCTTCCCTTCCACTCGACCAGCTTATCCATCAGCTTTCTCTGCATGGGGAACCTCCATCAACAAATTACGCCCTTATTATCGTGCAAAAACACAATAATAAGGGCGTAATAATGATGACTGATGCAAAAATCAGGCGGAACTACTCCCACTCTTTCACGCTCGTTTGTTGCGGCGCCATTCCAATTGGGTCTAGTTTGGTTGTCGGTTTTGTCCACCTTGCCGCCGAATCCCTCCGTGTGTCCTCGCGTAGGCGTTTGGGACAAACCCTGGGACAAATCCGTGAACTATTTCGAAACCGCAAGCCCACAGTTTCATTTTTGTCCGGGGACAAAATCGGGTTGGTTTTGAGGCCCTAAAACGTCCGATATGAACACCAAAACAGCCGACTATCCTCTTCGACACCCGTTTGGCAAAGTGAATCGTAGCCAGCGGCTTTAACGTCTTGCATTTCCGCAGGTCATGAGGGATGCACAAGAGCGATGACTGAAAGAATCGTCGCGGGTGGCTTTGTTTTCGCCCTTATGAGCCGGCTCTAAGCGCCTTAGGAACCGAGCGGGAAATCCGAGCTAGAGAATCCCAATCGTCGCCTTATTTCAGGCTGATTGCAACCGGCTGTTCGCCTTCCCACGCCAATGGCGTGCAGACATCTTCGATATTCTCGCTCGTTATGGCAAAAATCGCGTCTCCAGGGCTTGCCTTTTTCGATTTGGCGTATTGCTCTTCAGATCATCGTGGTGTGCTCGTAGCCGCGCCCCACGAGGAGCCGCTCGGCAACGTCGAGAATCCTCTCGACCGTCTCCTCCGGGTACTTATTGCGTGTCACGGGCACCTCCGTCCTTGTTATCGCGATAAACATACCATGAGTGGCGTACGGGTCGAGAAGGGCTGGCGCCAAAAGAGCCCAACGGCCGTTACGGCTTCGTTAGAAACGCGCCCCACCATGGATGGTGAACCCGAAAGGTAAGGCGCGTGGGCACGGCGACTCGGCCCGTGCGCCCGGAAGAGAAAGGACGAACCCATGGGTTACATGCTCGAGACGCGCGGGCTCACCAAGCGCTTCGGCCGCGGCGACCAGGCGCAGGACGCCGTGGCCGACGTGAGCCTTCATATCCGCGAGGGCGAGGTGTACGGGCTGCTCGGCCCCAACGGCGCCGGCAAGTCGACAACGCTCAAGATGATCTGCGGGATGCTGCGGCCGACGGCCGGGGAGATCCTCTTTGCCGGGCACGCCTGGCGCCGCGAGGACCTCTACGCAATCGGCAGCCTCATCGAGGAGGCGCCGCTCTACCCCAACCTCACCGCGCGCGAGAACCTGCGCGTGCGCACCACGCTGCTGGGCCTTCCCGAGAGCCGCATAGATGAGGTGCTCGCCGCCGTGGACCTCGCAGACACCGGGAAGAAGCGCGCCGGGCGCTTCTCGATGGGCATGCGGCAGCGCCTGGGGCTCGCGCTGGCGCTGATCGCCCGGCCACGCCTGCTCGTGCTCGACGAGCCCACCAACGGCCTCGACCCCATCGGCATCGAGGAGCTGCGCGACCAGATCCGCGGCTTCGCGGCGGCGGGCACGACGGTGATCGTCTCGAGCCACATCCTCTCCGAGGTGCAGCAGATGGCGGACACCATCGGCATCATCTGCGGAGGGCGCCTCGCCTACGAGGATGCGCTTCGGCCCGGGCAGGACCTCGAGGAACTCTTCATGAGCTTCTGCCGGGAAGGGCGACGAGCACGCGGGGAGGTGGCGGCATGACGGGCGAGAAAGGCGGCCTGCTCGCGGGCCTGCGCGCCGAGGCCCTGAAGTCGCGCCACGCGGCACCGGTTCGCCTGGCCGTGCTCATGGCGCTGCCGATGCCGTTGCTCGGCGCGATGCCCTACCGGGGCGTGCAGATCTTCAGCGCGTGGAACTACTGGTACGCGCTCTTCCTGCCCGTGGCTCTCTCGCTCGTGGTGGCGTGCGTCGCGCGGGCGGACGCGCGCACGCGGATGCGGGGGCTTCTGGGCCTGGGCTTCCCGCTCGGGCGCGCCTGGTGGGCCAAGGCGCTCTGGTGCCTCGCGCTCTGCACGCTCTCGAACCTCGTGGTCTTCGGCATCTACCTCGCGGGATCGGCGTTCTCCTCGCAGGGCCTCACGGCCGCGGGCACCCTCACGATGCTCCTCTGCGCGCTCGCCAACACGGTGACCGCGGCGTGGATGATCCCCGCAGGGCTCTTCCTCACGGCGCGGCTCGGCATGCTCGCGGGCATCTTCTGCCCGCTCGCCACGCAGCTCGTGGGTGGGTTCGCCTGGTCGCTGATGCCGCTGCCGCAGCTCTTTCCGCCGTCGGCGAGCATGGTCATCCCCACGAGCTTCATCCCCGTGCTGCCGAGCGGCGAGCCACTCGCGGCGGACATGGCGCTCGGCGGGGCGCTCGCGGCGGACGGCACGCTCACACTGGCGGGCCTTGCGGTCTGCGCGCTCGCGTTCGCCGCGCTCACGGCGGCGGGCGCGGCCTGGTTCGCGCGCTCCGAGGAGAGGTGATGGCCATGACACGACTCCCCGACCCGACGCCGCGCATGACTCTCCCGCGGGCCCTGCTCTCCGAGGCCCTGCGCCTGGCGCGCTCCCCGCTCACGGCGGTGCACCTCGTCTGCGGCCTGGCAGCCGGTCTTGCCTGCGGCGAGTACTTCTCCGTAACCCGATGGGACCCGGCGCTGGGCGCGGACGCCTACGCCCAGTTCCTCGGCGCCCTCATGCCGCTCATGTCCGCCATCGTCTGCGGGCTCGCCGTGGACGAGGAGCGCGCTGCCGGGCGCCTCGCCAACCTCACGGCGGTCCCCTCGCGCGGGCGCGCCGTCGCGGCGAAGCTGCTCGCCCTTGCGGCGCTCGGCGCGGGCGCGCTGGCCGTGGCGCTCGGCGTGTTCGGGGCCGTGCTCGCCGTCGCCGGGCGCCTGCCGCTCGGGCCCGCTCCGCTTGCGGCCGCCTGGGCGGGCATCGTGCTGGGCAGCCTGCCCCTCTACGCGCTGGAGCTCGGCGTGGCCCTGCGCCTCGGCCGCAACGCCGCCATCGGCGCCGGCGCGGCGGGGCTGCTCCTCGCGTTCTTCTCAGTGGGCGGACTTGCGCACGGCCTCATGACCGGCGAGCTCACCGGTGCCCTGGCGACGCCCCTGAGCTGGGTGCCGCTCGCCTGGCCCGCGCGCCTGGGGTCGCTCGGGGTGGAGGCCTTCATCGACGCCGCACGCGCGGCGGGCCCTCTCCTCACGACTGCGCTCGCTGGCCTCGTGCTCACCCTGGCAGCCGCCGCCGTCCTTCTCGCCTGGTTCTGCCGCTTCGAGGACGGGAGGGCAGATGCGTAGGAAGCCGCTCGCCGCCGTGCTCGTCCTCCTCTCCGCAGCGCTCGTCCTGGGCGGGAATGCCCTGCTCGACGCCGGCTGGGGGTCGGCGCTGCGCTCGATCGCCGACCGCGTGCTGCCCAACCCTGAGATCGCCATGTGGGCGCCCGCGCCCGCGGCTGCGCGCGGGGCTCTGGACCGCTGTGCGCGGCGCTAGTACAATTCCGACGGGAGTTTCAGGAGGTCTAACATGGCGAGGATACTGGCAGTGGATGATGAACGGGCGATCCTCGACGCGCTCGCGCGCGTCCTCGGCCGCGACGGCCACGAGGTCGTCAAGGCAGCGGACCCGACGGCGGTCCCGGGGACGGACCTCTCGCGCTTCGACCTCGTACTCTGCGACGTCATGATGCCGGGGCTCGACGGCTTCGAGCTCGTGCGGCAGATCCGCCCGGACTTCGACGGGCCCATCATCTTCCTGACCGCGCGCGTGGCCGAGGAGGACGCCGTGGCCGGCTACGGCCTGGGCGCCGACGACTACGTCCGCAAGCCCTTCGGGGCCGCGGAGCTGCGCGCCAAGGTCGCGGCCCATCTACGCCGTGAGCGCCGGCCGCGCTCGCACGCCCTCTCCTTCGGGGAGGTGCGGATCGACCTCGGGGCGCGCGGCCTCTCCGTGGGCGGCGAGGCCGTGCCGCTCACGCCCACCGAGTACGCCATCTGCGAGTACCTCGCCC
>JAUUMM010000042.1:0-18027 GCA_030839365.1 Collinsella sp.
TTCCAACGAGAAAGGGGGTGAGAATGTGGAACCTAATCGCAGGGAGTTTATAAAATTACGAATGCTTTAAACGAGCAATTTGATTTTAAGCATGAATTTAAAATTGGAAAAACTGAGAAGATAGTATCTGGAGTCGTGAGGTTCACCTTCGCTCATTTCGTCTCAAGTATGCTAGATGTCGTTCGGGAAAAAGATGGTCTTTCAACGGCGGATAATATCGAAAAACTTTCCGCTTTCCAGCGGAAAGTCAAATATGGTGTGTCCAGTCTGAGCGAGGCAATGATATGCGAAGAGGTTATCGACGATCGGATGATTGCCAAAGAAATAGTATCGATAACGGGCATGGCTGGTTCGTTGTCTGATCCGGCAATTCTGAAGTTTGGGGCACTTGCCAATAGGGAGGCAATCGAGAAATATGCGGATTCGCTTCCTGCATACTGCTCAAAGAGCATACTTGAGTGGATTAGTTCTTAGGAGACCGAAGCGCACAGGAAAAGTTTATAAATCTCGATTTAGCTCAGCGATTACAGCGTCTTCTTTATCCATCTGGCACGCTGCTTTACCTTTGAGACCTGTAAACAAATCAGATAGCAGGCTAACTCTAGCAGCAAGCAGCTCGTCCATTTCGGAACAATCGCGCAGTCGGGAAAGCTCCTGGTACACCGCCCGCATTTCGTCGCGGAGCATCTTGTAGGTGCGGATGTCCGGGACAATCGTGAATTCCTTGTCCTCAAGCTTGGTCATGATGTATTCCTGTTGGGTCACCCCTGCGGCTTTTGAAAGCAGTTCGATCCTCTCGTTCTCCTCGGGGCTTACGCGGAACGCTTTCGATATGGTGCGTTTGCGTCGGTAGTTGGGGCAGGGCATCAGAAACCACCTCTTTCGTTGTCAAGTCCGTTTGCCATGTCGTCCTGGATGTTGGGGAACAGATGCGCGTACCTGAAGGTGATATCCGATGATTCGTGGCCCATCCTATCCGCGATAGCCACGGCGGAAAATCCCATGTCGATGAGCAGGCTTACGTGGCTGTGCCTTAGGTCGTGGATGCGGATGCGCTTAACGCCGGCTTTCTCACTTCCTCGTTTCATAACGCGTGAAAGCTGGCTCTTTGACACGGGGAACATCCTGTCGCCAGACCCGATCTTGGGATGTTTGGAGAGGTAGTCCCTGATTGTTTCTGCGAGGAAGTTGGGAAGCTTCACGGTTCGTATCGACTTGGGCGTCTTGGGATCCGTGATAACGTCGCGTCCTCCCAGACGCTGGTAGGATTTGTCTATACGCATGGTGTTGCGACTCCAGTCAAACGAGTCTGGTGTGAGAGCCAGCAGCTCTCCTTCCCGAATCCCAGTCCAGTAGAGAATCTCGAAAATAACGAAGAACATCGGGCTTTCCATCATTACATCGGCGAACTTGAGGTATTCCTCTTTCGTCCAGAAGTTCATTTCCTTGGTGTCCTTCGAGCCCATCTTCATGGTGCGTACGGCGGGGTTCGGATTAAGTCCGTAGAAGCGCGCCGCGTGGTTTAGTATTGCGGTTAGCTGATTGTTGACGGTTCTTAGGTAGGTGGGGCTGTATCCTTTGCCATCGTTGGCATCGGGGCTCATGAGCTCGTTCTGCCACCGCACGATATCGAGGCTCGATATCTCGGCCATCCGCTTCTTCTCGAAGAAGGGCAGGATCTTCGATTTGATAGTGTATTCCTTCTGCCGCCAGGTGTGCTCTCTTAGCCTTGGCCTGATGTCGGCGGCATAGACCTGGAAGAACTCGCTGAATGTCATTGCCATAGTGCAGCCCGCCGAGGCAATGAAGTCTTCCTCCCATGCCTGTGCTTCTTCAGGGGTGGAAAAGCCCCTCTTGCACTTATGTACCTCGTTGCCGAACTTGTCCTTGCATCTGAACTGAGTGAACCAGGTGCCGTTGTCGGATTGCTTAACGACCATCGTCTCTCACCCCGCGCTCGTCTCCGAAGTACTTCTCTTCGATTATCTGGCTGCTGACCCTACCTGGTATGGTCGCGCACCCGCGCTGCTCCATTTCGCGGTTGAGCTCCCTGATGATCTCGTACGCCTTGCTCCTGCATACTCCGAGTTTCATCGAGACCTCAGAAGCACTTAGCAAGCGCCTCTCTTTTCCATCCATGTATCCTCCTAATAGTTCGAAATCGAACGGTATATCATCGACTATAGTAATAGTTCGAAATTGAACGGTCAATATATACCGTTCAATTTCGTGCTATATTGTCTATGCGATGCTATATGAGACTATCTAGACGCTGACAGGAGAGTTGCATGAGGTCCGGTGAGCTCATCAGGAAATACCGCAAGGCGAAGGGTCTGACGCAGGCCGAGCTCGCAGATGCTTGTGGGTTGACGGATTCCGCCATCAGGAACTATGAGCTCTGCAACAGGACGCCTGGCGTCGAGCAGATAGAGTCCATCGCTTCTGCTTTGGGAATCTCCCCCGAATCTCTCCGCGAGGTGCCCCTCGAGTCAAGCCGGCAGGCTCTAGAGCTCTTGTTCAGACTAGAAGGGGAGTTTGGGCTCGTTCCCGATGAGATTGACGGTGAATTGGTTCTGAAGATCGACAAGAAGGCAGAAAAATCCCAGAAACTCGCCCAGGCGGTTAAAACTTGGAAGCACATGATTGATTCGGAAAAAGCTGGCGAGATCAGCTCTGAGGAGCTGTCTGAATGGAAGCTCTCATTGCACTGAAATCAAGCCACTTCAGGAATAATTGCGAATCAAAAATCAGCGGCTTTCGGGCCGTTTTTCTTAACCTGGATGCATGAAAGCAGATCCCGTAACACCGCTAAAGACGATTTGTCATTCCCCTATGCTGAACTGGCCTTTTGCAAAAAACAAGTATGAAAATGACGTTTGATTCATGTTTGATTCGAATCAACCTGTTTTGCGTCGTAACTGCCAAAAGGAGTCGTGACGGGTGGCTTTGCGTAATTGCACAATGTTGCATGTCGTTGCAGGTTCGTGCATGTTCCGAATAATCGTTCAGGTTGCGTCACCTTTTGGGAATGATTCCGAATCAAAGACGCAGGTTAATGGGCAAAAAAATACCCCGAAACTTCTTGAATTTCGGGGTATTGGTCGGTTTGTCATTCCGCTTTGTTTTCAGTGGCTTGCAAAGTTGTGCAACTCACTGACATCTTGTGCATCGCGGTGAATCGTTGCAAGTGATTTCACAATGCTGACCTGGGGCTATTCCCACTCGATGGTCGCGGGCGGCTTGGACGTAATGTCGTAGCACACGCGGTTGGCACCGGGGACCTCGGCAACGATGCGGCCGGAGATCCTCGCCAGCACGTCGTAGGGCAGCTTGGCCCAGTCGGCGGTCATGGCATCGCTGGACTCGACGGCACGCAGGATGATCGGGCGCTGATAGGTGCGCTCGTCGCCCATAACGCCAACGGACTTGATGTCAGGCAGGACCGCGAAATACTGCCAGCAGCTGTGCTCGGAGTTGCGCTCGCCGGTCTGCTCAAACAGGCGCTGGTTGTAGGCGTCGAGTTCCTCGCGCACGATAGCGTCGGCGTTCTTGAGGATCTCGAGCTTCTCCTTGTCGACCGCACCGATGATGCGAATAGCCAGACCCGGGCCCGGGAAAGGCTGGCGGAACACGATGTGACCCGGCAGGCCAAGCGCCAGACCAAGCGCGCGGACTTCGTCCTTAAAGAAGTGGTCGAGCGGCTCGATGAGGTCGAAGTGCACGCCCTCGGGGAACGGGATCAGGTTGTGGTGGCTCTTGATGGTGGCCGTCTTGCCGCCCGTTTTGCGAGCGCCGGACTCGATGATGTCGGGGTAGATGGTGCCCTGAGCCAGGTACTTGACCGGCTTGCCATCGGACTCGAGCTGCTGCGCCACGGCGAAGAACTCTTTCCAGAACTGCGTACCGATGATGCGGCGCTTCTCCTCGGGCTCGGTCACGCCGGCCAGAAGCTCGGCATAACGGTCCTCGGCGTGAACGTGGATAAAGTCGACGTCAAACTGCTTGGTGAAGACCTCCTCCACCTGCTCGGGCTCGCCCTTGCGCAGCAGACCGTGGTTGATGAACACGCAGGTCATCTGCTTGCCCACGGCGCGGGCGCCCAGCGCAGCCACGACGGAGGAGTCGACGCCACCGGACAGAGCCAGAATCACGCGGTCGTCACCGACCTTCTCGCGGAACTCGGCCGTCATGGTCTCGACCAGGTTGTCCATGCTCCAGTTGGGCTCCAGGCCGCAGATCTCAAACAGGAAGTTGCTCAGCAGCTGCTGACCGTACTCGGAGTGCTTGACCTCGGGGTGGAACTGCGTGGTGAAGATCTTGCGCTCGGGGCACTCCATCGCAGCGACCGGGCACACGTCAGTGCTGGCGGTAACGGTAAAGCCCTCGGGCACCTCGGACACGGCGTCGCGGTGGCTCATCCACACGGTCTGCTCCATGGGCGTGGAGTTAAAGAGCTTGGCGCCGGCCGTGCGCGTGATGGTGGCGCGGCCGTACTCGCCAACCTCGGAGTGGCCGACCTTGCCGCCGAGCGTCACGGCCGTGATCTGATGGCCGTAGCAGAAGCCCAGGACGGGAAGGCCCAGGTCAAAGATGGCGGGGTCGATGGACGGAGCGTCCTCGGCGTACACGGAGGCCGGGCCGCCAGAAAGGATGAGCGCAGAGGCGTTCATCTCGCGAATCTCGTCGGCCGAGATGTCGCAGGGGACAATCTCGGAATACACGTTGAGGTCGCGGACGCGACGGGCAATGAGCTGACCGTACTGCGCACCAAAGTCGAGTACGAGGACCTTTGCGGAAGCATTTTGATCCATGGTATCCCCCTCTTGTTGGCGGGGAGCCGGTGCCCGCCCGCGTGAATGAACGAAAATAGCGTTCATAGTGTACACGTTATATGGGGTTTCTCGTCCCTCGCAGCCATCAGCGCACGGCAAACGCACGACCTGGCCCTATTTGACGACAATTGAAGTGTTACCAAACGTTACAGATGATGTAATACGTTTGAACATTCGTCGCCCTGTGCCACAATACTGCCGAACGACTCCGCCCCTGCGGCGGCAAATACGATAGGAATACCAGCATGAAGCGCATACTTCTCATCGCCACGGGCGGCACCATCGCATCGACCGAGGACGGCAACGGCCTCTCCCCCGCCCTGACCGGTGAGGAGCTCGCCCAGAGCGTCCCCGAGATCTCGGGCCTCTGTGAGCTCGACGTCGTGCAACCCATGAACATCGACAGCACCAATATGCGCCCGAGCGACTGGATGCGTATCCGCGATGTCATCGTCGAGGGTTATGCCGACCACGACGGCTTCGTGATTCTGCACGGCACCGACACCATGAGCTATACCGCGGCAGCGCTTTCCTACCTGATTCAGGACAGCCCCAAGCCCATCGTGCTCACCGGCTCGCAAAAGCCCATGGGCAATCCCTTTACCGACGCCAAGCTCAACCTGTACCAGAGCCTGCTCTATGCGCTCGACGAACACTCGCACGACGTCTCAATCGTGTTTGGCGGCGTAGCCATTGCCGGCACGCGCGCCCGCAAACAGCGCACCATGAGCTTTAACGCGTTCATTAGCGTCAACTATCCGCCCATCGCCTATATCCGCAACGACCGCATCGTGCGCAACGGGCTTCACGGCACGCATCAGGGCGAAAACCCGGTGCGTTTCTACGACAGCATCGACCCGCGCGTGTTTGTCCTTAAGCTCACGCCCGGCGTAAACCCGGGCATCCTCGACGCCCTTGCCGATAGCTACGACGCCGTGATTTTGGAGACCTTTGGCATTGGCGGTATCCCCGAGTTTGGTGAGTCGGGCGAGTCATTCCAAGAGGCAATTTTCCGCTGGGTCGATTCGGGCCGCACTGTCGTTATGACCACGCAGGTCCCCGAAGAGGGCCTCGATCTGGGCGTTTATGAGGTCGGCCGTGCTTACGCCGATCATCCGGGTATTTTGCGCGGCGACGACATGACCACCGAGACGCTCGTGGCCAAGACCATGTGGGCACTCGGCCAGTCACGCGATGCGGCAGAGATTCAGCGCCTGTTCTACAGCCAAGTCAACCACGACCGCATCCCGATGGCCTAATCCCTAAGGCAGTTCCACTTATCGCAGCCTCAAACGACAGGTGGTCCCCCTCGGGCCGTGCAAAAAACGGAGTATTCTGCAATTTCTCCGCCAGAGGCATAGAATCGGCCAATTGTTAGACGAACTTTTAGGACGAAGGTGCCGTCTGGTAAATATTTATTCCTCATTTTTATTTAACGTGTGGATTAACTACTACCAAAAAGGCAAAACCAGTCGCTCAAGCTACCGTCTACAGCCGAACTGGTGCTGAATACTCGCGATTTTGCACATCGCAACCAGGGGGACCCGCCCAAAGAGCGTCAAATAGCAGCGGGGGAACGCCCTATTCGATGCCCTCGAGAAGCTCTGATACCGTCATGCCAAGCGCGGGCGCGATCTTAAATAGAACCTTGAGCGTGAAATTTGCCGTTCCATCTTCGATTCTGTCGAGATAGGGGCGGCTGATTCCTGCTGCCACACAAAAATCGACCTTGGAGATACCAAGGTCCCTGCGCGTCTGCTCGACTCGCTTGCCAAGAATCTGTTTCGCACGTTCGTCCATGCAGACGAGTTTGAAATGGAGCCGAACATAAACGTAAACTATAGTTTACGTTTTGCCGAATACACAGGAGTTTTCTATGTCGGGTTCTTCGGTCCTCACGTACCGAGCCACGCTTCGCACAAACAGCGCACCGCCCAAGCTCGTCGTCGTTGAAGCAGAACGCCTTTCGCCCGATGAGCGCACAGCATTTGCATTGCTATCAAGTCGCGTCGCCGCCGTTCTGGTCCCTTGCCCGGCGCAAGGTGAACTTGCCATCCAATGCCAAACGCATAGCTGCTCGCTCAATCAGGCCGTTGTAATAGCGACCAGCCGGCGCGGCCTGCCGCTCCTTTTAGAAGCCGGCATTGCACTCGCCCTTCGCGGCGCCGGATACGAAAACGAGGCCGCCGCCGACATGGTCTTTAAACCACGATCGAGCGGCGGCCTCGCAGCAGCCATTGAATATATGTGCAGGCTCGTTGCCTAAAAGAACAAGCTAGAAACCAAGGCCAAAGCCCGTTCCGGTAATCGCCGAGTACATAAAGTAAACGTTGATCACGTTGAGGAACACACCCGTGATGCAACCGTTGCGCAGGTAGCGCTCGCACACGATGCGCGCCATGGCGGCGGAGTCATCATTGTTTTTAGCCTGGCGTCCTGCCGTAAAGTACGTCGCCACGCTCAGCAGCAGGTTGAGCACCGGCAGTGCCAGCAACTCGTAGCTCTTGCCCCAGCGCGTCGCCTCGCCGGCGGCATTAAACTTTGTTGCCACCTCGGGACCAATGTTGGGGATAACACACGCTGCGACCACCAGCGGAATCACCGCAAGCACGAGCAGTGCAATACCCATGTAGCCAGCTTTTTTGCCATATTTAAACATATGCGTCGTCCTTACACGTTAAAGCGGAAGTGAACGACGTCGCCATCGGCCATGACGTAGTCCTTGCCCTCGATACGCAGCTTGCCGGCAGCCTTGGCGCCCTGCTCGCCACCGAGTTCGATGTAGTCGTCGTAGCCAATGACCTCGGCCTTAATAAAGCCACGCTCAAAATCGGTGTGAATCACACCGGCGGCCTGCGGGGCGGTCGCGCCCTGGCGAACCGTCCAGGCCTTGACCTCCATCTCGCCAGCCGTAAAGAACGACTGCAGGCCGAGCAGCTTGTAAGCTGCCTGTGCGAGCACGTCCAGGCCGGGCTGCTCCAGGCCCAGGCTCTCCAGGTAGTCGGCTGCGTCCTCGGGATCGAGCTCGGAAAGCTCGGCCTCGATCTTGGCGCAAATCGGCAGCGGCTTGACGCCATCGATGGGCGCCAGATCGTCGTTAAGCATATCCTCGTCCACGTTGGCCACATACAGGATGGGCTTCATGGTGAGCAGGAACAGGCCCTTGGCGGCGGCGCGCTCCTCATCGGTCATCTCCATGGACGCGGCACGCTTACCCTCGTTGAGCCAAGCGAGCAGGCGCTTGGCGACCTCGAACTTGGGCATGAGCTCCTTGTCGCGCTTGGCCTCCTTCTCGAGCTTAGGCAGCTGCTTCTCGAGCGTGCCCATATCGGCCAGGATGAGCTCGGTCATGATGGTGTCGGCATCGCCGGCGGGGTCGACGAACTCGCCCGTGCGGCCCACCTCACGCATGACGTTGGGGTCCTTAAAGTAGCGCACGACCTCGCAGATGGCGTCGGTCTCGCGGATGTTTGCCAAGAACTGGTTGCCCAGGCCCTCACCCTCGTTAGCGCCCTTCACCAGACCTGCGATGTCGACGAACTCGACCGTCGCCGGCACAATGCGACCCGGGTTGACGATGTCGGCGAGCTTTTGCAGGCGGCTATCGGGCACGTCGACGATACCCACGTTGGGGTCGATCGTGGCGAACGGGTAGTTGGCGGCAAGGCCGGTCTTTTTGGTAAGCGCGGTGAACAGCGTCGACTTGCCCACGTTGGGCAGGCCCACGATACCGATGGAAAGGGACACGACAGCTCCTTTTGGTACAGGTACTTCAAACCGTATTAGTATAGCGCCGCCGCAGCATCCGGGCGAATCCGGACACCGCGGCGGCGCAAATGAAGCAGAGATAGAGCTCGCTGACTAGTCCGCGAGCTTTTCCACCTGGTCGAGCATCTTGTCAAGCTTGGCCTTTGCTTCGGCCTTGACCTTCTCGGCCTCCTCGTGGGCCTTGGCCTTCTGAGCGGCCTTTTCCTCGGCCTCGGGGTCGACAACGACCAGATTGGACGCATCGTGCTCGACCAGCTTGAGCGCATGATCGGGGCACACCTTGACGCAAGCTCCGCAACCTAGGCAATACGTGGACTCCAGTGCAAAGCGACCGCTTCCCACCAAATCGCAGGCAAACGTGGGGCACACGTTGACGCACTCGCCGCACGACGTGCACTTGTCAAAATCGCATTCCGGTGTGCTCACCTGCATATTCTGGGCAAGCTCGGGGTGGTTCTGCAGCGTCGAGAGCACCAGCTGCCGCCCGTGCGTGAGCGAACGGCGACGCTTGGTCGTCGTGGTGCCGCACATGGTGTTGAGTGTGCGCTCGAGCTGCGTGATCTGGTGACGGTGGGCCTTCAACTTCTGCGTCACCGAGGCCAGTGCCGCCGTCGCCGGGTTGAGCTTAGTCACGGTTAGGCCCGTGGTGCGGGCAATCTTATCCATGTACTCCTTGCGCTCGTACTCGCGGCGCTTATGGCACTTGAGGCTCTTGGGGTCGACCTCCAGGCCCATGCCCGTGCCGGACCACTCCTCGGCCTTCGCAATCGCCTCGCCCAGAATGTCCTCACCGCCGGTGTTGCGACACTTATCGCACACGCCTAGTGACAGGTAGACGCTCACGTTGGGATAGTCAGCCAGTACCGAGAACCAGGTCTCGGCAGTAATATCGCCCACGCAGGCGACGACGACCTCGTTCTCGCGCGGCATGCGCTTAAGAGCGCGCGTGCAGGTGACGTAGGCGGTCTCGTGGCTCGTAGCAGCAGAGACAATATCGTCATACAGGTTTTTAGGCGCCAGGCGCGGCGAGATGATCGCCTCGGTCGGACAGGCAGCGGCGCACAGACCGCACTTGCGACAGGAGTCGAGAATCTCGATGGAGCCTTCCTCGACCTCGATAGCGTTGACCGGGCACACGTCCATGCACGCGGTGCAGCCGCTCTTTTCGTTTTTGCAGGTCAAGCACGGAATGGTGTTGCCGCGCGGGCGCTCCTTGTAGTCGGCAGGATTCCACTGCGGCGCCGATGGATCGAGTGCATCGGTCACGCCGCCAAGCGGGTTTTTAAGAAAGTCGAAACCCTTGCTGATCTCGATAATGTCATCAAACAGATCGTGTTCCTGCGCCATGCGCGGCCCCTCCCTGAGCAGTGCAAACAAGCAAGAGATAATGATACGCCATCGGCCCACGACTCGGGCAAATTACACGCGGAGCACCTTTGAGGCAAATAGCCTATGCCTATCGCCGCCTCGATTGCACAAGGTCGATCAAGCGCCTAGCTATGCCTCGCGCATGAGCTGCACGAGCTTTTGTCTGGTCACCTTGGCCTGTTCGTTAGCCATATTGCGTTCGTTTCTAAAGGCCGCATCTGCAACGCTCATCAGGTCGGCATCGGAAATCTCGTCAAGGCCCAGCTCCTCGAGCGTCGTCGGCAGACCGACGCGCTGGCAAAACTCGAGCACCTGATTAAGCTCGGGCGCACGCTCCAGGCGCAGCTGCACCACCAGGCCAAATGCCACGGCCTCACCATGCATGGCCTTGCACTCGGGCAGAATCGTCAGGCCGTTGGCTATGGCATGGGCAAGCGCTAGGCCACCACTCTCAAAGCCAACACCCGAGAGCAGAATATTGCACTCGATCAGGCGCTCAACCGCTGGCGATGTACGGCCCTTTTTGAGATCGCGCTTGGCAGCGACGCCGCACTCCATGAGTGTGTCATAGCAGGCACGAGCCGCAACCAAGGCCAAGTGTCCCGGCGCGCCACCGTGCTCGTTAGCGCCGTGCGCCGCGGCGCACGAACGCGCCTCGAAATACGTTGCCAGCGCATCGCCCATACCAGCGACCGTCATACGCAGCGGAGCCGCCGAGACCACGTTGGTATCGACCACGACCAGGTCTGGATTCTTCTCGAGCATCAGGTAGCGGTCGAACGACCCATCCTCGTGATACAGCACCGAAATCGCACTGCACGGACCGTCCATCGAAGCCGCCGTGGGGCATACGCACAACGGTAACTCGGCATAAAACGCAACGGCCTTGGCGATATCCAGCATCTTGCCGCCGCCAATACCCACCACCATGTCGCAATACTCGGCCTGGGCTTCCTTAGCCATTTTTACAACGGCTTCTTCCGTACACGGACCGTTATAGATCTTAAAGAATGGCTCGCTTAGGTCTTCGTCCAGAAATCCATCGACGATCTGCTTGCACAGCCGATCCTCGGTGCCCTGGTCAAACAAGACATAGGCAGCGCAGCCCAACCATGACAAATACCTGCCCTGACGCGAAAGTTCGCCCGGCCCCTGAACATACCGGCCAGGACCGCCATAAACCATGGGAAGCGCCATACGAGAATCCGCCCTTCATCAAACAACGATTGGTGCAAAGCAACCTGACCCCTTTGCACCATAGCAAAAAGGGGCCTCGTGCATAGAGCACGAGACCCCTTGCAAGACAGCGAGAGTCGATTAGAAATCGATGTCGGTGTCGTAGTAGCAGGCCTTGAGGATCTTCTCGAAGTCGGCAGCCTTGGTCTCACGCGGGTTCTCGGGCGTGCAGGCGTCGGTCTCGGCGTTCGCGGCGATCTCGGGCAGCTTGGCGAGGAACTCCTCCTCGGAAACCATCTGCGGGTTCTCGGCGTCGACCTTCACGCCACCATTCGCGTAATCCTTGATGGACTGCGGAATGTTGAGCTGGTCGTTGAGGTCGCGGATCTTCTGGACGAGCGCGGCGATGAGCTCCTCGTTGGTCTCGCCGGGAAGGTGCAGAATCTCCTTGGCCACGTAAGCATAACGCTCGGCAGCACGCGGGTCCTTGGAGTTCCACTGGATGACCTTGCCCAGGTACATGGCGTTAGCAGCACCGTGGATGATGTGGCCGTTCTCGAAGGCAGCACCGGTCTTGTGAGCCATGGAGTGAACGATGCCCAGCAGGCCCGAGGAGAAGGCGATACCGGCGATGCACTGAGCCTCGTGCATATGCTGACGGGCCTCATGGTCGCCAGCATAGGACTTGGGCAGCCACTCGACGATCTCGCGAATGCCGTGCAGAGCGTTGGCGTCGGTGAACATGGAAGCGCAGGTGGAAACGTAGGCCTCCATGCAGTGGGTCAGAGCGTCCATGCCGGTATGAGCGCACAGCTTGGCGGGCATGGTGTAGGTGAGCTCGGGGTCGACGATGGCGACATCAGGGGTGATGTTGAAGTCGGCCAGCGGGTACTTGATGCCCTTGGCGTAGTCGGTGATGACGGAGAAGGCAGTGACCTCGGTAGCGGTACCGGAGGTAGAGGAGATGGCGCAGAAGTGAGCCTTCTGACGCAGCTCGGGGAAGCTGAACGGCTGGATGATGTTATCGAAGGACTCCTCGGGATACTCGTAGAAGACCCACATGGCCTTAGCGGCATCGATGGGCGAGCCGCCGCCGATGGCGATAATCCAGTCGGGCTCGAACTCGCGCATGGCCTCGGCGCCCTTCATGACCGTCTCGATGGACGGGTCGGACTCGACGCCCTCGAACAGCTTGACCTCGAAACCGCCTTCCTTAAGGTCGGCCTCAACGTCCTGCAGGAACCCGCCGCGGCGCATAGAGCTGCCGCCAGAAACGATGATGGCCTTCTTGCCCTTGAGGTTCTTCACCTCGTGGCGAGCGCCCTCACCAAAGTACAGATCGCGAGGATTGGTAAAACGTCCCATACTGTGCCTCCTAAACAAGCCCCTCTTAGACTTGCGTATATAACGGAGCACCCGATTGGCTCCGTTAGGACCGTTTTGCGCGTTGCCGGCGATGACAATGCGCGATGTCTGAACGTCTCAACGCTCAGACAAACAATATTTTACCGTTCTGGTTGGTCAGTTATTCACCTAAAGCCGATAATGATGAAACGTTTTTTCTATCCCTGAAGACCCTTGTGGGGCATTCATACTCCCAAGCTGGGCAAACGTTTTATCAGGGTTGACTACATATTCCGGGCAGGGCTGTGCCCCTCCAAAATGTGCCCCGTTCGCCGCCAAAAATCGACCGTTTACGGCACTGTGATACCACCCGCGCAACCGAGGTGCCGACATTTGTGCGACATCCGTCTTCGTGGTGCAAAGGTGCAAGTCCAAGTGCGGCACCCCCCGGTGTGCCACATGCGGGTAAACTAGAACTTTATATAGAGACATTTGAACCCTAACCGCAGCAAAGGAGGCCCCATGGCATTCGATCCCATTCAAGAGGATTGCCATCGCCTCGTTCTTGAGGCCTTGCGCCGCGACAATATCCCGCTCACTGACGGCCCCGCCGTCGAGCGTCTGATGGAGCAATTCACCCGCAACCCCGCGCCGCTCATCGTGCACGATCGCGACCGCGCCGGGCACCTCATTGCCAAGGTCGTCGAGGCTGTCGACTACCGCATCCCCTTTATCCCCGACGACGCCCAGGCAGAGCAAGAAGAAGCCGCAGCCGAGAACATGCTTCGCGAGGCAGCCGCGCTCGATCCGGCCAACTGGGATGCCCAGCGCATGCTGACGGCGCTCACCGCCGAATCCAACGAGGAATACGTACAGTATCTGGTTTCCAAGTGCGACGAGGTGGAGCACGATCTGGCGCTCAAGATTGCCTCGGCGCAGGACCCCTACGAACGTGAGGCCGCAGGCGACCTGACCCGCCGTCCCTACCTGCGCTGGCTTGCCGCCTTGGCATCGCGCGCGCTCATTAGCGGCCGCTACCGCATGTCGCTGGATGCCGCGAATCGCAGCCTGGACTTTGCGCCCAACGACCCCGCCGGCGTCCGCCATACTGCGATGCTTGCCATGGCAAAGCTCGAATACCCTGCCGAGGAGCTCAAGCGTTTTCGTTCCGCCCACTCCGTGCCCTATCTTGCCAACGCGCCGCTGCGCCGCCGTCCCAAAGATGCGGAGCGCGACCTGGACCCGTGGACGCTCATCGCACTGATGAGCGCAGCCTGGCGCGAGCTGGATTACGAGGGCGCCGAGCACTACCTGCGCATCCTGGTGCGCTCATGCCCGCACGCGGCCGAAGCACTCTACTTCCAAACCGAGTTTCCCGATGGCGTCTATGCCCGCGTCAACGTGGGTGTGGGCTCCACCGACGAACTTGTCCTTGCGCTGTCCGAGGCGACGCCGGTACTGCAGGAGGGCCTGGGCGCCCCCGACAACGCCAGCTTTGCCGCCTGGGTCGCCACCAACGATATCGTGCGTTCCCAGATCGACGAGCGCATCCTGCGCGCAGCCGAGCAGGGACTTCCATTTAAGGGAGGGGACCTCTAATGGATCCGAGCGTCTACATCCCCGCCTACCTGGAGCGCACCTATCTGGCGTCGCACCCCGAGCTCACCGATGCAGCACGCGAGCTTGTCCATAACGACATTAGCGCGAATCCTCAAAAGTATGCGCAGTCCGAGCATGCCCAAGCGCTGCTGTCCTATGCCGGTGTTCATCGCCACCTGCTCGACGAGCTCCATCGCATCGAGGACATGGGCAGCGACGAGGAGTTTGAGCAGACGCGCAACCGCCTGTTCGACGATATGCGTGATGAACTGCTCAAGATCGTCCGCGTCGATGCGCATGTCCTCGATGCCCAGCTGCTCGCCATCATCCTGGCCGACACGCCCGTTGACGCCTGCCTGGGCGACCTGATGAAGCTCGAGGCGACCACGGCCGATTACCTGCAGCAAAGCGTGCCCGGGTTCGACATGGAAGCCCCGCACTACTGGGCCAATAATGTTTTGGCCGACGGTGTCACTGCAGCAGACCTTACCGTGAGCGAGCCGGCTCTTATCGGGTGGCTTCATACACTCGAGGCCATCTCGCAGCTATGTATGGCGAGCGCTCGCTACCGTGCTGCCGCCAACTACGCCCGCCGCGTCCTTAAAGCAGAAGGCTATCCCACCCGAGCCGCAGGCACCGTGTTGCTCGTCCTCGCTCGCCTGGAAGACCAGGACGGCTTTTTTGCCCTGGCCCACCAACTCGAGGAAGAGATCGGGGCTGACGCGCTCGAGAACTCTCCTTGGTATCTGCTCGCCCGCACGATTCTGCTGTTCAAAACGAACAAGATGCGCCCGGCGACACGCGCGCTGCGCGAGTTTGCCAACCGCTGCGAGGGCGGCGCGTTCTTTTTGCTGAACCCCATGTATCAGACGCCGTACCTTCCCTGCCGGCCCGAACCGCACGACCCCTGGGATCTTTCGCACCAGGCCGTTTGGGAAGCGGACGGTATTATCTCGGACACTCCCGACTTTGCCCCCTGGGCCAATGCCTGCGAAGACGTGTCGCAGCTTGCCCAGGAATTTGCGCGCCGCTACGGTTTTTAGTGACGCACTCGACCCGACCATGTCGTTTACGTTAGGAACGGTTTCATGAACCTCCGCTCATCTCTTGCCTGCACCTCGAGCGATTTCGCTCGCTGGGGGCTGCGCTCCGTCCTTAAGCGCCAGGGCGGCGTACTCCCCGGCCGCATCGCCATGAAAATCGACCCCGAGCTGCTAAGCGACCTCGCGAGCCTGGTCGACCGCAGCGTGGTGATCACCGGCACTAATGGCAAGACCACCACCTCCAACCTCATCGCCGATGCCGTTGCTGCCAGCGGTGCTACCGTGGTGTGCAACCGTGCCGGCAACAATATGGAGCCTGGTGTGGTAGGTGCTCTGCTCGAGGCCCGCGGCGGCCTTAAGCACGCTGACAGCGGCAAGCGCGTGGGCGTTTTTGAATGCGATGAGCTCTACACCGTGCGCGTTCTGCCCAAGCTCAAGCCGACGTACTTTGTGCTGCTCAACCTGTTCCGCGACCAGCTGGATCGCTATGGCGAGATCGATCACACCCAGGAGGTCATCGCCCATGCGTTGGAGCTCTCGCCGACAACAACGCTTATCTACAACGCCGACGACCCGCTGTGCGCCTCGATTGCCGCGCGCGTTCCCAACGCGAGTATTGCCTTTGGCATCGACGGCGCCACCAACACCGAGTCCGACCGTATTAGCGACTCACGTTTTTGCTCACAGTGCAACGCGCCGCTGGAGTATGACTACGTGCAATACGGCCAGCTCGGCGCCTACCATTGCCCCTCGTGCGGCTGGGCCCGCCCTGCGCTTGTCCGTCGCGTGACGGGCGTGGAGCTCGGCTGCGACGGCTATGGTTTTGACCTGGTGTTTGGATCTGATTCCAGCGCGCCAGCCGCACACATCGTCACGCGTTACAACGGCCTGTACATGGTCTACAACGTTGCCGCTGCATTCTTTGCCGCACATGAGTTAGGCGTGAATACGGCGCACCTGCAGCCCACGCTCGATGCCTACGTCCCCGCCGGCGGACGCATGGGCCGCTGGGATATCGCCGGCCGCACCGTCGAGGCCAACCTGGCTAAGAATCCCGTAGGCTTCGATCGACAAATCCAGTCCATCAAGACGGCAGGCGGCAGACTCTGCGCTTTCTTCCTCAACGATAACGATGCCGACGGCCACGATGTATCGTGGATCTACGACGTCGACTTTGAGCGCATCGCCGACACGCCGGGTCTTGTCGCCTTTGCCGGAGGCACGCGCGCGCACGACATGCAGGTGCGCCTCAAGTACGCCGGCATCGATGCCGCGATTATCTCGGACGTCGCGCAGGCAATTGGCGCCGTGGCAGACGAGGCCGCCGATGACACCTTCTACGCCGTCGCCAACTACACGGCCTTCCCGCCGCTGGTCAAGGAGCTCGACGGGCTGAAAGGCGCCACCGCCGACGCTGTTGCCGGGCGCGCCGTAGCCCGTGCCGACGGCAGCGCTCTTCCTGTCAGCATCGCGCCAGTCGAGCTTTCGCGCCCGCTGCGCATCGTCTACCTGTATCCCGATGCCCTTAACCTCTACGGCGACGGCGGCAACGTCATCGCCCTCGAGCGCCGCTGCGCCTGGCGTGGCATTCCCGTGCGCGTGGACGAGGTCCGTATGGGCGAGTCACTCGATCTCACCGATGCCGATATCGTCATGATGGGTGGCGGCTCCGACCGCGACCAGCAAGCCGTGGCACACGAGCTGCTCGCCCAAAAAGACAAGGTCGCGGCCTATGTTGAGGACGGCGGCACACTGCTTGCCATCTGTGGCAGCTATCAGCTGCTCGGCCGTTCGTACTACATGGGCGACGATCGCATTGAGGGCCTGGGCGTCATTGCCGCCGAAACCGTACGCGGCTCCGACCGCCTGATCGGCAACGTAGCCGTCAAAACCGATCTGGCACCTGAGCCCTTTGTGGGATTCGAGAACCACGGTGGCCGCACTCTGCTCGACGCAGATGCCACGCCGCTCGGAACGTCCGTCGTCACGGGCACCGGCAACAACGGCGACGATGGCTTTGAGGGTCTCATCTACAAGGGCGTCATCGGCACGTACCTGCACGGACCGGCACTGCCCAAGAACCCCGAGCTCGCCGACTGGTTGATCGCCCATGCCCTCGAGCGCCGTGGCGATGCACAGGCCGCCGCCCTGCTGCCGCTCAAGCCCCTCGACGACACCTACGAGCACGCCGCCCACGACGCCGCCATGAAGCTCCTCCCCTAGCACCTCACCACCACAAAGGGGACAGGCACCTTTGTGGTGGTTTTGACCCGTCCCAGCGGTTTGTCTCAATCTGTAACATCTAGACCGTTAAAAGTCGTCTTACTGTTACAGAATGAGATGTTCGTCCCGACGCCTGCCTTTTGTCTCGATCTGTAACACATAGAGCCGATTTATCAGCCCAGATGTTACAGGTTGAGATGTTTGATGATCGGGATAGAGAGCCAGCTCCTATGTGGTGGTTTTTCAGTTTGCCAACGATATGTGAACGGCTAAAAAAGTCTGCTATACTCTTTCCCGCTGTCCCCATCGTCTAGCGGCCAAGGACGCCACCCTTTCAAGGTGGATATCGCGGGTTCGAATCCCGCTGGGGGCACCATTTGAAATCTGAAGCCCGTTACCAATTCGGTGACGGGCTTTTTTCTTCCCCAACGCCGGGATTCGAACCCGACAGGGTGCGGATCCCGGCATCTTCCGATGGACCATGGGCAAAAAATGGCAAATATGAGTACTGTTACCGATTTAGTAACAGCGATTTCATGCCTTCAGAAATCGATTTAGACGTCAGGTGTCCTACGGCGGAAGAATTGCAGACGTTTATCGGCTAAGTACTTGGACATATGTGGTCGCGCGCGCAGACGTGGTGTAAGAGTGTCCTGAGGTCCGTCGCTGCAAGT